>JASHPQ010000178.1 GCA_030037995.1 Nitrososphaerales archaeon | reverse complement strand
CCGATCTCCAGAAGTACGTCGTCGGGTCTCGTGAGAAACAGAAGCTCCTTTATCGACCTGTTCCTGATCCACACGTTGATGAAATTCTGGCGGATCGTAAAATCGTACTCATCTGAGGCGGAATCAAAAGCCTCGGATACAGCGGAATAGTAGTTCTTTCCAGTTTCTTTCCAGGTGTTGAAGTCCAGAGTCGTTTCATTCTCTCCACGAATTCTTCCCCTCGCGGTAAGCTCACCGACCGGGATGAGCATCAAACAACTCCCTGAATCAGAATACCAGTCTGCAACTACTCTCTCTCCATATTTTCTAATGAAAAGGTCAGAGATCTCCTTTGGATTAGAAAACAGCTTACACTTCACTGACTGCGAATAGTCGCCTAATCTGACTGTAGCTTCCCCCGAGGCGACCGCATTGAGGATCCAGTCACTCCGATGCTTCCCAGGGATCACGAAGAAGTTACCTCTCGAGAAAACGAACCTCAACATTACAACGTGAGGTAGGCCGCTCTTCCTTCCCGTTGTCAACAGTTTAAGGGTCTCAAAATATTTCAGGCCGACAGCCTCAACTCCCACCATTAACAACACTGCTCCTAGAGCATACCACGCCTATTCATTTACCTAAATGCATATCACGGACATGTAGATGGGGACACCAAATCACTCGACGAATTCGTGTAAGACATTGACCGACTGAACAAGCAATCTTACAATTGTAACTAAAATGGCTTGCCCGGATTTTGCTTAATTATCCTCGTATTAAGAAGAAGATCTCGGGACTTACTCGGCTATCTCCGCCTGTTAGTGAAGTGACCAAAGTTTGGCTGAAGCATTAGCGATTCCAGATTATGAGAGGTACGACTACAGTCGCGAGTGGGAGAACAAGCAGATTGAAGACCTCGCGGAAAAGCGAATTCTAGCCTCTTGGGTAAAACCATCCGGCGCTTGCCTGGAATTAGGAGGGGGATTTGGGAGACTGACGTCCTTCCTGGAGCCATATTTTTCAAGAGTCGTGATGGTTGATTTTTCTAGAGCGAATATCCAAAAGGCGTCGCGGCGGATCAAAATAACAGAAATAGTAAGGTCCGAGATCCACGAGATCCCATTCAAAGATGAGACGTTCGATTATATCTTCATGATAAGGGTCGTGCATCATCTGGCGGATCCCCTGATTGTCCTGAAGGAAATTCGTAGAGTCGCAAAACAAGGTGCCACTGTCATCATAAGCGCCCCTAATCTAACCTTTGGAAAATATCATCGCTTAAGATCGAACACGCTGGTCGGTGAGGGAAAATGCGGCCACAAGATCTACGCTGCTCCTCTGAAATATTATTCCACCGAGTTCCTGAAAGAAGAGGCAAGGCTGGGGACTGGAATGTTTGAAAATTCTATCGGAATTAAACTTCACCGTTTCACGTTCCTGCACCTTGCCGATGTGCTGATCTCTCCACTCTGGTATCTCAAACCAAACATTTTCATGAAGTACACGGTATCCAAAAATGGGAGCAACCCTGATCTCATGAACTTCCGATGATCTCCAAACGAGTAAAAACGATCATCTCGCCCATCAAATTGATCTCCACGTTCGTGGTCTGGATCCGGCATCCGAAAAGATTGGGTTCCTGTGTCTCCAGATTGAACATGCTTAAAGAGGGAAGATTCACCCTTTATGTGGTAATGTCCGAAATCTCGAGGCCTAAGCGCTAAGATTGAGGGAGCCTGAGGACCTCTTGAATGCTAACGGAAAGGAACCCGAAAACGCTTCAAGCTCGGAGGAGAACGAGCCTCTCGGAGCATCGCGGGTTTCGCGGGGAAGGTACTGGTCAGGCACATTCATCCTAGTGAATGCGATCCTCCTGTTGCTTGCTGTTATTGCGGGATATCTGGAGTACATGGCATACCCCGCTCTCATGACCGCCCCGGTTTTTCCATACGGTAATGGATTCGGCGAGTCGAACGTGGTTCTCAATCTCTCGTTTTTGACGTATCAATACACTGCGACAAATCCGAACTGCGGGAACGGTGGGTGCACTCTAAAGGGAATCCCAGCGTTTGATTTTTGTCAGGGGCTGATCTATCTTGTAGTTTTGATAAATGTCGTCCACCTTATCCGGAGGCGGCCAAAATGACGGCCTCGTCTTTCTTTAGAACTTAACATCGCTTAATGGGACGAGGTATTTGCGATCGGGTTTATTTAGGATTCGAGAAAATCAGGGCAAACAGACAGAATATGTCAGACGGGGCCGGGAGAGACGGAACGGAAAAAAAGAGGCTCCTCAGCGCTGAATGCAATGTGGGTGGCAGAATATTCGAAGTCGAGTTACTCGTTCTCTCCAATGGATGTTTCTCTAGCATCACCGAGGACCGAGTGCCGCGGATGGGTGCCATAACGGTTGCAGTAAGAACTGGAGAAAGATCTGCATCTTCAGCTCTGATCCCTGAAAGCAAGGGATCGATATTCGCGGGGATGGTCGGAGAAATGCTCGCAGAAAAACTTCGCGGAATCGCTGTAGTGTCTCTGTATCTCAGAGAAGAACTCGATGCTGCTTCCATGAAAACACTGATAAACGAAGTCCGAAAATTGCTGAGCTAGGGATTTGATCGCCTAGTTTGAAGGAGTTTCTCAGCTCCCTCAAAGCGCGCAATTTATTGACCGTCGTAAGCGACAAGGTATCCCCAGATTTCCAGATTTCTACAGTCCTCACTAAATTTCAAGAGCACGCATTTCTTTTCGAGAATGTCTCAGGATTTTCCTTTGGTGTAGCCGGCAATCTCCTTGCCACCCGAGAAAATGTGGAGCTGGGGTTGGGAATTGAGAAGGGAACGCTCCTTGAATCTCTTGAAGCGGCTTTGAAACACCCGATTCCTAAGGGTCACGTCGCAAACTTCAGGCATTCTGACTGGGCTTTCAGTGGGGAACCGGATCTTTCTAAACTGCCCGTTTTGAAGCACTTTGACAACGAGGCCGGGAGGTATCTCACCGCGGGAATCGTTGCGGCAAAGTTTCCCGGGACTAATTCCGAAAATCTCTCCTTTCACCGAATGCTTGTACTGTCAAAAAATAAGGTGACCGCAAGGATTGTGCCCCGGCATCTGAACCAGATAGCGAAGGAGACGGGGGGCAAAGTGCCGCTATCATTGATCATTGGCCCTCCTCCGCAAGTATTCGTTGCGGCCTCACTGCAACTCCAGTACGGTCTGAGTGAGTATGACATTGCAAACTCCCTGTCCGGAGGAAAACTGGAGCTAGTTTCCTCTGAATTGACCGGCATTTCTGTCCCGGTTGATAGCGAGATCGTCCTCGAGGGATTCATTGACTTTCATGATCTCACAGACGAGGGACCGTTTGTAGATCTTACTGGGACTTATGACGATGTCCGAAAGCAACCCATCATTACATTTGAGAGGATGCATTACTCTTCAGATGCCGTTTATCAAGCGGTAGTGGCAAGCACACGGGAGCACTCCATGTTCATGGGTCTTCCTCAGGAGTTGAAGATCAGGGATGTTCTCTCAAAGGCTATCCCAAAGATTCGCGGGATCAACCTGACTCCCGCCGGAAGCGGCTACTTTCACTGCGTCGTTAGCATTGACAAATTAAGCGACGGGGACGGCAAGACCGCCATCGTAAATTGCTTTGCGGCCTCACATCCACTGAAGCTCGTCATCGCTGTAGACAGCGACATCGATCCGTTTGACCTAACTGCGGTAGAATGGGCACTGTCAACGAGATTCCAGTCTGCCACCGGCCTTCTCCAGATAAACGGTGCAAGAGGATCAAGCTTGGATCCCTCCAGCGCAAAGTCTGGTGTGACCTCAAAGATTGGTCTGGATGCCACTCTTCCGGTAAATCAAGATCGTAAGAAATTCGAACGAGCAAAGATAACTGAAACGCCCGAGGAACAAGCGGTTTTGGATAGCATCCAAAGAGCGCTTTACTCAACTGGCATGAAATAAATTATCTTTCTTACGCCCAGATGATTTAGAGCGTTGTTTCTCACAAAGTCAGAAGAAAAAGCCCTCGCGGGCGAGAGTGGGGAAGCTTTGGAAATCGCTTACCGAGTACTTGTGGCGATCGGCAAGATCAGCAACGCCAAAAGATTGATCCCGATAAAATGGGCTCACGTCTCCGGAGTCTCGTACTTGACCATCGGAGAGTACGGATTAGATTTTCTCAAGAAAATAAGCTCCACCCGCGGCACTAAGTTTAGAGTTTTTACCACGGTGAATCCTTGCGGGATGGACATCGAGAACTGGGATTCTCTCGATATTCCAGCAGATTACGCCGACAAGCAGCTGAAGATTATATCTTACTATGAAAAACTTGGGATCGCTAATTCCTTTACCTGCGTTCCTTTCCAGTCCTACAAAGTACCTAGAAGAGGTACGAGCGTCGCGTGGGCCGAATCTTCGGCAGCAATTTACGCAAATTCTATTCTCGGCCTCCGAACGAACAGAGAAAGCGCGGTGAGCGCGCTCGCCAGCGCTCTAACCGGAAAGACGGTCTATTCTGACCTGCACATTCCGCGCAACCGCAGTCCTACAAAGAACATCAGGGTCGACTTGAAGAGAAGAAATGGCGATAGACTCGCCGGCTCGGTAGACTACGGGGTGCTGGGATACTTTGCAGGGAAGAACGTTCCGGGGGTAATTGGATTCCAAGGGCAGAAATTCGATCTCGGGATGGCGGAAGCGAAAGCCCTCTGCGCGGCCATTGGGACCACCGGCAGCTCCGGGATGTTCGTACTGAATTCCAAGGAGCGACTCGAAACTATTGACTTTACGAAGAAGGAGTACGAGGAAGTATTTTCGGAGCTATCGCAATCGGGCGAGGGAGAGGCCGTGGTATTCGGCTGTCCCCAGATGACCATCGAAGAGCTCTATGAGCTTAGCAGGATGCTCGCGGGAAAGCACTTCCTCAAAAAGTGCTTCGTATTTTGCTCCTCCAAAATGTACGAAATCTCCCGGACTAGGGGTTACGCTCAGGTGATCGAAGGAGCCGGAGCCACCTTCGTACGGGACGCGTGCGCCGATTTCACACCGCTGATTTCGGCCCTCAACGTTGATTCAGTGGAGACGGATTCCTGCAAGGGGGCGTACTATATGCACAAGGTTCATGGCGTGAACATTTCTCTTAAAGATACGAAAACCTTAATCGAGGAAAATGCTGCATGAAAACTCTGAAAATTAGGGCAATCGTGGATGGAAAATCCAAGGGCGAAATAGTTTATTCAAATCTACCTATTGCTTTTTTGCAGGGTGTAGATCCGGAGAAGGGAACCGTTTCAGACCCGAAGAGCCCCATTTACGATCAGCCCTTTGCAGGGAAGATCCTGATATTTCCAAATGCAGTCGGCAGCTCGGTCGGCGCATATGTAATTTACAGATTAAGCAAGAATCACAAGGCACCCAAAGCCATTGTTAATCAGACTACTGACATAACCACAGCATCCGGATGCGCGATCGCAGGAATCCCCCTCTTCGATCTACCCGAAAACGATATTTCCGAACTTTCCCAAGCAAAAGAGATTAGCCTCGATGCCGGGAAATCGGAGTTGATAATTGAAAAGTGAGCGCTCCTAGTTCGAAGCCTCAGGCCAGAAGTGCTGAACTGACGAGAAAGTCAGTGGCGATCGTCTTCGCCGTGGGAGCGATCATGTTAGTGGCTCCGCTCGGGACGATCCTGTCTGAAAATTCGATTTGCAGGGCGGACGCCTCTTCTTGCATACGCTCGGAGGCGTACGGGTACGTGGTTGCCAGTTTCCCGTATGTTATGCTAGGGGGCGGGGTTCTGATTGGCTACAACATGAAGAGGGTATCAGACTCAATAAACTCTTCAGGCCTCGATGGTGAAAACGAAGAAGAAGACGATGGCGGATCTTTAGCTTCGCGCTTCTGATTCATCGTTCCCTTGCCGGATGTGAAAGAGTTTGGAGCGCGATCCCGCTAATCAAGGCAGACGTTCGATCAGAAAAGACAAGCTGAGGATTGAGGCTCTCGTCGTTCCCCCGCTCGCAAACAACGTGTACATAATTTACGAAGACGGATCAGACAGCGCTATTGTCATTGATGTTGCACAGGGGGCGGAAGAACTGTTGCGTCGGTTAAGAGAGCTGGACCTTCGCCTTGAGTTGATAGTCAATACGCACGGTCACACGGATCACACAGCTGAAGATGACATTTTGCGAAAGACTACCGGCGCGAAGCTCGCTATTCACGAGCTTGACGCCTACAGGCTGGCCACCGAAGATGAAGCTTCAGAACAGCTCAGTATTCAAAAAATCCCGATAGAGCCCGATATTCAGCTGGTTAACGGATCTGAAGTGAGAGTCGGACCGAATATCAAGCTGAAAGTCCTGCACACACCGGGACACACCGAGGGCTCGATTTGCCTTCATGAAGAGAAACTAGGGCAGCTT
>JASHPQ010000177.1 GCA_030037995.1 Nitrososphaerales archaeon | reverse complement strand
TCAACCCTGCCGATTCAATCCTTTCCCCGTTGAAGAAGATGACTCAGGTCGCAGTTTGATCGCAATAACAGCCGATAGCTTTTCCCCTCTTAGCCTAGCGATGAAGTCCACGATGAGACTGCCAATTGTTCCGTATTCCTTTTTGAAAATCCGCTGTATTTGATCACGCGTCTCGTCTGCTTCGACCAGATGCGCTTCTCCGTCAACCCATGACCCCTGCGGTTTGCCGTTCCTGTCAGACAGAACTATGCGCACAAACGGATTTCTCTTAATGCGCCCAACTTTCCAAGTTTTGGGATCAGTGCGCACGTAGATTTGGCCGTTGTTTTCTATAGACTGGACGGGAGTCCTCTTTGCCTTGCCCTCCCTGCTATACGATTCAAGATTGATGTATCTTCGGCCGGAAAATTGATTACCCTGGCTTTGGGATTCCATGATTTTCGTCCTCGCCTCTTTCAGATCAAGGGCAATAATCTTCGATATAAGGCGCGGCACGATTCTCAATCATGATAATGATAGAAGTGCAGGAAGAATTCGATTTCTTGAGAATTTCTGGCTCTTTTGATGAAAGGTGACCTGTCCTCCCATTCCAGCAGGTGCGATTGGAGCAATTGAGTTATAAGAAAAAGTTGTGGCGCCATTGAAGTAATGTCTCTAAATCTTTCGCCGGAAGAACTGCTTACGACTACGAGGGCGGTCAGGAAAAGACTCGACCTATCAAAACCTGTTGAACGGGAAGTAATCGAGGAGTGCGTGAGGATCGCACTGCAGGCGCCTACCGCTTCAAATGTGCAGGGATACCATTTCATGATCGTGACTGACCCAAAGATTAGGGCGGAGGTTGGAAAGCTCTACAGGAAAGGAGCAGAAGGTTATTTTTCAAGCGACTTGGGAAGGCAGAAGCAAGCCGGCGATCCGAAATCACGATCTTCGCGCGTCAGGGATTCCGCACTGTATCTCGTGGAGAACATTGACAAGGTGCCGGTACTTGTAATCCCCTGCTACAAGGCACGGCCAGATGACCTCCCCTATGCCGTTCAGGCGAGCATCTGGCTGTCGGTTGTTCCAGCGGCTTGGAGTTTTGCGCTCGCAGCAAGAGCGAGGGGTCTAGGTACCGCGATCACGACGTTCCATCTTCAATTTGAAGAAGAAACTGCAAAGCTGCTGGGGATCCCTTATGAGGAAGTCATGCAGGCCGCGCTCATGCCACTCGCGTACACAAAGGGGAATGAATTTCGACCGGCTGCCAGGAAGGAGACGAGCTCCGTGATACACTGGGATCGTTGGTAACTGGGGACAACCGGGTTTTCGGTTAATTCTCCTTCTCAATCATGTTGACGGCGGGCGCCGAACTAGGGCGCGTCTTAAGACCCTGTACGAAATGCCGACGAGCAGGATAGCGATACCAATCCCGATCTCAAGGGGAGCCAAGGAAAATGCTAGCGCAAGGCAACCTATCAATCCCGCCACCGACAGAGCCCGGGGGAAAGTGCGCTGCTCTTTTTTCAATCGGAGGGCCGAAAGGTTCGCTATCGTGTAGTAAAGCAGCGTCCCGAAGCTCGAAATCGCGACCGCCGTTGCAAACGGAGCAAAAGCCGCCACGATGATCGAGACCACCCCTACGAGGAGCACGCTTCGCCACGGATTTTGATCCGCTCCCAATTTCGAAAAATTCCGCGGAATGTCGCTGTTCCTGCTCATCGCAAAAGCGACGCGAGAAACTCCCAGAAGATCCGATAGCCCTTCGTTGAAAGTGGTAAGCAGTGCTCCCGCCGCTATTATCGCGATGCCCGCGCCGCTCCCGATCGCCACCATGGTTGCTTCGAGAGGGGAGGTCGTCTTTGAAAGGGCCGACGCACCCATCACTCCCAGGGCAGTTAGGGCGACGAAGACGTAAAGGGTGGTCGCAGTCCCGAGCGCTGCTACCGTTGCGCGAGGAATGGTATGCCTTGGGTTGTGGACTTCTTCCACGAGAGTGGCTATGCGACTGTAACCGGTGTATGCGAAGAAGAGAAGGGCGGTCGCGCTCAAAATACCTCCCACTCCCTCCGGAGCAAACGGGGTGAGATTCATGGGGATCCGTGTTTCGGGTAGGCCGATGATTGTGAACGCTAGGAGAGAGAGTATCGAAAGAACCACGACGACATCTGTGATCCGGACGGAACGCCGGATGCCAACGGCGTTGATCGTTGTCATCACCAGCGCTGCAACAATGGCCGCCGCGTGCGCGGGAACCACTCTAACTATTGCGTTGACGTAACCCCCAAACGCTAGTGCGATAACGCCGGGCCCTACCGTGTTGGCGACGAGGAACATCCAGCCCGCGCTGTAGCCCCACCACTCGCCGAGCAATCGCCTCCCGAATTCGTAGGTGCCACCAGTCCTGGGAAAGACCGCGGCCATCTGGGCGGAGGATATTGCGTTACAAAAGGCCACGAACGCCGCGATCAAAAGGGAGATCAAAAGGGCGGGGCCGGCAATTCCAGCCGCCGGGGCAATCACGGCAAAAATGCCCGCGCCCAGGATGGCGGCGAGTCCGGTTGCCACCGCGTCGAAGAAGTTTAGCTGGGGCTTTAGGGTAGGTTCCTTGTTTTCTCCCATAGCCCCTTAGTTTTTGGAGACCTGACGATCGCGGAAAAAAAGTATTTGCTTTGTCACTGAGGAGGAGAAAGCGTACTCTCACTTTTCTGTGTTGGCAGTATCATTCTCGGGTATTCCTCATCAGCTCTGTCGGATTGAACGTTATCCAGTGAACATAGTTTTCTCATCAACGAAGCATAATTTGTTGCCGAATGGATCTTTGAAATAAAATGAGCGCTCTCCCCATGGGTGCACTTTAATCTCGCTTGGAGAGACGCCAAGAACATTGCACAGGATCATAAACTTTTGTTCAAGGTCGTCCACCGCGAAGTAAATGTGGTCGGGATTTGGACCCAGTTCAAATCTATCACCGTCGGCCTTCGGATCAAAGCAGGCGAGGATCGTACCTCCACAGTCAAAGTAATGTCTGCCAGAGGAAACTCGCTTACCTGGTACTCCGAACAAAGTGGAATAGAAAGTGGCAGCTCTTTCAATGTCTGAAACGGGCAAGATCACTCTGAACAGTTTTGGAATCAAGCCTTAATCACCGCAGTCTAACGACTCTACTTATCCCCAAGCTACTGACTCCGAGCTTTTGCTTCAAAGCGATTGTCTGAAATTCGCTCGCGGTTTTTGATACTCGTAAGCTTTCCTCCAATTATTACGTTCGGCGTAATGCCTCAAAGTGTGTGCAACGCAATTCGAGAGGGGTTCGAATTTCGTCTTTTGACAAAAGAGATCCATGTGTCCTTATCGGGGAAATCTACGCGATCACCATTTAATTGCTAGGCTGGAGTGGTATTCTGTCACGCTCAGTTTTCTTTTCGTCTTCTTTGCAACTCCGTACGTGATCGTTTTCCCCCGTTTTTCAAGAAGCTCGGAAAGGCAAACGATAATCTTCGCACCGTTTTTTCCTGAATCTAATGCAAGCCAAGAGTTCGATTTCAGCCCCTCGGGCTCCATGACCCTATGAAGCAGTTCCGACTCGCTTTGACCGTCCTCCTTTTCCAGATTCAAGAAAACGTCTGTCGGGACCGAATCTGCCTCGAAGCTAAAAGTGAAATCCTTGCTGGCAAATGCAGTCGCTAGATCTATGGCGATGACATCTCCAGAGCTCTCTCCGTCTCTGACTCTGCTTCTAAACGAAATGCTCGAAGTACATGCGAGGTACTGCGCCAGCTCGGTACACCTCATCCACACAACTTTGTCTCCCAGTTGCTCGTTTATCCTCGACACGAGCTCGCCAAGGCCTTTGAGTCCGTATTTGGATCCGTTAGAGTACAGGGATTGCCAGTGGGTGACGATCGTGACACAACTACCACTCCGCACTTGCTCCGCGATCCTGCCGGTCTTCCCGTCAGTGGATAAAACCGGATCCAGTCTCTCCTTGCTCCAGGCATCGTACAGCAGTTCCGTGAATTGAGAGCTCCAGAGCGGATCGTTCATAGATCCGACGAGACTCACCACCGCCTCTCCGCCCTCCCGATCAAGGTACATGACTTTATGATCGACGTTTTGAGATTCGGAATCCACGTGCAGGAAGTACCACAGGACTTTCCGCCCTAATACCGAAACTCCCGCACTGAGAACGGCCTTGGCATACTCCCCCTCAACATACATTCCAAAGTTGCATGGGGAGGTGACTCCGGAGGGCTCCAGTCCGGCGGCCTTCAATATTTGCAGTGCGAAGCCCAAGTACTCCGAAAGGGTTGCCGAGTTCTGTTTCTGCGACCAGTCGTGCTCGCTGATCCCGCTCATGAGCTTTCTACTTCTGAGATTGAGGGCTCGAGTGTGCGTGAGCATTTCCGGTCCGATGTCGAACTTTTTTGAAATTTCATTTTTGAACGTCGAGACAAAGTCAGTCACCCATTCTTTGGGAAATCCCGTCAGTTTTCGATCCACTCGCCCCAGGCCCGCCGGGAAAGGCACAACCGAGATCTTCCCCAGGACTTGGGTCGAACTGACCCAGTGCGCAAATTCGTGAACGAACTCTTGGTCGATCGTCTGTGCGATCGGGAACTTGAACTGTGCATCGGAGTCGAAG
>JASHPQ010000176.1 GCA_030037995.1 Nitrososphaerales archaeon | reverse complement strand
GAGATGAGAGCAAAGCTGCCGAGATTCGCATACTTCCCGTTCGGGGGCGGCCCGCGGAGCTGCGTCGGGGAGCCGTTTGCTTGGATGGAGGGCGCGTTGATAATTGCCCGAATGGCGCAGAAGTGGAACCTGTCGCTTGCTCAAAAAAATAAAGTGGAAATGCTTCCCAGGATTACGCTGCGTCCCAAGAACGGGATCAAGATGCGTGTCACTAAGAGACAAGCTTGAGCTTCATTTTTCTGCTGAACGGTACCGCCATCTTCAAGCGTCATCTACCCAGTACAGCGCTGCAGCTTCGTGCTTGAAGCTCGCGTTGCACTCTGGGCACGTTTCCTCTAGATCTGCATCGCCGATGATCGGATTTGTCCGAAACATCTGCTCGGTCTTCGACTGGATTACAGTCGATTTGAAGCTCGTCTTGCACTTCGGGCAGTCTACCATTACCGGCATTTTTCTTCCATCGAACTCTTTTGTTTCCCGCTTGGTTCCCTTTTTCCAAGGATCTAATAACTGCTACTCGTCGAAGAGTTACTTGCCCGCCGGTGGCGCAGCCTCTATTTTAACAGCGTAATCCTTCCCTTCCCAAGAGTTGCGGGCCGTCCAGAAAAAGGTGAACCTGATCGGCGCTGCCGAAACGGGCATCTCCGGCACAGGAATGTCCACATAGTCCACTCCCAGCTTCGTGGGCGTGGAATCCGTGTCAGTCGTCGTTTTCCACTCGTCGCGAGACCAGTGCAGGCGAAAGGGTTTGATTGCTTGGATTCTCAGGATCGATCCGGCGACGGCGGCAGCTGCCTGTCGCCGGTGTTTCCAAACTTCCAGCGGCCGGTTCAAGCTTCTTCGGGTGGACTTTGCTATGTACCTGTCTGCGACTTCTGGCAACCGATCGAAGACCACCCCGTCGCTGGCGGATCTCAGCAGCTTCACGTACTCCGAGTGCGCCCAGACGAGGGGCTTTACGGATCCGGTAGAACGTCCAAAGCGCATGTGAGCTGCCGGTATATCGGTCGTATCCCAGACCTGCTCTGGGAGTTGGGCAGTTGCGGACGCAAACTTTTCCATTGATTCTAGGAAGGGCCGGACATCGTGACCGGCCGCGAGCTCGTAGTGGCCACGCTCCCCTGTGAGGAGCGGCCAGAGTCTGCCTCGACCCCAGCCGTCGTAGGGAGACCCGTCGTCTTTCTGGCCGTACCCGTCAAAATTGTACCTGTGCCAGCTCGGCCCGAAGGGGGTCTCGGTCCTCAGGACGGCATCCACGACTTTGAGCGAGTCCAAGATAATCGGATCCGAGGGCGAGCGGATCCCATAACGAACCAGTTCAAGGAACCCCGCGTCCACTATATCCCTCGCCGGGTACTGCTGTTTCCCCCAAGGTGGCTGGTTGGCGAGCGCGAGGATCCCCTCGTTGGGGTCGGCGTTCTGCGTCGGGTTGTTGAGATCTACCGGGGTAATCCGGATGTAATGTCTGGTAATTCCCGGAACGAGGGAACCCATAGTGGTGCAAGTCCAGCGTTCGACATGCGACTCAAGAAAATCACAGTGCTCCTCGAGATACCTGGCGGTCTCTTCGTCACCTCTGATTCTGGCAAACTGCGCCGCGCAAATCAAGGCGGCAATTTTGGTCGCGAGGGTGGAGGGGGAAAAGCCACTCGCCTCCTCCCACCGATCCTGCTGGGTCGCTGGCCCCATCTTCAAGAGGAAGCTTGCCGCCCTAATTACCATCTCGTAGGGATCGAAGCATTCTAGGGCGTTCGCCTTGTGCATTCTCCACGCGAGAATTATCGGGAGAGCGACCTCGTCAAGCTGGATGCCCCGCCAGTACGTCTGGCCGTCAATCCAGAAATTCTGCGGGAAACTGCCGTCCTCCAGCTGACTCGTCGAAAGGTAGATCAGAGATCGAAGGGGGGTCTCCATGTTACCCGCAGCCAAAAGAGCCATCGCGCTGTTCACCATGTCCCTCGTCCACACCAGATGGTAGCCCCCTTTGTCCTCATCTCCCTTCGACTCCCCCCACGGTATAGACATCGAAGCTATCATGGCCCCCGGGTAAGTCTTGTCCTCGTGGGCAAGGATTACGCTGTAGCTCGCGTTGTAGAGGTTCCCCGAGTCTCCTGATGCTCGATCGAGATCTAGCAGTTTCTGGTAGGGACGGTCCCACTGTTCCAAAAATTTAATCCGATGATCTGAAAACGGCAGTCCGAGCGACTGAAACAGGGTCGTCACTGCGTTGTGTATGCTGTTTCCCAGGGCGATTCCCAGAGTGAACTCCCCGTTGCTTTTTTGGTAATCGATCTCCCCTATCATGGCGACATTGCCGTTCAACGCCGTGTCGTACTCCCAGTCCATCTGGTAATTCTCGTTGAGAT
Source organism: Nitrososphaerales archaeon (assembly GCA_030037995.1). GTDB lineage: Archaea > Thermoproteota > Nitrososphaeria > Nitrososphaerales > CADDZS01 > DATLTL01. The sequence continues at coordinate 2,308 of JASHPQ010000176.1, read as the reverse complement.
CTGTCCAGCCATCGCTCGCCCCTACGTAGCCGCAGGAGAGCCGCTTGAACGGGACGGTGGCACACATAGCAAGCCAAGTGCCGTTCTTCTGCGCTACGAGGAGGTCGTGCTCGCCGACTCTTCCCACGTACGCACTGTTCCCGGATCCTCCCCCGTCCAGGTGCGGAGCACAAAGCGCGTAGAGCTGCAACTCCTTGGAAGGGTAATCTTCTGAGATCTCAAACCTGGTGCGCTGCAAAATGCATGGGAGGTGTGGATCCGAAATGATCTCCTTCCTGATCAGGTATCTGCCTTCGGGATCAGAGTTAATCGCCAAGAAACCGAGGTCTCTCCGTCCCAGCCGCTCCACCTCGCAGAAGAGCTGGCGCTTCTCCTCATGAAAAAAAGTGGACCCGTCGGAAACGAGGTACTCCATGTCGCGGAGCTGCGGGCGGTCCACCGTGGGATAGTAGAGCTCCGTCAGCGTACCCCGCCAAACGGTGTACCAGATCTTGCTATCGGCGGAGTACGAAGTGCCGACGCCGTCCTTGTTCCCCCTAGTCCACCTCGGCGGTATTCCTGGTGCACCAAAGGCGTTATTGTTTCCGCGGAAGCTGGTCAGAGCCTTTTTGCAACTCCTCGATGTCACTATTTTTTTAATGTTCGCGGAATTATGATTTTCCCAGAATCTCGGTTGCTGGATCCGAATTAATAATTCGAACTGCGCATTTGCGAAAACAACTTTAATTGATCCTCAGTACACTGAATCCACAGCTACGGGCGGGGTTAAATTTCATTGAACATTTCTCAGGTTGATATATACCAGTTAGGCGAGCATGCTGCAGGCGGCGCTACTTGGGCGGGAAATTCGATCATCGTAAAGCTCACCACTTCAAGCGGAGAAGTGGGCTACGGCGAAGCTGTACCGACGCTCAGAGTGCAGCCGGTCATTCAATCTCTGAAGGAAGTGGCGCGCGTCTACCAGGGAAAAAATCCGCTGGATGTGGAAGCTAATCTACACGAGTGGCACAAGCATGATTTTTACATGCCGATGTCGTTTGAATCCACAACCGCAGCAAGCGCCTTTGACATTGCTTGCTGGGACATTATTGGAAAGCACTACGGAGCGCCTATTCTGGATCTCCTGGGAGGGACCTTTCGAGACAGAGTCAGGCTGTACGCGAACGGGTGGTACGATGGATGCGTTACCCCCGAGCAGTTCGGGGAGCGAGCCGCAAAGTGGGCGAAGATGGGCTACACTGGACTAAAGTTCGATGTTTTCGGTCCCTATTACGACTACATTGATGACGCCGGACTAAATCTCGCTTACGAGCGAGTAAAAGCCGTCTCGGATGCGACGGATGGCAAAGTTGCCTTAATGATCGAACATCACGGGAGATTTAATCCAAATTCGGCGATAATGATCGCAAGAAAGCTCTCGGGGCTCGAACCCCTTTTCATGGAGGAGCCGATCCACCCTGACAACCTCGAGGGATACGGAAAGTATCGCGAAGCTACTGACGTGCGGGTGGCTCTCGGTGAAAGATTGCTCACTCTGGAGCAGGTCATCTACGTCCTACAAAACAACCTCACCGACTTTCTGCAGGCGGACATCACGAACATCGGAGGAGTTACCATCGCAAAGAAAGTGTGCGCGATCGCCCAAGGGTTTGGAGTAGAGATGGCGTTCCACAACGCCTTCGGGCCGATCCAAAACGCTGTGACACTTCAGCTTGACTCCTCGATACCGAACTTTCTGATTCAGGAATCCTTCTGGGACGCTTTCCCCGCATGGAAGCGTGATCTTGTAAAGAACCAGACTCCGGTGGAGAAGGGACACAGTATCGCTCCTAAAAAGCCGGGGATCGGCGTAGATATTGACGAAGGCCTCATACAAAAGTACGCCGCTTCCGGTCAGGAGTACTTCAATCCCGACGAACCGGTCTGGGTCGTAAAGGACACTTGGAAGAATTAGAGCACTGAGCTCTAGCGACCTGATGGCGCAAAGAAGCTTAGCTATCTAAAGGGCCTCTAGCGGTCATCAGTGTTACGGCTTTATTTTCCATAATTCAGGACGATCCTGCCCTATGATGTAATTCATGTCTCCTGTCAATGGACAAAAATTTTTGTGCCTTCTCGCAACTGAAGGCGAATTCGAGTTCAGGTCTGACACTTGATCCTGCGATAATCCCATCGGAATACAGAGAAAGTGTTTCCCTGCTGATCACAGTTTTCAAGCTTTTGTATCTACGACAAAGATTCTCTTATCTCGGCGACTGTGTCAGCTAGTCCCTTGTACTCTCTTTCCGGTAGTGAAAAGTCTTCTCTA
>JASHPQ010000175.1 GCA_030037995.1 Nitrososphaerales archaeon | reverse complement strand
GCAGAGTGCGGGCTGATGATGACCCGAGGCATCGTCCAGAGTGGACTTTCAGGCGGAAGCGGTTCGTGAGCAGACACATCGAGTGAAGCTCCAAGGAGTTTCCCCGAGCGCAGGGCTTCGATCAAGGCGGCTTCATCCACAACCGCTCCCCGCGAGATATTGATCAGAATGGCTTTGTCGGGGAGCTGGGCGAGCTCGTTAGCCCCGATCATGTTGGCGGTCTCATCGGTGTGCGGCGCAGTTATGCAGAGGAAATTCGACTGCCTGAGCACGGCCGAAAGCTCCGAAGGCGGATAAAGCTCGTCGACGTTTTGCAGTGTCCCCTGCGGATTCCGTCTCGTCCCAACCACCTTCATATCAAAGGACTTTGCCGCCCTTGCTACCTCTCTCCCGATCTTCCCCAGGCCCACTATCCCCAGAGTATAATCGCGGAGCTCGTTTGCCGTAAAGTAGATCCAGACCTTCTTGGCTTGCTGGTCTTGGACGCGGAAATAGTCCTTGGTGAAGATTAGCATCGACATGATTACGAATTCTGCGAGGGGCCGAATGTGCACCCCACTCGCTGTCGTGAAGATCCAATTCGTCCTGCCGGCGTATCCTTTGGAACGCACAAATTGGCCAATCCCGGCGCTGGTCGCCTGGATCCACTTCAAATTTCTAGCAATATCCGGCAGGTCCTCCAGATGGCTGCGATCGAAGTCGAACAGAATATCAGCGCTCGCCAGAAGACCCTTCCACTCTGTTTCCTGTTCGGAGGTTCTAGGTGAAAGCGTGGAGTGGTCTGTGGCGTGCTTTGGCTCATACAATAGATCCGGTCTGTAGATCACTCTTACCTCCGGCACTCTTTCTCTGATGACATCGACGAGGCGAGGGTCGAGATATGAGGCGATTAGTACCTTTAGCTTGCCTTCTTCTTTCAATTTAGATGATGACACACCCACATTTCTTTTGCACCGTGATGTTTTGTCCAGATCCAAACCAGATAATGAGTCTCAGACTCGATTTCATACCTGAAATTTAGTCTTTCATCTGAAGTGATTGTAAATGTTTCAGTACCTCGATGCGAATAAACGATCATATGCTCGCGAAAAGGAACTCCGGATCTCAAATCGGACATTGAAGACCTTTCAAGAATTGATTCCCCGGCGCAGAACGAAAATCGTGTGCACCTTAGGACCCGCGAGCAGCTCCGATCCGATGCTCCGAAAGTTAATTCGTGCGGGAATGGACTGCGCTAGGCTCAACTTTTCCCATGGCTCCCACGCGGAGCATCTCGAAGTGATCCGAGGGATAAGAAGGATCTCGGAGAGCTTGGACCGGCAGGTCGCTCTGATTCAGGATCTGCCAGGCCCAAAATTCAGGATTGGGAAGCTCAAGAACGACATGGTTCGCCTTCGTAAGGGTGCTGTGGTAACACTTGCCACCGATAAGGAAGTATCGGACAGCGAAAGCAACATCCCGCTCCGCCAGCATGATCTTCCAAAGTACGTAGAAAAGGGAACGACGATCTACCTCTCCGACGGGGAAATCCGCCTGCGAGCGATCAAAACGACCACAAACGAAATAGTCTGCAAAGTGCTCGTTGGGGGAGATCTTTTCTCTGGAAAGGGAGTAAATATCCCTTCACTGGGAGAAGATTTTGAGACCTTTACTGCGGCAGATCGAAATCATGTCCTTTTTGGGCTGGAGCACCGCGTCGATTTTGTCGCGATCTCGTTTGTGCGAAACGAAGGCGATATCAGGGCAGCGAGGGAATTCATCAAGGGCCACGCTGTCCATCCGGAGAGCGAGCCTTGGATTATAGCCAAGATCGAGAAAAAACGGGCTCTGCAAAATCTGGAGGGGATCATCGAATCGTCAGATGCGGTGATGGTAGCCCGAGGCGACCTCGGCGTCGAGAACCCGATTGCGGAGGTTCCGATGATCCAAAAGAAAATCATCGCCGGATGTAACGCGAAGTCGGTCCCCGTCATCACTGCCACCCAGATGCTCGAATCTATGGTGCAGAATCCCAGCCCCACTAGAGCCGAGGTTACTGATGTCGCAAATGCGATCCTCGACGGAACCGACGCAGTTATGCTCTCAGAAGAAACAGCCGTTGGAAAGTACCCGGTGGAGTGCGTGCACGTCCTTCACAGAGTTGCTCTAAATGCTGAAAGCGCTATCAATCGACCGAAGGAGATCCATCCGGCTTTCGAGTTCAAGCCAACTGGGGTGGACGACGTATCCAGCTTCGGGGCGATCCGGCTTTCTCAGGATGTAGGAGCTCGTCTCATTATCGCCCCGACGGAAAATGGCCTCGTTGCTTCGAGGCTTGCCCGTTTCAAGCCGAAAGCCCCGATACTCGCCATTACTTCCAAAGAAACGACGGAGCGGAAATTAAAGCTCGTATGGGGCGTCAGCTCTTTGCTCACGGAGTCGAAGGATGGCCGGGGAGCGCACAAGCTAGACCGACTCCTTGAAACATCCATCCACGATCTTGTGCAAAACGACATCGTCAGCCGTGGGGACAAGCTTGTGGTATATTGCGACAGCATAGAGTTTTTTGGTCACGAAGGCAAGCTCTCATTCCTCACCGAGGCGAGGGATCACTAGGGTGGAGACCGGGGAGCCTCCCGAGGCCGGGCCCGGCCACATTCTCCAAGGCCTAAAGGTGCTCGATGCCTCGCGAGTCATGTCTGGGCCGTACGCGACGATGCTTCTCGGTGATTATGGTGCCGAGGTCCTCAAGGTCGAAGACACCAACTCTGGGGATGAAACGAGACAGTGGTACCCTCCCACGATAGAGGGAGAGAGTGCTTATTATCTTTCGGCTAACAGAAACAAGAAGGACATTGCCCTAAATCTCAAAACTCCGGACGGGATCCGAATCTTCTACAGGCTCGCCTCAAATTGCGACGTGCTTATCGAGAACTTTCGTCCGGGAGTTACTCAAAAGCTCAAGATAGATTACGACGCAATTTCAAAGTTCAACCCACGGATAATCTACTGTTCCATCTCGGGATTCGGCCAGACCGGACCTTACCGAGACTATCCGGGTTACGACCTGATCGTTTTTGCAATGGGCGGCCTGATGAGCATCACCGGGGAAGCGGGCAGACCTCCGGTCAGGGTCGGCGTTCCCATTGCGGATATGTGCGCGGGACTGTACGCGGCCACCGCCATCCTCGCTGCGTTGAGATATCGCGATCAGACCGGCAGGGGCCAGAGGATTGATGTGTCCATGCACGACGTCCAGGTGTCGCTACTTACGCATCAGGCGATGTCCTACTTCGCGACGGGTCAGAACCCCAGCAAGATCGGGTCCTCCCACGCGAATCTAGCTCCGTACCAGGCCTTTGTGGGAAGCGATGGGGAGTACTTTGTATTAGCCATCGGCAACGATAGGTTGTGGGATGATTTCTGCGAGGCTCTGGGAGAACCAGAACTTTCGTCAGATCCTAGGTTCAAGTCCAACCCGGACAGGATGAGAAACAAAGCAGAGCTGCTAGCTATTCTCAACGATCACTTTTCGAAGAAACCTGCAGAATTCTGGATCGAGCTGGCTGCAAAGGCTGGAGTTCCCGCAGGGCCAATTTCGAAGCTTTCGGAAGTGCTTTCAGACAAACACGTGCTCGCCCGCAACATGGTAGTACAGATGGAAAACCCTAGGACCGGAAAG
>JASHPQ010000174.1 GCA_030037995.1 Nitrososphaerales archaeon | reverse complement strand
GCTCGTTCGTAGGAGATCAAAAATCTACAGTCTCCCGCAGGGGTACTCGGGATTATGAGTTAGATATTATTTCCTTAAAGTCAGCCATCCGGACTTCGAGACCAAAACGGTCTTCCATTTTCTTCATTTCTCGGTAGGTCTTCAACATCAATGGCAGGTGCTTTACCATGCTGAACTTGCCGGCGAACTTGAGTTTGATAATATCATAGACGTAGTTGAAGTACTCGAATTTTTCCAAGACGGCCTTCCGATATGCCGGAAGATCCGTCAGGTTTCGGCAAAGAAGATCGGCGCACTGGAGGCTCGGAATTATTCCCTCGCCTAATAGCGGAAAAACAGTCCCAATCGACTCCCCGCAGCCCACCACGTTCCCGATGTAGAACGGCTCGCAATATTTAGGCGGCGATATCCGGATGGGTCTGCCAATCTTCTTCAAGACCTTGCCAGGATTTTGAGAATTGAAATTGTCCAGAAATTCGTTGTGTCGCTTTTGAAAATCGCCCGCCCCCACGTATGCGAGGCCATCCTCCAGCGGAAAGTACCAAAAATACCCGCTCAGCCCCTGAAAGGGTTTGATGAAGAAGTCTTTGTACGGCGTGCGGTCCTTGCCGTAGTCCATTCGGTACTCCACGCACGGGACCCAGAGATCCTCTTGCACCTTGGGGAGAAATGCCCGATGTATGCTCGTACAGTCAATAATCATGTCATAATTTTCGTCCTTCAGCAGGGACGGAGTCGCCTTAACCCCAAATTTCGCCTTCTTCCCTCTCGTCAGATCTGCTTCTAGCCGGTGCTTGTCGTATGTGACCAAGCCGATTAGAGGAATCTTGCGAAAATTCCCCTTTCCAACGTCGACGATCATCTCCTTACCGTCAAAGAGGACATATTTGTCAAAATCAACACCCACGGGGTGCATGAACTTCCTCAGTTCATTTTTTGACGTGCCCCAGGCACAGACCGCCTGGAATTCTCCCTCCTTCTGCATTTCGTAACCAGTGACGTCGTGCTCTTGGCTGAGGCGATTCAGTAAGTAACTCCCCGCAACCCCGAGACCCACGACCGCTATGTGCAAATCCTTAACGACTCCTCACAGAAAAAAGTCAGGCCGATTTTGGTCACATGCGTATTTCTGCTTTTTACGTCCCAACGCTCAAAGCTAAAATACGCTCCGGGAGTCGGTTTCGTTTCTGAGGAGAATTCACTTTTGTCCGAAACAGAATTCGGCCTAGCTGCAGTTTACCGAATTATCAAAAAATCGGGGGCCGAACGTGTGAGTGACGAGGCGGCCGAGGAGCTTCGGAGGGTAGTCGAGGACGTTGCAAATCGCGTTGCGAAAAGCGCGATCGAACTATCGCTTCACGCTGGAAGACACACCGTGAAAGCCTCAGACGTGAGGCTTGCAGCAAAGAATATCCTCGGCGGGGAATAACTTCCAAACGGTGTACAAAGAGCTCCGGTGGTGTAGTCCGGCCTGGGTTCCGCTGGAATATTAATTCTGATTTCGTCGGAACCTGACGGAAAAGCATAGTGGCCTCTCGTCTAACTTAACGGGGAGACATCTTCCCTCGTGCACAAGGTCAAGGGGAGACTCGAGAGTCACTGACCCGGGTTCAAATCCCGGCCGGAGCACTTTACCACATTTAGCTCAGAACTTGACGATCCGATGAGCTTCCATTGTAGTCTTGTTACGGCACTCGGTACAACGATTGGCGTTTGAAGTCTTATTAGGATGACATGAGCTCTACAAATTGAGGCATAATGAATTGACTAAGCTGACATATAACGAAAAGAAGGAATTACCTGATTCTGAATTCGCCGTTCCGGGGGAAAGAAAGTATCCAATTGAGGATGAAGCACATGCGAGAGATGCACTTTCCAGAGTATCACGATTTGGTACACCGGAAGAAAAGAAACAAGTATGTGAAGCAGTAGCGAAGCGTTATCCGGAAATTCATGAAAAGCACTGCCCAATGCATTAACAGACATTAATTGTCAGTACGCCTAGCCCAGCCTATCCTGAACGAGGCTAAGCTGGGATAGCAAGCAGTGTCGCCACAAAACGTTGGTGCATATTTGTCGATTCTCCCTTGAGGCTTCGATTCTATCAGATCGGTCCACACGACATTTTTTCTGTTCAGTGTGGATTTGTCTTGTTGCAAGACCATTCATACAGCGATTAGCCGGTAGGAGACCTGCAATGAATAATAGGTAGACGGGAGGAAAAATACTTCCAAAATAAATTGGAAGCAAGAGGTCAGTTCAAAACTGACTTTGAAAGCCGGCGTGTTGGAATAACCGGTTCGCCAGGTACAGGAAAGATGACAGTGAGTAGTGCTCTTTCCAACATATCAAATCTTGAATTTATTTCAATCAACGAATTTGCGATTAAAAATCACTTTGCCAAGCGAGTAGGGCTCGAGTACGTTATTGACACGAGGCGACTTCGAGGCAAGATTGAGACCAGAAATCGCGTCGTATCCGGTCATCTTCTGCCATACGTTGTCCCCAACAAAGACTTGGATCTAGTGATAGTCTTGCGATGCTCGCCGAGAACGCTCCGAAAGCGGTACGAGGCCCGCAAGTACCCGGAAAGAAAGATCGTCGAGAACGTCGAAGCTGAGATGATTGGCGTCATCGCAGCGGCATGTGTTCAGGCATACGATCCAAAGAAAATATCGGAATTCGATACTACCCGAACAAAGCCGGAGACAATCGCCCAAAGGTCGTTAGATCTTATTAAAGGGAAAGAGGCACCTTTCTTCGGCTCTATTGATTGGTTATCTACCTCGACGCCTTCGTCGTTCACGAGTGCGCTTCAGGGTAAATACAATACATTTAACATACCAAAAAGGATAACTAGATTCGCCTCTCCAAGGGCGCGTAAAAGTAAATATTAATCGGAAGAAAAAAGGGTGAATTCTGCGAATAATGCAACCTCAAGGGGAGGTTGACCTAGAGGCACTGAGCCAAAAGATCGACTCTCTGGCCGCGCAAAGACTCGATATGATAAATGAGTATCGAAGATTGGATCAGAGGCGGCGAGAGATTAGGAAGGAAATCAGGGATTTTACCGAGAAGATTAATGCCGACAGAAAATCGCTCGATGACTATTATGAGAAGCTCGGCGCTTTCAAGACTAACCGTCGCGAGCTTCTTACAAAGATTCGTGAGATCAAGGCAAAGTCCGATGAGGTTGACAAGGTACTGAAGGGTTTTGAGAAAAACATTCCCAGAGGAGGGGAAGCGCTGGATGAAAAGCGCAGAAAGGCCGAGTGGCGGCTTCAAACCGAACGCCTGTCTCGCGATGAGGAAAAGCAGCTCGTGAGTCTGATCAAGGATCTCGAAACAAAACTCAAGGTCTGGAAGAAAGCATATTCCACGAAGCAGGAACGCTCCGTTCTCATCGACCAGATCAAGGCGCTGAAATCTAAACTTGACGAAATGAACCGGTTTCGCGCCGAAAACGACGCCGAGGTAAAGGCAAAACATGAGCGAGTTGCGACGATGCTAAATCAGAGACACCAGCTGTTTCAGGAGATCGAAGGAATCAACAACACGCTGATGGAACTGGACGCCAATATTACCAAGGCCACGGGAGAGTTGGACAACCTGCGAAACCAGAGGCGCAGCCAGCTCGACGGAAGGCGCTCGAGGGAGTTCGAGACAAACAAGGCGAAAACGAGGCAGCTCGTGGACAGGGCGAGGGATGATGCGAGGAAGAAATACGAACAGGGTGACAAGCTCAGCCTCGACGAACTAAAGCTGGTCTTTGGGGACGACAACGAGGTCTTGAAGTAGAGTCATTTTGCATCCTTGAGCAAAGAGACATTTACAGTCGTAGGATTTTGTCCGGCAAAGAAAATTCCGCAGGTAGTACTGGGCCTTCCCGCACTCTTTTGATTTGCATTGATAGAGATGATGATATCGGTGTCAAAACTGGCATCAAGACCCCGATCCTCGGACGAGATGCCTGCGTTGCCGCAGCGACGGAACTTTCGATAACAGATCCGGAAGAGGCGGATGCCAATGCGATCTTTGCGGCGGTGAAGGAGTACGACGCGCTGCTCCAAAAAGGGGAGTTCTGCGAAGTCGTCACGGTAAGCGGGCTCTTTGAACGGGGCGTTTTGGGTGACAAGAAGATCCGAAATCAGGTCGCGAACGTCCTCAAGGGGTACCCGGCGGACTCGGCCGTACTTATTTCTGACGGAGTCGAGGGGGAAGAGCTCGCTCCAGTTCTGCAGAGTCTCGTTCCGATAGTCTCCATCCGAAAAGTCATCGTGAAGCACAGCCGATCCGTAGAAGAGAGCTACCAGGTGCTCGGTAGATATCTCAGAATGCTGGTGTTCGATCCCAGGTACGCAAGGTATGCTCTGGGAGTCCCGGGCATCATCTTTGTGGCGCTGGTATTGACATCGTTCTATTTCCCGCATGCGGGCCCGTTGATCCTTGTTGTTTTCATTGGAGTAGTTTTCATCATACGAGGATTTGACATTGATCGAAAAATCGAGTCTATAGGTAAGCTGTCCGCGGCGGGCTACCTCCGGCTTTTCTCGGTCATCGCTAGTGTGCTAATCGTCCTAGTCGGGATCGCCACAGGTTTCTCGGTGTTCTTTCCCACAAGCGGGGGAATTTGTTCGACTGCTTGTTCCTTGCTCCATGCCATTTCCCAGAATCCGTCGCTGTTTCTGAATAAGACGCCGATCATGGCGGGCTATTTCATCCAGAGCGCCCAGCCTTTCGTATGGATGGGGATTGCAATCTACGTCACGACGACGATCTTCTTTAACTTGATTCGCCCCGGTGAAAGGAGGATCGCGAGATATCTTGTCGAGCTCTTCGTACTGGGGCTGCTCTACTTTCCGGTCGCAATCTTTGCAAACGTTCTGATCTCTCCCAGCAACAACAGCGACTTTTTTGTCGCGATCATAATGTTCGCACTCGCGGTCAACTTCACCATTGCTGCGTATCTCTACAGGTTCTTCAGTCGGCGACGGAGGGAGACCCAGGCAATCGAGATGTGAGAGTGTGACTCACCCTCGCTCTCATGCAGAGTGTAATCTGGGTCAAAAGTTATAATGCCCATTCGGCAGTGAATTTTCTGAGGAATGCAAATCTCCGGTTAATTCTGCGGTTATGAGCCAACCGCGAAGATTTTCCAGGATCCTCTTTTTTTGCTGAAAGCGAGTGCACGTCTATTGTTCGTAAGATGATTTAGAGAAAGAGCTGCTCTGTCGAATTAGTCTAGAGGATGGTGCCCGATGCCTTCGATCCTGAATTACCTCGGTGTTTACACGGTTTATGAATCAATTCTATCGAGGAGCATCAAGAACGGTGAGGTCCCCAAACACATCGCGATTATCTTGGATGGGAACCGAAGGTGGGCCAGCAAGAAATCAATTGAACGGGTCATCGGGCATATCGAAGGCGCCAACACGGCCGAGGAGCTTCTGGAATGGTGCCACGAGATAGGGATCAGGACGATAACTCTGTATCTTCTGTCCACGGAAAATCTCAATCGCTCTCCAGAGGAGTTGCAAGAGCTCTTCGAGCTCTTCACCGAGCGCCTGAACAGACTCTTGACGGATGAACGGATCACTCGGTTCAAGGTAAGGGTCACTGCGATCGGCCGGCTGGAGCTGGTCACTCCCAGAATGCGGGAGATACTCCAAGAGATAGAGAAAAAGACGGCCGACTACTCGGACCACTTCCTGAACATTGCAATCGCCTACGGGGGGCGAACCGAGATTGTTGATTCTGTCAGGACGATCGCCAAACTGGTCAAGGACGGGAGGATTTCGCCGGAGGACATAGATCAGAAGACCATTGAGCACTCGCTTTATACATCCTACCTTCCAAACCCGGATCCGGATCTCGTTATCAGGACTTCGGGGGAGGAAAGACTTTCCGGTTTCCTGCTTTGGCAGAGCGCCTACTCCGAGCTCGTGTTTGTGGACGAGTACTGGCCGGACTTTCGCAAAATCGATCTCATGAGAGCCGTGCGAACGTACCAGAAGAGGACAAGACGATTTGGACGATGAAAGTTACTTAACGGTAAGTGTGAAAAGTACGGCTTAATGGAACGGCAGGTACAAGTTATCAAATGGCGAGCGGATGCTGGGTAATTGTAGGTGGAGCCTACGGTGACGAGGGCAAGGGCAAGATAATTTCGTACATAGCGTTGAAGAAAAAACCATCGATCGCAGTGCGCGGCGGTGTAGGCCCCAACGCCGGCCACACTGTCATTTACAGGGGAAAAACATTGAAATTGCGGATGCTGCCCTGCGCCGTCGTAAATGAAAAGACGGAGCTGCTTCTAGGCGCCGGCGTTCTTGTGGATCCCGACGTTTTCTTCAAAGAAGTGCAGGATACAGGGTCCCGTTTTCGAACAAAAGTTGACAGAAACTGCGCCATAATTGAAAAAAGGCACGTCGAGATGGACAGGGAGGGCCATCTAAAGGATGTAATTGGCACGACGGGAACCGGCACCGGCCCCGCGAACGCTGATCGGATCCTGCGCGTCGGCAAGCTCGCAAAAGATGATGAACGAATGCGAGATTATCTCGGCAACGTGTCCCTCCGCATTAATTCTGCTCTCGACAGAGACGAACCAGTAATTGTAGAGGGAACGCAAGGGGCTCTTCTTTCGCTTTACCACGGTGACTACCCGTACGTGACGAGCAAAGATGTCAGTGCCTCAGGAATATGCTCCGATGTCGGGGTAGGCCCGAAGAGGGTCAGCGAAGTTGTGGTAGTTTTCAAGTCGTTCATCACCCGAGTTGGTTCGGGCCCGTTGGAAGGGGAGCTGAGCCGGGAGGAAACCGTGAAAAGAGGATGGCAGGAGTTCGGTAGCGTCACTGGCAGACTGCGAAGAGCAGCCCCCTTCAATTTCAAGCTCGCAAGGGAATCCGTTACCCTAAATTCTGCTACTCAGATCGGCATCACAAAACTGGATGCACTTTTCCCAGAATCGAGCCACATGCGGGAATTCGATCGTCTCCCGAAGGACGCGAGGGCCTTCGTAGATGAGATAGAGTCTGAGCTATCAACCCCGGTAGTTTATATCGGCACTGGACCGGATGCTGAAGACATCATAGAAAGGAAAGTGGTCAGCAGAGAATGGTAAGCATAGACGTTTCTGCTCTGGATTCGAATTTGAAGGAGGATGTGGTTTCTTTCATTGAAGCCAAGCTTCCGGTGAAGAGCGACAAGGACGGAGACTTGATCTCGTTCGAGGACAAATCCCCACGAACTCACGTTAGCTCGCCCGAAATAAGGACGTACATGAAGCGTTTTCTCCACTCGAAGGATCTGAAAAAGCAGTTTCGTATCCTCAGCGAGGACGGGTCGTTGACCTTCGTAAAACAAAAACTCGAGAAAGAAGAAGAGGAGGAGGAAGAGAAGACGAAGAAAGCGGAAAGTTCCGGGTCCAAGAAGAAAGAAGATGAAAAAGCTGAGGATGAAGAAGAGAAGTAGCGGTCGAAAAATATTATCCTCTGACCTTTCGAGATGATTTTGCTGATTTTGGGTGTAGGGTACCTGCCAGCAGTATTGCCTTCAGCTGGTCCCGGGCTTTGCGAAGACGCTCTATAGTCTCTTCTGCAGCGCGTTTCGCGAGACTGGCTTCCGCTAAAGACAGACTGTCTTCCGCCGATGAGATCTTTGCCCTAACATCTTCATCAGAGAGGCCCGTGTAAGCCGGTAATTTTCTCATTTTTCCGGGCCTGTCGAAGCCATGGAAGACGACCTTTGCCATAAGAATCGCTTCTTCGACATCGTAATACGCCTCCCAGATTTCATCCGGGTCTCTCACCCGATTCTCAGAATTTAGGACGGCGAGCCGCTCTTTTGCCTTTCTGATTCTCTCAAGCACAAACAAGAGTCCTTTTTCAATGGAACCGTTGCTCAATTTTCAAAATCCCCGTAAGCATTCCGGAGTGAATTCTGCGGACAAACTCCCTTTTTCGTGATGTAAACCTTATTTAATTAAGGGGAACCGAAAATTTTCGATTGCCAAGAGTCCAGTCCAGACAGGACGATCCAAAAAAGAGTCTGAGACCCGCCACATTCATTGAATTGGAAACTCTCAGCGATCTCGCGAGGCTTGCATGTGCACTCGAAAGGGCCCCGCTACCTACGTTCATCAGTAAGGATGGAGACAGTTTCAAAATTTCTACCCAGCTAGACTTTTTCGTGGGTTCTCCGGTGTTTTACTACGCAAAGATAAACGACTCAAAGCAGTTCCTCGGATACAGGACAGTCTCCGCGGGAGAGGAAGTGAGCTTGGTAGATGTCCCGCTTAATCCCTCCATGGTCTACGCTCCCATTATCGAGGTCGTGAAATTCCCGAAGGTGTTTGACCAAGCTACGAAGGGCAAGAAAGCAACAATGCCAAAATTCCTGTCACTTCAGGTGAAAGATCTCATGGGCCTCGTGAAGGTCGCGACCTACAAGATAATGTTCGAAGAACCACCCCTGCCGATTTTTGCGTTTCCTTCCGATAGCGGCAAGTGGATCGTCGGAGCCTTCACCAGAATTGAAGAGTTCGAAGAAGCTTCGATCTTTTTTTATTACGAGAAGGAAGGGAAGCCCGAAGAAAACTTTGTGGGCTACTCCACCTCCCGAGCTCAAGCATTTTTTACGAACCGGACGGATGAACATGGAAATTTCTTCGTGAAAATCATCAGACTCAAGAACCGGCACCCTCTCGTGGATTCTGATTGATGGAGACCGATGACTCTCATTCCTCAGACTCTCTAAGCTTCTTCAACGATCATCTTCAGGAGAGCTCGAAGAGAAAATCGGGATCAAGAATCATTCTTGCCCTAGACATCCCGCACCGGAAGGAAACGAGGAACCTACTTAACGATTCAATCGGCGTGCTGGACAAAGTCTCAGATTACGTATGCGCAGTAAAGATCAACTTCCATCTGATAATTCCCCTCTCACTTGGAGAGCTTTCGAAGCTGAATCAAGAAGCACACTCCAAGAGCCTTCTATCAATAGCAGACATCAAGCTCAACGATATTGCGAACACAAACGAGGTTGCGACCAGCTATCTCTGGGACTGTGGGTTCGACGGGGTAATCGTCAACCCCTTCGTGGGTTTCAAAGGCGGTCTCGACGTTGTATATGAGACCGCGCATTCCCTCGGCAAGGGGGTCATCACCCTATCTTACATGAGCCATCCTGGAGCAGACGAAGGCTACGGGCTCGAGATGAAAAACGGCAGCTCTACTTACGAGATCATGCTCCATCGAGCCATTGAGTGGGGGTCAGATGGCGTCATACTGGGAGCGACCAGGAGCGACAAGATAAGGCACGCTCGATCTGTGCTCCCGAAAGATATCAAAATAATCTCGCCGGGTTCAGGAGCTCAGGGCGGGGATCCGGTCGCCTCGCTGAAAGCAGGGGCGGATTATCTCGTCTATGGAAGATCCATCGTCTCAGCCGTAGAGGCGCGCGAATCGGCTAGGCAGATTTTCGAGACGCTGAAGACGCCTCCTGCCTAGAGAGAAACTCATTTGCCTCGCGCAGCACGTTTTTTGCATTCTCAAAGGTTAATCTGCGGATGAGCTGGTCATACGTCAGCCAGTCATAGCCGGAGTGTTCGAAAGAGATTCTCACCTTGCTTTCAGAAGTCTTCGCGAGGAAAAAGATCACCCGCTTGTGAGCGAGATTGTTTTGGCGTCTATAATAGTACTCAATTTCCTTTCTAAAGCCGGGAATAAAAGAGTCAACGCGAATTCCTGACTCTTCAAATATTTCCCTTTTGGCGGCCTGCTCTTCCGTTTCTCCCTTCTCCAAAGCTCCTTTTGGAAAATCCCAGTGTCCCGCAGGGTAATGCAATACTAGGAATAATCGAGTGGACCGGACAGGGTCGTCTCGAAAAACTAGTGCTCCCGCCGATGTTTCCTCGATCATCTGTAATCTTTTCTATTTGGGGTTGCAAAAGGAGCAAAAGCCTCGAACGATATAAAAAACAATCGACCTTTGCGATTCTTGAGTGTCCCATTCAATATTTGACCAAAAACACATCTAAGATTTGCGTCCGAAGAAATTTCACGAATTGTCGTAAGAAGAGCGTACTACTGCCGTGGTTTCTAATTCGGTTGCGCTTCGACCCAGAGAAATTCAAAGTAGTTCTTCGCGAAGGACGCGAGTCCTGCGTGATCAGACCAAATAGCCAGAGCTTCCCTGTTTTCCGAGCTTCGCCCTAATAGCAGTATTACCTCGGTCGCGTCAACGATCACTCCGCCTCCGAACATATTTTCCTTCAAGCGCAATTCCGCCAGTGCCGAGATTCTCGATTTCGATCTTTCGTTAACGCCCCCGCTCATGAGGATTCTCACGTTCGCCCCGGCTTCATTCACACTTGTAAGGGCCGGAATCACCAGATCCACGACCGAATTGAGAGCCGGTGGAAATACGACGAGCAGTTCTTTTTTGCACCTGTCGATCGATTCCGTGATCTTCGCGATGATGTTGTAATCTCCCCGGATGATCCAGATGTCCGGTCTTTCCTGAATCTCCTTCTTTTCGTAGAGGGGCATCAGCTCGGTGAGCAGATGATCCTCGTTAGCCTTGAGATCCGCCTCCATGCGAAGGCGCAGCGCCTGGAGAGCCGTCGAGGGAGACTTTGGAAAATATCTCGTCGGCCGGCTGTGCTGCGACTCGACCCACCCCTTTCGCTCCAGATTTCCCAAGACCTCGTAGATTTTGGAGACAGGAACGTCTGAGTCCTTGCTGACCTCGCTTGCCTGCACGCTGGGGTGTGCGAGGAGGCTGACGTACGCCTTGATCTCATAGTCCGTGAGACCAAGATCTTGAAGAATGCGCCTTGTCTTTTCGCTTACCTGCAGCGGGACGCTCAAAGTTGCACGATTATCAACGAGACCCGCCTCTTTATTTTAGCATAGCACTTGGGGCGGGAGATCCTCGTTCAAAAACCTTCGAACCTTGATTCACGCTACTGTTTCGGAGTCAGCTTACGGACGTAGAAAACCGTGCCCAGAACGATCACGAGGCCTATAATTATGGGAATCGCGTACCTGAGGGTGATGTCGTCGTTGATCGTAACTACCGTCAAGCTGCTGTTCCCCAAAAAGAGGTGGTTTTGGTAGTAGAATGTCAGTTTTCCCTTGTTGATCAGGTACTCGTTGGGCTGGTTCGTCGTGACTGTAAACTGGTGAATGTAACTCTGTCTTCCGGCGATCGAAACGTCCGTGAAATTCGGATCCGAACCAGGCGCGATGGTAATGCCCTTCGGGATGCTCAGCGTGTAGCTTACGTTGTTAATGGTGACATCGGACGGGTTAGTGATGTTTTCCACGACCAAGATGTTGTGATCCTCCTCGATCTTGGGCCCGGCGAACTTCAAATTCGCCGTGGGGAGACCATAAACTGTCACACTCGTCACCTTGCTCGATGCTGTCTGGTTGGAACCGGCGAACAGGAAAAATGCACTAGCGGCGGAGGTATTGTAAGTCCCCTGAGTTCCGCTGAGATACCCTGTGAGAGATTGGTTGAGCGACTGTCCGCTCTTTAGGATCGGCTGTGTCGTCAATTTCTGGCCGCTTGAAACGTGGATGAAGGAATCGTTCACGTTGCTGAGACTCGCGTAGTAGACCGGTAACGATCCCTTGTTGATGAGCCCTAGCGAAATGGTGACATCCGTTCCCTGGAATCCGACAGGTGGACTTATTATTTTGCTAGCAAAAACCCCGAGAGGCAGACCGTAACCCCCGCTGTAATGCACTATGGTCTCGTTATTCCATCTCGCAGACACGTTAGCCGGTTGGAACAAAATATTCTGGTTAGGAGATGTGACGTTCAAAGAGTAGACAAAAGACTCGTTGGAGCTGCCGCGGAGCGACGTGACGTTCACGTCAACGGAAGAGCCGTCCTGATGAATACTTTTCGTGTTGTAGCCCTTGACAAAACTCATTCCTGGAGGCACCGAATCCTGAATGGTAAGGTTGGAAACCTCGTTGGGAGAGCCGTTAAACACGGTAAGCGTCACATTGGCAGAAGTGGAACTTTTTGAAAGTACGACAGACTTTTCGAGGTAAGCAGCCGGGGTGCCGGGAGAGCCGAAGCTGAAGACGGCGCTCATCGTGTTGGTCGTAGTGCTCAGAGAAGCCCCGCTCGCGTCGAACCAAGTGATGGAATAGGAAACCGTGGAATTCGTGGAGGTCAGCCCCCCGGAGCTCGCGTTCGATAGGAAACTCCAAGTGGAACCAACTGGCAGGTTCGCCTTCGTGAGACCGGCTGAGGCTAGGTTAAGCGCGGGCCCGTTCCCCTTGTTGGTTATTGAGACATTCACCGAAAATGTCTGTCCCGCGGAAATCGTTCCACTAGGCAATGTCTCGGTTGCTTCAAGCAGCGGCTCGTTCACCGCTCCAATATCCAACATCTCCGGATTCAGGTGCGCCGTCGCAGTAACCGTTTTGTTCGCAGCGGAAACAAATTGATAGGTTACCGGTGTGTCCGGTATGTTGATCGTCCCGTTAGAAACTAAAACCGTAAATCCGTACGCAACGGTCTCGGTGGCTCCCGCCGTAAGATTGGCTACCTTGCCCGTTTGTCCGACGGTCAGTTTGACGTCGTTTTTGTTCTGATAAACCCAGGAGTCGTTAAAATCTACATTGGTCGCACTTGGCGTACCAGAAGGGCTGACGTTTCTGACGTAAACCGTGACAGAGACATTATCACCCTTGGACGGGGCGAGGGATGGGGTGATCTGCCGGTACGCCAAAATCGTGGGAAACGAAAAGTCGAGGGATGCCTTAACATTGGGAACCGTACGATTCCCACTCGTGGGAGCTTTTGTAGATATTAGGGCGGAGAGATTCGAATAATTGTTTACGAATGTTGAATTGGAGGAACTGACCAATCCTCCGAGAACGTGAATCTCTATCGTCGAACTCGAGGCAACCGAGGAGTAGTTGTAGCTCCCGGAGATCCCGAGCTGGCTATCTAGCGAAAAGCTCGTCGCCGAACTTAGTGGAGACAACCCCCCGTAGAATAGTGAATATTGCGAGGAACTGGAGGAGTAGCTCACCATGAAGTAGTTTAGCTCGTTGGATTCGAGCTGACTTTCCACAAACATTGAGGCAAATCCATGAGCTGATTGCGGAATTAACGTGAAAAAGTAGACGTGAATCTCCGTCGCGTAAGTGCTCGGGGAGAAGAAAACGAAATTGCTTGAGGATGGAGCTGAGATTTGCTGGAACACCAACCCGAAGCGCTGGCTGAGGGAATTTGCGAGTTGCGTGGCATCGGATTGTGACGATCCGTTAATTTGCAAAACGGCACCGTTTGCGTACGGCTCGGTGCTCCCGAGAAATCCAAAGCCGTACCTTGTAAATACCTCAAACTTGGACTGCCATAGGGAAAAAGAAGTCAGGGTGATAGAATAGGAGGAAATGGAAGAGGGAACGGAAACCGAGCTGATGGTGATATTACCTCCCGAAAGGCCCACTCTCCAGAAGGCTTCGCTTGAAGTCAGATAGAGGGACAAATCCTCCGAGTAGGGAGATGAGACGGAAGGAGCAAGCAGCCTTGTCGTGGTCGTCCTAGAGATCTGGAATGCGTTGCCAAAAGTTAAAACGAGGGGAGTAGCTGAAAGGGTCGCAATAATTAGCGCAACAAAAACGATAGTGCGTGCACGCAATGCATTTCCAGAAAAAGTCTCTGAAGTGGCGTTATAAAGTTTGCAATTATCTCTTCAGGGATTAGCGTTTTTTGATCCAAAGTCTCAGCTAGAAGTTTTTCGCCGGCCGGACGACGAAGCTTCTTCCGGAGGATCGTCAATTCCCTTTTCATCCAAAATAAAAATCACTTCTCTCTCTGCGTGGTACGGACTGTCCACCATTCTCGCGACCCTGTTTTTTCCGGATTTTCTGAGGTAGATTCTGTACGTGCTGGTATGTGCAACTACATTTCCTCCCGTCGCCTTCGTCGGGTCTCCGAAAAACGTGTCCGGGGACGACTGTACCTGATTTGTGGCGACCACGGCGATGTTGTAGACCTCGGCTGTCCTAACTAGAGTGTGCATAAACCGGTTCAAACGTTGCTGCCGCTCTGACAGAGTTCCTCTCCCCAAAAACTCTGCGCGATAGTGCGCGACCGCACTGTCGACGACGACTACGCGCACTCCACGGGTTCTGATCTGAGAACCAAGCTCGCCTACGATGAGTTCCTGATGCGAGGAGTTGAAGGCCTTGGCAACTACAATCCCATTCAAAATCTCCTCTGTGTTTAGTCCCCTTGCTCTTGCAATCTCCGCGATCCGTTCGGGCCTGAAGGTATTCTCAGTGTCTACGTATACGACGCTGCCTCCTAATCCACCCTGCTCCCTTGACGTTTGAGTTGTCACGCAGAGTGTGTGACAGATTTGCGTCTTGCCGGATCCGAACTCACCGTAAAACTCCGTGACAGCTTGGGTCTCGATTCCCCCCGCAAGTAAATCGTCGAGGCTTTTGGAGCCGGTGGAGATCCTTTCAATCGATTTCCGCCTGCGGTAGATTTCGGTGGCTGAAATGAAATCATCATCAAAGTACTTCAGTTCTACGAGCTTGGCCCTCGCCTTGTTGCAGAGCTCGGTTGCCCTCGTGAGATCTGACCCGACCGCGTCAGCGACATCGCTCGGAGACTTGACTGCAAGATCCAGCACTGTGACGATCCCGGTGGCATTCAGCTTGGCCTTCATGGCCGGGCCTATCCCTTCAAGCTCGTCTACTTCCAGATTGGCAACGATGACTTTAAGGTCCGAAGCCTCCGGAGGATCTGGCTCGCTTTCAGACTCGTTTGTTTCTGCTTTTGTCATTTCATTCTTCACGCAGGTGGGTGCTTTCATTTCTTCGGAAACTAAAGAGTCGTACCGTTTCTCTCTTCCTCATTTGCCTGGATTTCTACGGACTTACCCTTGTGATCGTCCTCGGGAAGAGACTCGCTGCCCTAATGTGTTTAAGGCCGCAGATCCATCTTGTGGTTCTTTCAGCCCCTATTCCAAACCCTGAGTGTTCGGGCATGCCATATTTTCTGAGCTCCAAGTACCATTCGAACGACTCAGTGGGCAGATCCTGCTTTTGAATTCTCTCCGACATTTGGGCGAAATCGTGAATCCTCTGGCCACCCGTCGCGATCTCTCCGTAACCCTCAGGTGCGATCAGATCAGCGGATTTTGTTATTTTGTCGTTTGTCTCTTCTGTCATGTGGTAGAACGCGCGAGCGGTGAGCGGATACCCCGTGACGAAAAATGGTACTTCGAATTCTTTGGAGATCAGCCGCTCTCCCTCGGTCGGCAGGTCCTCTCCCCATTCGAACGGGACGCCTTTTTTTATCGAGATCTCCCTTGCCTCGTCGTATGTAATTCTCGGAAACGGAACCTCCGGGAACTTGAAGCTCCGTCCCAAAGTCTTCAGATCCTCGGATCTGTTCGCAAGTACCCTCTCTGCCATCGACTTTACCAAGTTCTCCTGGAGTCTTATGTTGTCATCTTGGTCGGCGAAAGCTTGCTCCGCCTCGATCATCCAGAACTCGGTGAGGTGCTTGCTGGTCTTCGATTTCTCCGCCCTAAACGCCGGTTGGAAGATAAAGACCTTGCCCAAGGCCGCAAGTGATGCTTCTTCATAAAATTGTGCGCTCTGGCTGAGATAGGCCTTTTTTTCAAAGTAGTTAATTTCAAACAACGTCGACCCGCCCTCAACGGCGTTTTGCACAATCGACGGCGCAGAGATCAGGGTAAAACCATTCTTAACGAAATAATCGAAGGCCGCGTAGATAATCTCGGCCCGAACGCGGATGACCGCGGATGTCTTTCGTCCCCTTATGGCCAGATGTCGCTTATCGTAGAGGAATGACGAGTGGGATTTTACTGCGCTCCTTGTAATAGGCCAGTCCTCGGCAAGTGAGATTATCCAGAACCCTGTAACAGAAATCTCCTTACCTCCAAGAGCTCGCTTGTCTTCCCTGACAATGCCTTCAACAGCAACGGCAGACTCTTTCGTGACTGTTTCAAAGTCTGCAAAAGACTCTGGAGGTACTCGATCCTTCTTGCAAGCTATCTGAATGTACCCGCTGCCATCTCTTATTGTGGCAAACTTGATTCCGCCGATCGAACTCTTCGTAGCCACCCACCCCATGATAATCACGGAAGTGCCAGGAGCGGCGGCCAGAGCTTGAGCGACAGAATGAGTTCGCGAATTTGGTCTTGACGAAGATTGCTGTACCGTCATTCGTAATTTCCGGTGTCCGAGACTCTTACTCTAGTTCTTGGAAATGTCTGGCGTGCTTTTGAATCAATCGCTAGGTGAGGGTCTATCGAACAATCCCGCGGAAGGAACAATAATTACGCTGAGTGCATTTTCACGTCGGAGCCCGGAGACTTTTCTTCGAATACAAGAGCGTTGAACTTGTAGATCATAGTCCCCGGAACGAGCCACTGATCAGGTGGAGCGCCAGCTTTCATACTCAGGTTGCAGAGAAAATCCTCTGCACTCCAGTTGTATTCTGTGGCGACCTGGGGCAGGAGTAGTCCCGAACCAAACGACCACTTCATTATCAAACCGTCCTCGCCCACCTCGATTTTTCCGGGAAGATCCCTTTGATGGTCTACCTCTATCAGGATGGGCTTCGTCAGCAGGCTAACCTCCAACAACAGCTGTGGTAGCTCGCGCGATTTGACCGGCGGAAACCTAGGATCTCCCGTCGCTGCTTCTATCGCCGCACTTGTCAGAGCCTTCGATAGCTCGTAGACGGGCTCTGGATAGCCAATGCAGCCACGCAAGGATCTCTCTGGATCGTTTTTCTTCAGAGTCACGAAACAACCTATCTTCTGCTTGAAGCGCGGATCGGAGCTCAGTGGCGCCGGCGTTATTCGGTTTCCAGTTTCAAGGAAAGTAAAAATGACGTTCCGAGCGACGGCCGTCAGTAAAGGGCCGTCGTTCTCCCGGAAAGGCGACATCATGAAATCTGATTGTTTCATACTCTAGTCTAATCCTAAGCCGTTTCGGATCTATTTGTGGTCAGCATTATATTTACTGCGTCAAACAGCGCGCTCAATTTTTTCCAGTGACTTCCCCGCCAATACCTCTTTCCGCATGATCTGCAGTAGTAAACCTTGCTTTCGTTTAGCATTTCTGTGCCAGTGTCGACGAGCTCACCGTTGCAGACGGAACACCTGGAGAGAAGCCGGTCTACCCGAACGGCATGCACTCCAGATTTGGCAAGAACTTGATAGAGCCTTTCCTGTTCCCCTTTACCTTTTACCAAGATGGCATTGCCTTTCAAACTTTTAGCGTACACATAGAGCTCAAAGTCACTCGTGAGAAGTGTGCGCCTGCTGGAGAGCGCGGCCCTGACGAGCTCTTTGTCTCCGGACTTGGGATCGTAAATCGTATCAAAGCCAAGAATGCGGAGCTTTCTCGCCGTAGTTCCCAGCATCCCGTCGACGAGGAAAGCTGGTGACGAATCCTCCTCCAATTGCCCCGTCGAAAATCTGAACCAACTTTTTTTCTTCGAAGATAATTGTGAGCTCACGTGCCCTCAGTGGCATTTTGGAGTTCTTCTTCTGGGCTCCCAGTAGTACACTCGCCGCAAATGAACCGGCCATCAATTTCCAAGAGCCGGTCGGACCATTGGTTGCAAGAATCGCAATAACCGGCGAGAAACGTGGGTTCCTTCGAAGCCTGACTCGTCATGATCATCGCCTTTTCGGAGATAATATCGAAAAGCTCCGGAGTTATCGCAAGAATATCTGATATGGAAATAATCCCGACAATACCGTTCTTGTAACTTACGCCTAGTCTCTTGATTCCGTGCTTTCGCATAGCCCGGGCAGCCACTATGATCTCCTTCTCGCTCTCAATCGTGTAAAGGGGCTTTGACATCACTTCAATGGCCCTCACCGAACTAGGCTTCGAATCGTTGCTGACCACCTTGGTGACGATGTCTCCGTCAGTCACGATGCCAATCGGGCGATCATTCTCTGTGATCACAACGCTTCCCGCCTTGGAAGCCTTCATTTTTTGCGAGATCTGTTGTATTGACTCGTTCGGATCTGCAGTAATGACCGGACTGTTCATTACTTCTCGAACGAGGACCCTGGTTCTGACGGGGGACGAATAATCAGATCTTTTTATTGTAGCTCGCCATTCCGCTGAGAGATAAAAAACTGCGTCTGCACACTTAATTGTTTTGTTTTTCCGAGACGAATTTGTACCCGCCTGCAGGAAGTACTCGCAGAATATCATCGAGCAATAGCTTCTTGCTTGCTTCTTTTACTTTGATGTCTTTTATTTTATTCACAAGCTGTTGCTTGAGCCTCCTTGCGAATATGCTTCCTTTTTCTTTCCCGGGTGCTATTTTCACGCGCGACTGACAACATGCAGCTATCGATCGATCCGGCCCGCAGACCACCAGAAATGAATTCGAATCCGGCGAGCTCTCGACGCCTTGTTCCTCTTCCGGACTCTTTTCCATCACCGGGAGATTTGAGCTAGACATTATTCCCACTGAAAGTTCCACTTTTAGGTGGCGTACGAAATTCTTTTTCCCTTCTATGAAAAATGAGCCCCTGGGCAGATATTCGCCCGACGGGGCGCTCTTCTTGATTTGATCCGGAAACACCCAGTACGCATCTGCAGATCCCAGCTCATCTTTCCAGGCCCGGCTGAAACTGACCGTCGCTTGAGAGATTTCTAGAGCAATCTCATCCGATGGTGGCCCCGGCTCTGATCTTTCATTTCTCAGTATGAAAAAGGGAGAACCATACAGGTCTGCGTGAAATACTACGTCATTTTTTCCGGTGTACTTGTTGATTACGATACTATTCGACGTACTGTCTCTGCCTCCCAGAGCAAGCCTGCCGTTGGAAGTGACAAACCAGCGATACCTTTCAAACCACTGGCGCTCCCTTCTCTCCGTGATCAGCTTCCTCTCAGCCTTTTCCTCCTGTGACCGTGTGGTTTCCAACAGATTTGTTTTCTGCCCTTCCAAATCGCGCATGATCTCCTCTATCCTCTGAGTCTGGGAATCAAGCCGTTTTGCTTCGTCGAAAAGCCTAGAACCGAGGGCTGTACCTGAGTACGATTTTAGAAAAGATCGGGGTTCGGTCGAAAATCTTGCTTGATTCCCTGAGTCCTTTGAGAGTTCGAGAAGCTCATAAGAGATCAGCTTATTCACAATTTCCTTCTCGGAATTAGGGTTGCGGAGCTGCGAAGACATCAAGGTCTTTGCCATCGCTCTCAACTCGCCTGCCCTTTTTCGGTTGAGTTCAATTTGAGAGACTTGCTTTGCGATTGCCGATGCGAGCTCGGCAGCTTTGGCACGGGTCTTTTGTGAGACAGACCTCCGTCTAGCGAGAATTATAGCCTGGACCAGTACTTCGTCCAGAGCGTCGCTGAGGCTCGGAAAGGAACTTATCGTGGCAAGCTTCCCCTGCGCATAGAAGTTCCACGAATTCGGTACGATAGGACACACATCTAGGTCAAGGTCACTTTCTTCGAGCGGGAGGAGGATGTAACCTGCATCGCTTTTCCGAAGATCTGACCGAAGACTCTCACAGGCTTCGGCTAGCTTTTCCAGATCGGTATCGCTCAGAGACCTCGCCGGCAGGTTGAGATCAACCTTTGCCCTAAAGAATATCTCTTCGACAAACTTTCTTGAGGTACCGATGTTCCGACCAAACCATCGCACTGCCGAGAGATCTTCCTCCACGATGTTCGCTGAGGTGGAAGAATAAATAGAAACGAGTTTTTCTCTGTCAATATTTTGAAGGGGAATCCCTCGCGATGGCGGAAGAAGATATTTTTCACCTACTTCGAGCTTTCGGTGTCTGAAACTCTGCGGTTTTTCAACGTCAATTATTAGATCATCCGCGTCGGGATCAGTGAGAATTAGATTCCCATGAGCGAAGAACTCCGCGTAGAGGTTTCGCTTTTCGCCCTTTCTGCTCTTGAAAGAAAATCTTGCAATCCGTTCGTTGCCGACCTGCTCTATTGAATCCAGTGCAAAACGTTCGAGTGCTCTAAGGCGGGAGACAAATTTGGTAGCTTGAGGGATTGATAGATTTTTTGTTGTGATCCATGGCGCAAAAGATGCCACCGCAATCAACCTTTCAGGTTTCGTGGAATGATTGAGCCTGAAAAGTGCTCCTTCTTCCATAGAGTAGATTCCGCTAATGAAATAATCTGCAACCGATTCTGAGACCTTCGAACAAAGCAGATGAATCTCGATAGCTGAAATTTCCATGCAAACACCACTCGTGATTTGTTGCTATCTACGCCTAGAGTTCTTTCGCCAGAGAAAGAACCGAAATCCTAAAAAGATGTCCGGCACTTTTTCTTTCACTAATCCCTACACATACTTTGCGACGAAGATTGAGAAAAAGATTCACTTTGAAGATGATTTGATCTTGGCCAAACCCTCCAAGCCATCCAGTAACAACGCGGTACCGGCTGTTCCACCGCTGGATCCATCGGTTCAAAGAAGGAGGTTGGCCTGGCTCTATTGGATTCGCGTTGGCTTTGCCGCACTCGGAGGGTTCATTTCCGGTATCGCCGGCTTGGTGACTCCGCTCGCATCGTCATCGTCCGATCTGTGGACGAATTTGAAAGACAACATTGCAAATCCCAATGCGTATTACGGATTTTACATTGCTATCATCATCTACTTTGCGACTTATTACCTCGCAAAGTACACCCTTCTGAAGGGAATCGCTCCGAAAGATAAGAATAGGCTGATTACCCAGGGCATCGGGTCTTACATAATGATGTTTATCTTTTCGTGGATCTTGTTCAATACGTACCACTTCTGCACCCTGCTCAGTGCTTGCCACGTCTAGGTTATTCCGCTCGCACCTATCTCGAACTCTATTTTTTGTCCAGAAAGGCTGGGCTGAACGAGTTCCGCATACCTCTTCCTGTCCATTCTTGAAAAATGCAACCGATAAGGCGAGAACATGGAGAGTACTTCACCTGTGGTTTCCCCCTCGCCTTGACTCCCGCGCGACCTTATCGAGTTACTCAGCAGCACTGAGAGGGCGTGCTTGTTTGCAAGATAGGAAAGATGCCGTGCGTAGAGTAGAAGAGCTCTCTGTCGTGCCGGCAGCTCGCTCTCTTTCGGAAAATCTGAAACGAAGTTCGAAGTTATATCGTCGATGATTAGCAACCTGCAACGGGCGAAAGGTGTCTCTTCATCAAGTCGCCTGTTCACCTCCATCTGCGCTGAAGCACTTCGTACCGAGATCGAAAGAATACTTTCCAATACCATTTTGGGATCGATCGCCCGGTTTTCGGCGATTTCCAGAATTCTTTCCGGCCTGAACGAGCCTGTGCAATCAACGAAAATTGCCCTAATCTCGTTTCGTTCATGTCCCTTCAGAAATTGGCAGGTAGTTACTGCATTCTGAAAACAAAATTGTGTCTTGCCAGTCCCTGCTGCTCCGAAAACGTCAGTTACGCAACAGACGGGCAAGCCACCGCCTAAAAGATGATCGAAGAACGAAGAACCAGTTGTGATTTTCACTATAGAGCTACGAGCAAACTCGAACCCCTCTCGACTAGCTTTCGGTTGACTCATGCGTTCCGTACGAAATCTCCTTTGAAGTACATTCTAAGGCTTCTCAATGGCCGCGAGGATTATTTCGATCAATTCTTGCGATGGTAAAACGCAGTTGGGAAGGTTTTTATCTCTGAAGGCTGGACTAGGCGCTTTAAGGATAGCACGGTGTCGCAACAAGCCAAAAGGCCGCTGAACGCGCTTCAGAAGGCTATCAACAAAGAAGTATCGGTGCGGCTGAAAATGGACTTGGAATACCGCGGAAAGATGAGCAACGTCGATCCCTACATGAATGTCATACTTGTCGATGCGACTGAGTACAATGGAGGAAATCCTTCCGCGAATTATGGTAAGGTTGTGATTCGCGGCAATAACGTTTTGTTTATCAAAATTTCAAGCAGTTTTCAAATCTAAGAAATTACAATTCGTTGCTTGTTGCCCTTTATGTAGTCCAGCGCCTCGTCCAAAGCAAGGGTTATTCCGAACTTTCGCTGGAAAAAAGAGTATGCGTTTTCCACATCTCTTTTCAGCATCTCGGAAGAATTTGCGTGCGAGACAGAGACGAACTGCGGCCAATCTATTATCCATGGCTTTTCACCGTCGAACAAGATGTTGAACTCGCTGATGTCTCCGTTTATCATATCTGCTTGATAGGCTTTCCTGATGTCTTCC
The DNA here is from genome assembly GCA_030037995.1 of Nitrososphaerales archaeon. Lineage (GTDB taxonomy): Archaea > Thermoproteota > Nitrososphaeria > Nitrososphaerales > CADDZS01 > DATLTL01. The sequence continues at coordinate 18,747 of JASHPQ010000174.1, read as the reverse complement.
AGTATCTTCTTCAGGAGCTGCTTCGGTTTCTTGATGTCTTCTGCAGTGCACTTGAAAAGCATCGTTCCCTGAATTTCCGACATCAAAACGACGTGTCTGTCTCTAGCGATGAATTCTGGAACGTCGATCCCTGCCTGCGCAGCCTTTTTCAAACCGATCGCCTCACTGTAAGCTGCCGCGATGTTTATTGCAAGCCACTGGTGCTGGTTTTGAGGGTCTGTATAGGATCTGGCTCGTCGCGTGGATCTGAAACTCGTTCTACCTATTCGGTAAAATTTGATAATCAGCTGTTTCCCGGAATCGTCCAGTACTTCGTAAACGTCCGATTCTTTTCCCATTCCTATAGATTTGCCCATGCTCGAAATTAGATTCCTCTTGACAAGAGAATTTAGGGCAAGGGCATCTAATCCTGCGGTGTTCAGAACAAGTCCGAACCTCGTTCGCATGACAAATCCGATATAGTTCAAGCGCCCGAGTCTGAATTCTACCTGATCGTGGTGAATGTTGCTCTCTTGCTCGATGACTTTAGGTGATACTGATTCGTGGTCAGACATGGACTTCTCGATCGCATGCAGAACGGCCCAATCCTCCGGTTCCAGCTGTTTGATAGCTTTGGCCGCGACCTGGGCTGACGACAAGGTCGCGTCAATTACTGTCTCGGTCAGCTAATAATGAATATTGACTCCCCATCAAGGAGAAGAGTATGAGAAAAGCCTTCTATTTTTTCTAATTTTTTCGAGTGTCCCAAAAGAGTTAATTTCTTGAGAGTAAACAGTGTTCTATTTTGATTAACGAAAAACCGCCGGCAGGAAAGCTTCCAGTCGAAGTCTTGGAGCCCTTGCTGAGATCGATGCGTTCCGGGGAGCTGGTTGTCGCTCCCGCGATCGGGATTGATGTGGGTGTCACGCGCGCCAGGGGGAAGTATCTAATATCCTCCTCTGATCCGATTACCGGAGCGGTCGAAAGGGTGGGCTGGCACGCGGTAAACGTGAGCGCAAACGACGTGGCAACTAGTGGGATAATGCCCGATACTTTGAATGTCGTGGCGCTCTTTCCAGAGGGAACGACGAGCTCAGAAATTGCAAGCGTAATAAGCGAAATTAACGAAGCGGCGGCTGACCTGGGAATTTCGGTAGCGGGTGGGCATACAGAAATTACTCCGAGCTTGAGGAGACAGATCATCATCGTCACTGCGTTCGGTTCTGGCGACAAATTCGTTACGGCAGCGGACGCCAAAAATGATGATTCTATCCTGTTGACAAAGACAGCTGGAATAGAAGGCACCTCCATTCTTTCGAAGCTACCCGCGGTGGAAGAGCTCTTGGATCGGGAGACTCTGCAGATGGGACGAGAGCTGATTCATAAGTTGAGCATTTTGAAGGAAGCGGATGCGGCATTCAAAACAGGCAAGGTGCATGCAATGCATGATCTCACGGAAGGAGGGATAATCGGTTGCGTTCTCGAAATGAGTTTCGCCTCGAACCTTGGTTTCGAGCTTTACACGGATCAAGTCCCCGTCGACGAAGCAACTCGAATGATTTGCTTAAAATTGCGAATCGATCCACTGAAGTTGATCGGATCCGGTTCGTTGCTGATATCATGCGCCCGCTCCGATGCGTCTGCGATCACGGATCGGTTGAAGTCGGAAGGAATTCCGTGCAGCGAAATTGGTAGATTTCGAGAAGAGACATATGGAAGGTGGATCCTGTCCAAAGGGAAAAAAGAGGAAATCAGGGAAAAATCCGTTCAGGACGAGCTCTGGGACGCTCTAGGCAAGTATGGCAACCTTCCTTGAAGCTGCAGCCTTTACGAAATTGAGATAGCTTGGTTCTGGTTTCCCTGGTCTGCTTATGTATTCCGGATGAAACTGTGTTGCAAAGTAGAACGGATGTTCCCTGATTTCCAGGATCTCCGTTCTCTTTCCTCCGTCACTAAAGGCGGTGAAGTGCATTCCGGCTCTTTCAAAAGCCGATAGATAAGATTGGTTCAGTTCGTACCGGTGCCGATGTCTTTCCCTGATCTGCTGCTTCTGGTAGATCCTAGAAGCCATCGTGCCGTCCGTGATCTCGATGTCGTGCCCTCCCAAACGCATGGACCCACCCAGGTCCTTGACGAGCTTCTGCTCCGGTAACAAATCAATCACGGGATTCTTGGTGTAAGGGTTAAGCTCCGTCGAATTCGCATCAACCAATCCCAGAACGTATCTTGCAAACGAAACAATCGCCATCTGGAAACCGAAGCATAGACCGAGATAGGGGATGGCATTCTCCCTCGCATAGTCGGCGACGAGTATTTTTCCCTCACTGCCTCTCTTTCCAAAGCCCTGTGGAATCAAAATTCCATGAAACTGCGAAAGTTTCGACGTTGACTCTGGGCGTGTCTCGAACTCTTGCGAGTCAACGTTTTCGACGATGACGCCGAGTCCCTGCTGCGCTCCGGCGTGGGAGAGGGCCTCGTTAACAGAGGCGTAGCTGTCCGAAAGCGAAACATATTTTCCGACCATGGCGATTCTGAGAGTGTCCTTTGTCGTCACAAATTGGTCGGCAATCTTCTGCCAAGTTTGGAAATTAGAAGTTCGCGGGGCGACTCTCAGTCTTTCGCATATAGTTTCTACGACTCCCTCTGATCTTAGAATATCCGGAACTTGGTAGATCGACTTCGCGTCCGGGTTCGAGACCACACTTTTCATTTCGACGCTGGTAAAAAGCGAGATTTTCTCACGCGTGTCTCTCGTGAGCATGTTCTTGGACCTAACGACGATCACATCCGGTTGAATCCCGATCCTTCTCAATTCTTGCACACTATGCTGCGTTGGCTTTGTTTTCTGCTCGCCTACAGTCTCAAGCACTGGGGCAAGGGTCACGTGAACGAAAACGGAATTCGCAGCGCCTACCTCGAGCCTCATCTGCCTGAAGGCTTCGAGGAAGGGGAGGCTTTCGATGTCACCGACCGTGCCACCACACTCCACGAGCAGTATGTCAGTGTTATTTTGATCCGCGACTTTCCTAATCCTCTCCTTTATCGCGTCTGTGATGTGTGGGATGATCTGCACGCATTTGCCGAGATACTTCCCGTTTCTTTCCTCCTGGATCACCTTGAGGTAGACAAAACCCGTAGTCAGGTTGTGGTCGCGGGTGAGATTGACATCGAGAAACCTTTCGTAATTCCCGATGTCCATATCAGTCTCGCCGCCGTCATCCGTGACGAACACTTCGCCGTGTGCAATCGGATTCATAGTCCCGGCGTCGACGTTCAGATACGGATCAATCTTCAGGCAGCTGACTGAAAATCCCGATAGTTGGAGAAGCTTGGCTATAGAAGCCGCAGTAATACCTTTCCCGAGACCGGACATCACTCCTCCAGTTACAAACACGTACTTTCGTGGAAGAGGAGGGTATGTCTTCCCAGCAGACAAATCGTAGGGGGTTTCTTCTTCGGGCATAGGGATAATTGTCGTCTTTATCTTATATTCGTTTCTTAATTTACCTCAACTTTTCGGAGGTCGCTTCATGCGGGGCCCATCGGTGAGACGAGATCTGCAATGTCCCGCTGGCACCTCGCGATTCTTTCTATCGTGTCGGCGAGGTGCAGGATCTCCACCGGAGAGTCGTGGCTGACATCTCTTAGGGCGGCTATGAGCTTCTCCAGCCTCAGCGAGTCATCCAAGACTCGCTGCGCGAGCTTGAAGTCCCTCTGGACGAAGCTCCTCACTGAGTTGGACTGTACGGTATCCAAGAGATCTATCACTTCCTCGATCCTAAGTTGAACTTCAACAGAGATGGTGCCAAGCCTGGAAACGGAATTTGAAAGCTCAACGGCGTAGTCCCCTGCTGTCTCAAGGGAACTTGCAGCCACCCGGTAGTCGAGGCAATCGATTGCGGAGAGACGGAACTTACTTGCGGATAATGGTTCTTTGACTGCTGTTCGAATGAGCCGGACGAGAAGAAAGTGTAATCGGTCAACTTCGTCGTCTCGCTGTGCGACTGATTCGACGAGACCAGATTCATTGGAGGCCACAAGCTGTCGCAGCGTGTCTGAGACCATCGCCCTAACTATTGTGCTGATCCTTCGGAAGATTTTGCTCGGTTCGACAGCCATCTTGTCGACGAGAAACTGACTCGTAATGCTACGAGCGTCTTCTTCCACAATCTCGAGCCCGATGAGGAGTTTTATTGACGAGATTATTCGGTCGCGATCTCTGGACGATATTACGTCTCGTCCGGTGACCCTGATCATGTCATAGCCTAGAAGATAGGCCGCAGTAATTTCGTTAGGTATTCCTTCGTTTCTGTATCTGGAAGGATAAGCTATGTCGATCTCATGACCCAGGGGCTCGTCGGTTCCTTCCCTGGAGGGATAGATCAATAGACCTCCATCTGCTGCTTCGTCCATGGCCACTGCGGATCCTTTTTTCAAGGCGGCCCTTCTAACCCACTCCTTCGGCAAAGAGACTAGTAGCGTCGCACCGCCCATTTCCTGAAGCTTTCGTACTTGCATATCTAGATGTATTTAGATATTTTAGATATTATCTTAATAAATATCTTCTAGCCTATGCCGTCCCTGCATGAATTCAGGCAAATCTGGAAGCACCGCGAGGCTCGTAGCTGCGGCAGCCACTTGCGCGGCACTATATGCCATCGTTAACATAATGACCTCCCCCATCCGGGCCCCGTGGGGAGTCGGTGAATTCCGACCTGGCGTGGTAATACCGGCCTTTTACGCTTTGGTTTTCGGCCCGATTCCTGCCGCCTTCGGGGCAGGTCTCGGTTCGTTCATTGGAGACATGGTCTCGCTGGTCGCTACTGGAGCTAGTACTCCGCTGGTGGCAATCGTCGCAGGTGGTGGCGGGAACTTTGTCGGCTTTTTGATCCTGGGTTGGGTGTATCAGAAGATCAAAGGATGGAAGGGTTTCATTTTTGGTACGACTAGCGGTCTGTTCGTCGGAAATCTCTGGGCGGCTGCCGGAGTGGTTTTTCTTTATGGATTCCCAAAAATTCTGATTCTTGGCTATCTTCTTTTTTGGTTCGGCACAATGTTTCCGTTTGTGATAATCTTAGTTCCCGCCCTAGTTCGGGCAATGCGACCCTATGCGAGTAAGCTTTCAGCGAATTCCTCCTATCCCGAACTTGCCGAACCGAAAAAGAGTGTGCTTTGGACTTGGACCATCACCGTATCCGTTCTAGTCCTAGCAAGTCTGGGAGTGTTTCTGGCATTTGAATCCAGCCTCAGCAAAGATTTCAGCGCATACTGGATGGAGATCCTCCTTTTGATATCGGCGGTGTCGGTCTTGGTTGTGGGAGCGTTCATTCCTAGCGCAAAAAGGGAAGAACAGGTTCCTGTCGTCTCATCTGAAAAGTAGAAAGCGCGCCATTAGAGAGTCTTTTCATTTCTGTCTGGCCATGCGATGAAGCAATCAAGAACTGTTTACGCTCCCTCTGGCGTATCCAGTTTCTTTGAAATCTGCGATCGGACTCCTGACGGTGACCCGCTCCAAGATCCCCTTCGCGCCGGAGCACGGGGTGGTGGTTTCATCATAGGAAAAGGCACGACAACGGTCGCACATTCGTCAACGGATCTAAAGCAGGACGAGGTTCTGATAAACGGCAAAGTCAGCCACCAAGCGCGCACTTCCCTTGAAGTAATCCAACTGATCAGGCAACAATTCGAGATCCCTCCCGTGAAGATATTACACACTATTCTCCCTCCAATTGGGCAGGGATTCGGAACGAGCGGCGGGGGTGCCCTCGCGACTTCCATTGCGATTGGTGATGCATTTGACCTTAGATTCTCCCTTTCAAAGGCTGCCGAATTTGCTCACATCGCAGAGATCAACAATCATACTGGTCTCGGGACGGTCATCTCGCTTGCTTCCGGCACTGGTGCGATCGGACTTGTTACAGAGCCCGGAAGCTACGGGGTGGGAAGGACAGATGCAATTCTAGCAGATTCCGACGATTTCACGCTTGTTTGTGCCGCGTTTAATCCGATTGTGAAATCGAGCGTACTGTCCAACGAACGCTCCAGACTTAAGATCAATGAGTTCGGAAAGAGCACTCTGCTAAAAATCTTGGAGGATCCCACCCCCGAGAGGCTCTTGGCAGAATCCAGGGTCTTTTCAGAAAAGTCAGGGCTTGCCTCAACCGAGCTTCTGAAATTGTCCGAAAAAGGCGTGAAGTCAGGGGCCGTCGGAGCGACTCCTAACATGATCGGAAATGCTGTTCACTGCCTCGTGGAAAAAAGACGATACACGAAATTTATGGAAGAATTTTCAAAACTGGTCTCCAGAGAATTCCTGTTCGAGTCCGAGCTAACTCAGAGTGGACCGAAGATTACTTCCGAACCAACATAATGTTTAACATCCGCTCAAATCCACTTACGCGGTCGGCCGCCCTATAAGCGCGCTTCTCTCGCTCAGAAATTATGGGTGGAAGCTGCACTTCGGCCTACCCCAAGAGATTCGAGTGCGCTAAAGTCTTTGGTCTATCTAAGAAAGATTGAGACGCGCGGTTTCAAATCGCTCGGCTCAAGGCAGGTGTCGATTCCCGTTGAAAGGGGGTTCGTTGCGATCACCGGTCCAAACGGATCCGGCAAGAGCAACCTGCTGGACGCCATAATCTTCTGTCTTGGGGAAAACAGCCCAAAAACCCTGCGAGTTCCGAATTTGAGCGGATTAATCTACGATGGCTCTGTCGAAGAACAGAAGCCTTCCTCCGCTAAGGTAACCCTACAATTTGACAACTCTGATCGGCGCATCCCAATAGACTCCGATTCTGTATCGATCTCGCGGGAACTGAAGCAAAGCGGAGAAAGCATGTACGCGCTGAACGGGAAGCACATCCAGAGGAATAATCTATCGGAATTGCTGGAGGTCGCGTTGATCACCTCCAGGGGGTTAAATGTTGTTTTGCAGGGGATGATTACTCGCATTTCTGAGCTCATTCCCGATGAAAAGCGCAAATTAATAGAACAAATGGTGGGAGTGGCTCAGTTTGACGAGAAGAAAGACCTCGCCCTAAAGCAGCTGAACGAGGCAGATCGCAAACTCGAGGTCGCCATGGCCAGGATCGGTGAAATCAGGGACAGAGTGCAGCAACTGGAGCAGGAGAGGAACGAGCAGCTTCGCCTGAAGCAGCTGGAAGACCAGGTGAGATGGCTAAGAGCGACTTCGCTTTCATCCAAACTCTTGAGGGTGAGAGCAATAGCGATTCAAAGAAAGATAGCTGTCGAAGATTCCGCTGCAAAGCTACAACAGCTGCAATCTCGCCAGAGTGAGATACACACGCTGATCGATTCTCTTGACCTCGAAAGAAGTCAGCTGATAAAGTCGGCAATGGATGCGGGGGCCGCTAAGGTGGAGCTCCAGCTGGGGAAGCTGTCCAACGAAATCGAGACGCTAAGACGAGAGCGGTCTGAAGCCGCTGACTACGTCGATAAAATAAGGCAAATCCTTCCGACTCTAGAACAGATGAGTTCCTCCCAAGAAGCGAGGATTGCAGGGATGGAGGATCAAATCGATGCTCTCCAGATAAAGCTGACAGAATTTGAGGGAGAGAAAAATAGGCTCATTTCTGGGCAGAACGAACTAGCAAATGAGCGCTCTCATTTAGAAAGGGAGTTGGAGATCGCCAGGAAAAGACAGAGCGAACTCCGGAGGTTAAAAGAGGCGCACGACCGTAAAATTCAATCTGCGAGAGACAAAGCCAGCAAGTTAACTCTAGAACTCCAGTCTGCAAAGGATCGAAAAGTCTCTGGTGGAGAAAAAATCAAGTTTTTTGAGGAGAATCTCGCCACCGCTAGAAAAAACATCCAGTCCTTGGAGGATCTTCTTACTTCACAACGCTCTGACCTCGACGGTCTCAAAAACTCGAGAATAAAAATGGAGCGTCTTAGCAAGAAGGTTGATGCACAGCTCGGCATAGCTCTGATGATACTTGAAAAGGCCACCGAAGCTGTGAGGGATTACGACTCCGAATTCTCTGCATTGGAGAACGTTGCTGGCGAGGATATGGCAATCGCCAAGTTGAATGAGCTGGGGAATTCTAACGCGCTTGAAGGATATTTCGGTCCCCTGCGCTCGCTCATAAGCTATGATCAAGAGTTCGCTCAGTCCATCGCAGCAGTGGGGAAGGACTGGCTGAATGCGGTCGTCGTAAAAGATCTGGCGGCACTGCTCCGAGTGACTGAGGCCGCGAGGAAATTGAAGATTGGTAGATTGACGGCTATCCCGCTTCGAGAAGTAGGAAAGGTGGAAAACCAACGAAAATCTTCTCTGCCTGGCGTGGTGGCTTACGTTTCGGACGTCATCAAGTCAGACAGAGAGTTGAGGGCTGTCGTGGATTTTATTTTCGGGGATTCGGTAATTGTAGATTCTGCCAAAAATGCCTTCGTGGTTGCAAGGAGGGGGTTTAGAGCAGTGACCCTCCAGGGTGATATTTTCGAGCCTGATGTTCTGGCATTTCAAACCGGATACTCCAAAAAGTATCTGCAAGTTGCCACTCTCCTTGCTCAACAAAAGAGCTACGATGGAATCAGAAGCGTCCTTTCGGCCCTGCAAAAATTGATCGAACGACGGAGAGAATCTCTCGCCGCGCTGCACTCTAAAGGAAGAGGATTGGCCACCGGAGAGCACGAACACGATCTCGAAATATCGAAGATCGAAACTCGTCTCGAGACGACCCGCCAATTCATTTCTCGCTACGCCGACGACATCAGAACTCTAACCGAGAAACGGAAGCAAGTCGATGAAGAAATCAGAAGGATCGGAAACGAAATAGTCCTTTACGAGAAGAAAATTTCAGCTCTGGTCCTCGGATCAGAAAGGCTGGGAGCGTTGCTTTCAGAGCTAGATCTAGGCACATTTGAGGGGAGATCCGACGAGCTCAACCGAAAGAGGAATGATATCGACTCAAAGATGGAGGGAGTCATTTCCGAAATTCGAGACTCGACGACCGAAATGACCAGAATTCGCGGAGAGCTGGAAAATAATCAGAGACCGGCGCTCGAGCGGTTGCGTTCTCAAAAGGTCGAGAGCAAAACGAGGTTCGCCGACAGATCAAGGTTCCTTTCGGAAACGTTGCAAAAGCTCGATGGGTTGCAGCAAGATCACGACCAGCTCAGATCCAAGGAGGCCGAAACTCTCGAAAGAGCGGCAAAGTACCAACCAATGTTGGATTCGCTTGACGCAAAATTGAAGGAGCTCAGGATCGAGGAAGAGACTGTCAGAAAGGGAGCCGCACTCGCCGACCGCGAGTACTACACCACAAACAACGAGCTCTCTCGGTTGGTGGACTCGGAGCGAAATCTGGTAGGAGAACTTGCGATTCTCGGGTACGCCGAACCGGTCGATGCATTCGAAGGGGTCGATGATTTACTGAGAGAGCTTCAAGGGGAATTCGACGCCCTGAGGACGAGCGTTAACTTCAACGCCGACAAAAACTATCGAGAGATTTTTGAGAATTACAAGTACTCCTCAGTTAGAAAGAACGAACTGGAGAAGGAAAGGAATGCAATCGTGATCTTCATTGAAACTGTAGACGCGGAGAAAAGAAAGGTGTTCATGGATGCTTTTGAAAGAATTGACAGAGAGCTGAGGGCAATCTTCACCAAGATTACCGGGGGAAACGCTTGGCTTGAGATCGAAAAGCCGGACTCGATCTTCGACAGCGGCGTCTTCTTGATGGCGCAGTTCCCGGGGAAGCTACCAAGGGATTCCAGCTCGGTCAGCGGTGGCGAGAAGACAATGTCCGCGCTCGCCTTTATTTTATCCATTCAGGCGGTCTTTCCCTCGCCGTTCTACGTCTTTGACGAGGTCGATGCCCACCTCGACAGTGTTTATTCCGGGAACCTCGCCGCAATTCTCGCAGAGAGGTGTTCGTACTCTCAAATCATCATAGTGAGCTTGAAGGACACGGTTGTCTCGAAAGCAACTTCGGTGATCGGCGTGTACATGTCGCAGGGGAGCTCCAAGGTGATCAGGTACAAGAGCGGCATGGAGGTCGAAATCCGGAATGAGTGAAATCGCGCCCGACCCGCAAAGAAAGAGGGAGCTCTCCAGGCCGCCTCTGAATCTTCTCCTCAATCCTGAAGGCAACAGGATCAGCAAGCCGTGGGATGTAGATCTTGAGAAACTCCTTAAGACATTTCTGGACATCATCACATCGAGTGAGTTCCTGGACCTAAGGCTTTGCGGCTCCGCGGCTCTTTCATCGGCACTCATTTACCGGCTAAAGGTCGAGACGCTCTTCCTGCTGGATAAAATCAAGGAGTCGAGGATGCAAAGGATCGATATCTCAGGAGAAGTTCCTTTATTACTCGAAATGCCGTTCAGGCAGGAGATTTATTCGACGTCGATCGAGGATCTCGTTTCAACCCTCGAGTCTATACTTGAAGATATCATACACGGAAGGAGAAAGCAACAAGAACGGGCAAACTTGCTACTCGAACCATCATTTACTTTCGAGCCGGACAAATTCCTAAACAAGATCGCGGAACTGGTAAACGAATTCCGGATAAGGGTCCTTGCGGAAATCAGGGAAAAGGTATCGATCCTGTTTTCGGAATTTTCAGCTGGAAGTGACGCTCTTGAAAAAGCTCAATTCTTTATTTTCTTTCTGTTTCTTGCGATGGAGGGGACCGTAATCTTGGAGCAAACGGAGAATGAAGACATACTAATCTCTGGAGTCCCGGTCACCACTGTATAGAAAATGGGAAAAGGAAGTTGAGTACCATTTCTAGTCTGGCGGAGGCAGAGGCCGAGTCGAAAAGTGCCGGAAATGAAAGTGAGGTCTCTTCGCAGACGGTTCTCTCAAAGGAGGCCCAAGCCCGGATCGAAGTCGCCCTTTACGCCTCAGGACGACCGCTCAGCTTGGAGGAAATTTCCAAGGTCTCCAAGATCGTTTCTAAGCGCCGGCTGCATGAGATCATGAGAGAACTTGCCAGCAGGATAAATTCGTCGTTTGTGGCAATTGAACTGAAAGAGATAGAGGGACCGATGTACTCGCTTCAGCTAAAGCCGATTTACAACTCCATTGCAAAGAAATTCGCCACAAAACCTCTCCTATCGACCGCAACGCTCAGGACGCTTTCGTATATCGTATATTTGCAACCAGTCAGTGCCCACGAGCTCGTGCAACGAAGGGGGTCGCAGGCATACTTGCATCTCAAGGAGCTGACCGAGGTGGGCTTTTTGAAATTCGAAAGGAGGGGAAGGTCAAGGGTGTTCACTACCACGGATCCCTTCGCAGACTATTTTGGCCTGAGCCGCGATCTCGATCTTCAAAGAAAACAAGTGGTTAAACAGAAAGGGTTAGTACCTAAAGCAGTGCAACCGCCGGATAAACGGGATGGAGTCGCTTCTCAGGCAAGTCCCTGATATTTCAGCGATTCATTCAGAAAGAGTTTATATGGAGAAAAAAATCATCGTTTCTACCTTTGGGATAAAGGAGTAACTCATTTTGGTTAAACCACTCGAAAATCTTCAGAAACGAAAACTCACTGGTGGAAGAACGAAGCGCTTCAGGTCCAGACGCGCTTTTGAGAAGGACGGATACGCGGCGGAAACTTTGCTGGGGACCACAGAGAACTATCAGAGAAGAACGAGGGGCGGAAGTTTCAAGACTAGTCTAAAATTCGCGGATTCTGCAAATGTTCGCGATCCTGCCTCTGGAAAGACCCAAAAGACGACAATAACTCGTGTTTTGGAAAATCCCGCCAACCGGGATTACGAGAGGAGGGGGGTTATTACGCGCGGGGCGCTGATAGATACGGAGCTTGGAAGAGCGAGGGTGACATCGAGGCCGGCCCAGGACGGAGTCATCAACGCTCTCCTTGAAGCGAAATAATCCTTCCAGCTTTTGAACCCCTGGTCGCTTCCACCGCTTTGAAAGATTACAAACGATACGTTCTCTGGATAGATTATTTCAACTCGACCTTCAGCAGGGAAGCAGGCCGACGGGTTCCCCTAAACAGGTCTGTCAAAGATCCAACTCTCGATGAGCTCACGGAAGCCGCGAAGCGGCTCGGGTACACCCCGGAAACGGTAACTGCAAAGTATCCCGGACGGATGATGATTCCTTCTGGCTACATATCGATTGAGAAACGCGGCAACGAGAAAAAACCGAAAGTGCTCTCTGAAGTGGCCAAAGTACTGTCTGCAGTGAGGGGAGAGCGGACTTTTGCCGCCGCAGCTTCTTCGAAAAAACGTTGAATGTTAGCGGATTAGCGACTCTAAGAGTTTAGGCAGCGTCTGCTTTGATCTCCGAGATCATCTCGGCAGACGATTTCCCCGATTCGATAAATTTCTTGACCGACTGGCAGCTTCTCTCGATCCCCATCTCGATCTCTTTCTTTAGCTTCAGTTTGTCGATCGCCTTGCCAAAAACTCCATAGCCCAGCTCGTAGTCTGCCTCGAATGTGAGCTTTGTCTCGCTCCCCTGCGAAAGGGGTTCAAACATAACGGAAATGACGTTTTTCTTGAACGGGCCATTGATCGCTTTAACTTGAATTATCTTGTTGTTTTCGTAAGCGATCGTCTCCATGTCCCATGCGAGCGGCCTCCCACCGAACTCTCCCTCGATCCTGAAAACGGTACCAATCCCGAACCCTTCTTTGATCTTTAGCGGCACCACCTTCATTTTCACGTCCTCGGGAAACGTTTTGGCGATGTGTTCAGGCCTTGCATAATATTGAAACACGTTCGTCACCGGGGCAGAAATATCCACGGAACGAGACACTTTCGACATGCGGTGAGGGAGTACCGGTCGATTATTTATGGTTTCACGAGATTTGCATTCCTCCTTGCCCGAAACAGATCTGACAGACAGTTACGAATATTATAGTAGAAAAATCATTGCAGATTCCAAACTCTCAGACAAGATTGTATAAAATTACTCGGTGCTCATTGTGGTCAATCTTCTGTTCTCTGTAATACTCGGCCTGGTTCAGGGGGTCTCGGAGTGGTTGCCGATCAGTAGCAAGACCCAAGTTCTTTTCGCCTCTTACGTCCTCTTTGGGCTTCCCATTAGCGCTGGTTACGCTTTCGGGCTGTTTCTGGAGATCGGCTCTCTAGGATCCGCGATAACGTACTTCCGGAGAGATATTGTCGCCCTTATACACGACCGTCAGCTATTGAGATACCTGGTGGTCGTTACAATTTTCACGGCGATAGTGGGAGCTCCTCTCTTTTACGTCACCGATGAATATCTGCAGAAGACTTCTCCATTCATAGGAGTTCCCATGATCATTCTGGGGCTCGCTCTCGTGGGAGTTGGGTTGTACATCAGGTACTCCAGAGCACTTCCTAAAATAGGCGGCCTGGATCAGATGAGGTTGAAGCACTACATCATTGTGGGCATCGCCCAGGGGATTGCCGCCCTGCCGGGGGTCAGCAGATCGGGGATGACCGTCTCGACCATGCTGATCATGGGCGTGAAGCAAGATCAAGCTTTTCGGCTGTCGTACCTGGCTTACATTCCTGCGTCTCTGGGAGCTTTTGGGGCTACCGTTCTTTTGCAGCGGCATGAAATTAAGACCGACATTCAGGCGGTCAGTCCTCTGGGCCTCTTGGTAGCGATAGTTACCGCTCTCCTGATAGGCCTCGTGACCATTTCGTACCTTCTGAAATATGCGAAAACCAGGAGCATTTGGAAGCTTGACATTGTCTTGGGTGTGATCGCCCTCGTCTTGGGAATAGTTTTCACGATCTACTATTATCTCCTGGCTGGGGTCAACGTTAGCTAGAGAGAACCGATCTTGGCTCTCGAAGAAAGGAGTAAATGGTACGTGCAGGTAGTAACCCTCTTTCTGTTTTAGGCGGGATTCAGCTATGCGGCCTACCTGGGGCTCTTGCGGAAATCATCGTTCCCCTGTTTGGCCTTTGTCCGCACGGGACAACCGTTTCATTCCGCACCAGGAACCTCAGCATTTCTGCATCCTCGTGTGATCTGGATTGGATATCGTTTCTGTTTTGTAGCCAACCATCTCTGATTGCGCTTCTCAGCGCCGTGATTTTTCCGCGTGGACAGAGGAGTTTCCTCAGAAGTTCTCCGAGACCCGCTCGCCTGCTCATACCGATTTTGCTTCATGCCGGCAAATTGAAATAAGCCTTTACCCCGGCGCTTCCGTCAGTTTCTTCATTCTGGAAAAAACGTACGCGGCGTAGAAATCCCAACCCGGTTCTTGCAAAAGAGGCCCAAAACAGCAGCTAGAGCCTCGGCGTACCTATAGGTAGTATGAAATCTGAAAGTACTTTTTCTTTATGAAGCAATGACATCTCCAATTTATGTCTAACGAAAGTCGCATGATGGAAGAGAGAGTTCATTCACTAAAAGTATAGGAGGCTGCCGGATGCGTATAACGTCGGCAATGTCACAAGAACTGTACAACAACCACAGAATTGTGGGTTTCGTGTGCACCGATATTCTAGCGGACTTTCTTTGCTGAGCATGACAGCGGCGGTAGCAGCATTCATGTTCGTACAATGATTTCGTCTCGGTCGGGAAAAATCCTTTCTATCATAACAAGAGAGTGGATTCAGCCTCGGCCGGATCCGGTCTGACTTATCCTGAAAGATACGGAAAATAGTCAAGCTCAATTCTCTTGATCTCCTCCTGGCTGGAGGCGTTGGAGTAGTCGATTAGGGCGTTTTGATTGAGAGATAGAAACGTGTCCCCCCATTTATAGAGAGAAAGCAGTCTCCTTGAGAATTCTGGAAAATCCATGATGTACAATGCAGCAGAAGCTGCTTCAAGGGAGCTGAGACTATTGAGCTTCGAATAATTTGTCGGATTCCCCGCCATCAAAGCCGGGAGGCGTCGCTGATTCCCATTGAATCGTCTCTTGAAGGTTGGTGACGCATTAACCCACGAACAGTCTATCACTACAAGCCCACCCCGGATAGCATTTGATCTATCAGTTCTGAGAAGAATCTCCGCCGCAAAGGGGTTTAGCACTACTGAGGCATCAGAGATCTTGTTGGGTCTGATCGATCTGGCGAGATGGAATTTCGTCATCTTCGCAGAGGTGCACTTTGCAGGATCGTCTTCTCTCAACTCTATGGTGAAGAGCTTCGGAACTACGGTGCGTTCCGAATTGTCCTCATTTCGTGTTCCTGTCAACTTTGCACAAGTTCACAATACAGAAAACCTATTTAATGAGACGGACATACAAACGTTTTGTGACTGCGCAACACATGCCGATGGCTTTCGTTTTGATAAATGCTGACCTCGGCGCGGAAGAAGAGCTTGTTCGCGAACTCAAAAGTATAGAACATGTAAAGGAAGTATATGTCGTGTACGGCGTCTACGACATTGTTGCCAAGATAGAGGCTGACACGATGGAAAAAGTGAAGGAAACGATCACCTGGAAGATTAGACGGCTCGAAAAAGTTCGCTCCACTCTGACAATGATTGTCGTAGAATCCTGAGTTCTGAATAATTTAACGCACTCTGTCTTTAGTGCCAGCGGATGCTGTGCAACATGAATCAAGGCTACAACTTCTTTCACGTCGGCTTTGACGACACGGATTCCAGCGATGGGATGTGTACCACTTTTCTGTGTTATTCCGCGGTAAAGAGATTGCTTAAGAAAAAGGGAATCACGGAGCTCCTCGATTACCCGCATCTGATCAGACTGAACCCGAACATTCCATGGAAGACGAGGGGGAACGCAGCTCTCTGTCTCGCGATCAGGACGACCCTATCAAGAGAAGCCGTTTTTGAATTCTTTAGAAATATCATAAAGGAGTTTGCGACGAGTCCTCGCGCAAATTCCGGGCTGGTGTTGCACGAGGGCCTGGCGATTCCGAACGAAGTAGAGGAATTTGCAACGAGAGCCTTGTTCTCAGTGATGAGCCTTCGAGAGGCAAGGACTATCGTGGGGAAATTTAGAATGGACAGCTATGAACTGCGCAACGGCCAGGGATTGGTCGGCGCCTTAGCTTCGATCGGTAACCTGCTTAGAAATGACCACACGTTCGAGCTGATTGCTTACCGACGGGAGGCGCGTAGGAAGAGGCACATCGAGCTAGATAAAATTGTTAGGATGAGTGAGCGGAGATTTCCGGAGACGTTCAGCAATTACGATCGGGATCATCGCAGGGTGATGATTTTGCCGCACGGGCCGGATCCGGTACTGTGTGGCATACGCGGCGAGACTCCCGAAGGGGTCTCCGAGGCGTTTCGAGATCTGCTTCCAATCGGAAACCTGCTGGGTTACATGATTTTCAGATCCAACCAAGGCACGGGGGAACACCTTGCTCACAGGCTCGATCTCAACAATGCGATGCCTTATTCGTCGGGAACCGTCGTGGGATCGGTAATCGAGGATCCAATGATTGAGAGAGGGGGCCACGTTTTCTTCAAAATCGCTAATGCCAAGGGGGAAATCTCATGCGCTTGCTACGAGCCGACGGCGGAATTTAGAAAAGCAGCGGCTGGATTGATGAGAGGCGACATTATCGAGGCCTCCGGTGGGATTAGGAAACCAACCTCGCTCCACCCAAAGATGCTAAACCTTGAGCTGCTCAAGCCCATGAGATTACAGTCGCTCGTAACCCTCGCCAACCCGAAATGCCCTGTTTGTAACGTGGCTTTGAAATCGAAGGGCAAGAATCAGGGTTTTGCGTGTGAGAAATGCTCGTACTCCTCAAAGACAAGTGAGAAGACAAGAATTGAGAGAAAAAGATCAATCTCGCCGAAACTTTACATGCCTCCTATGAAAGCCCACCGGCACCTGACAAGACCGCTTCACAGGTATCTCCTCCCCCCAAAAGAATTCAAGATCCCCGTCGAGCTCATCGACGCGTGGGTGCAGTGAAGGGCTAGGCGGCCGAAGGTTCTTTGCTGTTTGGAGACTCTACGGATGGTAGAGTGCGTCCCAAGTTCTGAGAAAAATTCCTAGCTTTTGTGGTTGCTCTACGCTTTCTTTTGTTTCTGGCTCCGGCCCTCTGCATTGCTTTCGGAAGCTGAACCGCCATGAAGGGCGTGGTCGCGCCTATCACACTGGTGTCGGTGGGGACCGCTACACCCTTGGACGTGGAGGAAGATGAATCCTCAAACGGTGGAGGCGCTTCCGAAAGTACCTCAGGCTCGTGACTTGCCTTGGATTGCAAAGCTTGCGGAGCGGTTTGAGTTTTTTCCGCCTCGGTGTTCACGGAGGTCACCCGGCTTGGTATAGCGCGGTATACGACGATTCCTAGAACTGCAACTCCCATCGCCGACCCAGCGAGGATGAAAAATATTTCCAAACCCAATTATCCATGCCCCCGGGAGGAAAAAGAGGATCTATGACATGTTTTGCAGTTGGGTAAAATTAGATTGACAAACTGACCAATCTTCCGTTCAACGCTTAAATTACCATCGTGGAGTGGTAACTCGAAAAGATGAGAGTCTCTATCGGCTTCAACGCCGACATCCCTTTTCCGGGCATTGTAGAGCATGCGAAGTTAGCCGAGTCGAAGGGGTTTGAGGGGTTATGGATGCACGAACACTCTTTCGGCCGAGATGCGGTTTCGAACATAGCTGCAGTGGCTGTCTCAACGAACCAGTTGAAGCTGGGATTCGGGTGCCTTTCTCCGTACGTGAGAAGTCCAATATCCCTAGCGATGACCTGCTCGACCCTTCAGGAAGCGAGCGATGGAAGGTTGAGATTGGGAATCGGCACCGGCTTCCCTGCGCGTCTTGACTTGATGGGAATAGAGCACAAATTGCCGATATCCGCGCTGAAGGAAACGATGGACATCTGCCATCAAATCTGGAGCGGAAGCCCCGTGAATTATTCCGGCAAGACCTTTCACATGAAAAACGTGAAGTCTCTGCTCGGAGGAGTAAAGACCAAAGTCCCAATTTACGTGGCAGGCTGGAAGCCGCAAATGTTGAGACTCACGGCAAAACACGGTGACGGCTATCTTGCCAAAGGTGGGGAATCTACTGAATCGCTGCGGAACATAGTCTCCAGTATCTCATTGTCTGCAGCTCCAAGATCCTTAGCTGAAATAGACATCGCCGCGTACCTGCTCACTCACGTAGGAGGATCTAAAGAAGAAGCTATTGCGAGGGCGAAGAAAGATCCGTTCGTCGCATACATGCTCTCGGTGCAAGACGATTACCTGTACGAGGGAACTGGCATTGATCCTTCATTGAAAAAACCAATTGCTGAGAATTATTTCAAAGGAAACCTTCCCGCTGCTTTTGATTCGATTAAGGATGAAATGATCGAGTCATTTGCGCTCGTCGGAACCACAAGTCAAGTGTGCGAAAGAATACTACAGTATACGAAGGCCGGATTAGATCTGCCGATTCTGCAGCCCATCAGCATGAAACCGGAAGATGTCAGGACGGTTATTGAGGCGGGGAGCACCCTTATTGCCTCACCATAGCTAGCAAAGACCTCGTTGAAGAAAGGTAGTGTACCGAGACTTGCTGTGCGGCCCTCGCAGGCCTATCGACTCTTCTATCCCCAAGTACCGATCATAATCGCGGCGAGATACCAGAAATTGGTGGCCGCCATGCCCGCCAACAGCTGCATGCCTGTTTCCAATGAACCTCCGCTCTTTGCGGTGTCGGTCAGGAAGGGGTCTAAAACTAACCGGGTACTGAGCAAGTCTAAGAATTTTTCCATAAACTGGATCAACTTTTCGGACAAGAAACTGGTCAGTCTTTTGTCGGAGAGTAATAAAGCTCCTGACAAGTTGAAGGCTCTCGAAATCCCATACGCGGAGGTTTTCGATGCCCCCGTTTTGGCTCAATCCCA
>JASHPQ010000173.1 GCA_030037995.1 Nitrososphaerales archaeon | reverse complement strand
AGACCCCTAATCACGGCTCCATTCGGTGTTACTGTTAAGGAGGCAGCATCGATCATGCTGGAGAGGGGAATCAAAAGGTTGCCCTTGATGAAAGGCGAGAAACTGACTGGAATTACAACTGCGCTAGATCTGGTGAACGCTTTCCTTTCGAAAGTTGAGATTCGGGTAACTAGGTAGACATCGTTGGAGCGTCACTTCTAAAAGGATATGATGCAGATCTCTTTTCGCAGAGTCTTCTGCCGAAAAAGTGCAAAACATCCCATACGATCTTCTTTTGTTTCTGAGGCGGTCGATTTCATCTCGGAAGAAGGAAGAAAAGCGTCTTCCCTGATGTTCAGAAAGATCGTCTAAGGGATCTATCAGTTCTTGGAAACCGGTATAGTGCTATGTTGTCAGGAGCAGTTCAACAATCGCTTACTTTCTCAGACATGAGAATTGTATACACGATTTTTATTCTCGCAAGAGACTACAGACTTACAGAACACGATTGGCTTTCATAATCTTTCCCGGCAAGGACAAGGACCGAGAACCTTCTGGATTCAGAAAGGATGAAGGATCCACTTTCATCTCTTTGCCAAGGTCAGAAATCAAAAAATTAGCGACTAAAGTTCTAATTGCTGACGAAAGTCCGGAATTAGCGAAGACCTTAAGTGACGCGCTCTGTGCGCAGAGTTTCGATTGCATAATAGCCAAAGATGAAAGTGACACTCTCTCCAAGTTCTTTGAAAGCATGCCAGATGTTGTCGTTCTGGGTTTCAGCATTGTCAAGGAAGGAGACGGAATCCGAGCAGCAAAAGAGATTCTGGCAAATAAGCCCCTGACAGAAATACTCGTCCTCACGGATAAAAGATCGAGAATCACCAAGAAAGAAGAACAGCTTGGAATCGAACTTTTCATCAGCAGGGAGGCAGGTCTTCAGACAATTGCAAGCACTGTCTGCGCCATCCGGGATCTCAAGAAATCAGCTTGTCGCTTGATTGCCAAATAAGAAATACTCAAGTTTCAATTCTCACAAAATTAGTACATGCACGTGGTCCCAAATCCCAAGAGAAACCGGAAGACGTTATTGAGGGTTCTCAAGACATTTGCAAAAACGTACCTCCCTCGCGTCAGAGTCTGCTTCACAAACGGTCTTGTCGAAAAGGCAAGCGGACTGTCGGATCTGAAAAGGGAAATTATCTATCTCTCGCCGAAGCAGGAATTGAATGCGGACGCGATCGGACTGGGGCTAAGCTACGCGTACCGAATTGGACCGAAGTACAAGAAGCTGAGGCTCCAAGGCTACGAGATGTACTTCCTGACGCTTTTACACGAAATTGGCCACTTCAAGATCAAAGAGAGAATTCCAAAAAGCTACATCCGCCTCAAGAGAGAGATTTTGGGAAACAACGTTTCACGCGATCGCTTGATCGAGCTTTCATACATCGAGAGCAAGATTAAGAGGACAGCTGGCGAAAAGGAAAGCGTCTGGAAACTGCGTCTGGCGGATTTTATGAGCTGGCTTGCAACGGACGAAACCATATCCCACCACATGAAGGTCGAGAACTGGGCGATCCACGAATTTGAACGCAAGAGGAAGGCCATCGTCGAGCTCGTTTTGAAGGCAGGCCTCTTTCCTCGACAGTTAGGCACTACGACGATTCACCCAAACAGTTTAACTAAGAAGGCCGTCTTGAAGGGAAGGAAGACACCATCATAATGCAAACCAACGGCAGCTCTTCGAAGGGAGAGGACTTGAATTTCGAGGCAATCATTTTCGACGCATACGGCACTCTGTTTGATCTGGATTCGTTCCAGAGCGAGGCAGAAAGGATTCACCGTGGCAAAGGGAAGGAAATTTCTCAGGTAGTGAGACAGAAGCAGGTAGAGTTTACGATGACGCGCGATATCATCGGGAAGTACGTTAATTTTGAGGTACTGACTAGGAACGCGATAGAATTTGCCATAAAGAAAGCCGGCGTAAGACGCACTGATACGGCCGTGGAGAAGCTGTATTCGAAGTTTCTTAGCTTGAAGCCGTTCAAAGATGTGGTCCCAGTGTTAAGCGACCTCGACGAGCTTGGTGTCCGCGTGGCGATCTTGAGTAACGGGACGCAGGCGATGCTCGACAAACTGATCGAGAGAACGGGACTAGCTCTACTGTCCGAGGACGTGATAAGCGTGGATGGTGCCAAGGCGTACAAGCCAAACGCCAAGGCCTACCGCCACGGTCTGGATGAGCTAGGAATTTTCGAAAAGGAGAGAATCTTGTACGTCTCCGCAAATCCCTGGGACGTTGCCGGGGCGAGGGCTTTCGGTTTCAAAGTGGGATGGATCAACCGCACAAAGCAGCCGCTATTCGACGAGGGATACTACGAATTCCGACCGGAATTCGAATTTTCCAGATTGGACCAGGTAAAAGAGCTCTTCGAGTGAGAACCACCCGAATCGTTAGCTAAAATAAGTAGCGAGCGAAGAGTGGATTTACGATGATCCCGCTTCCTGTAGTACAACTGAACGTTTTAGATGCCCTTCAAGATTACGCGTCGCTGCTCAGCTCTATTGCGATAATTCTCGGCGCGGTGTTCGTTGTGTTTCAGCTTAGGGACGACAAAAAGTTGATCCAGGCATCGGTGCAGCAAGCAAACTCATCCGAAGAGCAGGCACGGCTCACGACCGAGCAGCTCAAGCAGAATTACGAACTGGCCACGGTAGACCTGATCACCGACATCTACGATTTTGCAAACAGTCTACAAGTACAGGCTTCCTGGCTGACGGTACTGAAAACTAAAATCGCCTCGCCGGACGACTTTGACAAGCTGCCAGAGTCGGTACAGCTCGCCTACCTCCAGATGGCCTCGCTGTTCGAATCAATCGGACTACTTGTCGAGAAAAATTACGTGAAATCCGATTTGATCGACGACATGTTTGCGACCCAACAAGCGTGGGAGAGCTTGGAGCCGTTCATCACGTGGATGCGGAAGAGATACGAGAGCGAGGAATATTATTACTTTTTCGAGAAGCTGCACAAACGATTATCTCAACCTCAGGAGACTTGAATCGCAAGCTAAAACTCCAAAAGTGCTAAATTCTTTCCTCTACTTTTCACAATAAAATCGTGGAGTAAACTAGAGCTTGGTTGACACCACCACCCTGATCGTGGTCAGCACCATCGCCCAGACGGTGGTGATCACGATCACCCTCGTTGTCTTCATCCTCCAGTTTAGAAGCCAGGAGAAGGCCATCAAGGAAGCCTCGTATCAGGGATTGATGGGACGCTACAACGACTACATCAGATCGCTCATTGATACCCCGGACCTTGCGAGATTTTTAGTCGATCAAGCTGATGGGGTGATTTCGGTGGAAGAGGCTAGAGTCTACGCCAATCTTCTGGTGGCATATGGGATAATTGAGGAAGCGTTCCTGCTTTACCAGAAAAAGT
Source organism: Nitrososphaerales archaeon (assembly GCA_030037995.1). Lineage (GTDB taxonomy): Archaea > Thermoproteota > Nitrososphaeria > Nitrososphaerales > CADDZS01 > DATLTL01. Next base: position 6,971 of record JASHPQ010000173.1, on the reverse strand, counting down.
GGATAGACGAAGCCACTTGGATGCAGTGGTCGGCGTGGCTCAGAATTCTTTGCGATCGTCCCCAGCTCAGGAGAGTGCATGAGCGCTCGGCTGGGACCTTTGACAAGGGGTTTGAAGAGTACGTCACTCACATGCTCAAAACCTTGGACGCAACTAAAGTCCCCGACAAGAAATAGCTCCTAAAATACCACGGAAGAGGGTCATGAAACCAAGGCCATGTCATCGAGTCCCTTTTCCCTCTCGTAGTAATTCTGCATGGCCACCAGTTGCATTTGGAGGCGAGGGCCATCATTGCGCGTTTTTACCATTTAGCAGAGAATCCTAAAGGCCTAGCCGGTTCAGAAATTTAGCGCGAATCAGTAAAGAGCTCCCAAACTAATTGATGGGGCGACACCCGTGGGTGGTAGGTAACGAATTATGATCCCATTCCAGTAAGAGATGTAAGTGGCTCCAAGGGCATCTCCCACCAGTCCTACATAGTCACCGTCGTTAGATACTGCCAGAGTGTTTGCAAGGGTTCCGAGTGTGCCCAAATTATTCGTCGCAGAACCAATGTAACTCGTCGCGGAGGCTCCATTGATGACAATATCGTATTTGTACCACTTGTCCTTGGTCTCGTCCAAGCCCGAACTGGGAGCAGTCCAAGTAGTCCATTTGGTCGTCGTGGCGAGCCCTGAGTAGTCTCCGCCTCCCCGACTATCGAGACGTCCCATTTGTCCCGCGCCCGCCGAGTTTGCAAGATAGTAAACATTACCCAATCCGGTTGTGTAAGTCCAAAATGTCAGAATCTCGTTTGAGGCGAATCCTGATACCTGGGTGTAAAGATAATCACCATTCGTACTGTTCGCATAGTATGCCTGTTGGGTCTTGAAGTAGCTGCCCGCCGCCGCAGCTGAGGTCAGCCCGGCGGTTCCAACGACGGTCCATGCCGACAGGCTCTCGGGTGACACATTGTAGTACAGAAATACATTCGCACCGTTGTCGTATTCCCCATAGGTTGTCGAGAGCTGGGGTGCCTCTCCCCAGTAGACGCCGTCAAAGTTCGTGGTAATCGGTTCAAGCACCATGTAGATGACCGTTTGTGAGTTCGCCGAGATCACGATGCCTGCCAGCTTTACCCACACGTCGGAACTCGTCGCGGTATTTGGATTTCCCGCAGTGCCAGTGTAATTCTCCAGCCACGCGGGAAGCTCGTTTGCGACAATAAAATTGGAGGAATTATAAAATCTGACATTGCCAACGTTAGTTGAAAGATAATTCGCATAGGAATCAAAGTCCACGTTGATCATGACTTGAAGATCGTCATGGGTGGCCGAGGACTGCGAATTCGTAATTGTAATGGGAACATAACTAATCGGGGAAGCTTCGATTTTGGTGGAACTGACACTCCTGCTCCCGTCTGGCGTGACAACCTGCAAAGAAACAACATCACCAGCTGATGCGTTCAGTGCAGAGGGGAGTTGTACACCATTTCCTGTAGGACAGGAAACGGAGGTACCCGGATTTACTGGGATATTAATTTGGCAGATTGAAGCCGCTGAAGTACCTCTGACGGGATCGGTGAAGTAAAGTTCAACGTTTCCAGAAGGAATAGCAGAAGCTCCCGTGTTATCGATTTCGAGCGAGTAACCATTCGAATTACATTGTGGATATACTACATTCGCACAGAAATCGTTTATCGTGAATATAGATTGGCCTGCGCTTGGTGTGGATTCGGAGTTACCGGTGTATCCTATAACATAGGCGTAGACGATTACCGTCGCGGCTGTGGTGATGAGTATCAGTAACAACGTTGCAATTATCGGAGAGATTGAATTTGTGTTCCTTATTCTCGCTCTGGTTCCCTTGGTAATAGTCACGGAATATCAGGCTCTACCAAATAAATGAGTGACGAGATCTCAGATTTTCCTAAGAAAATATAAAGTGCCTAATTATATATCTGCCTAGATCCTTTCGCAGCAGATCGTTGAATATCTGTTGAAGTAGAGCACGCCTCTAATTTTTTGGAAAGCTTCTTGCTCCCTCCTACATCCTGAATTTTAGATTGCGAAATCAAGAAAATCTTCCGAGACGAGTGAACCCAACTTCAGAACTTGTGTGATGTACTCGTTTGAAAGAAATTGTTACAGCGAGTAGCGTTACTCTGCCGTGATATCTCAGCTGAAAAGAGCTTTACATTATCAGCATCGATTCTATCGCTCTCCTAGCTTACGACGCCAGTTTTTTCTTGTCTTTCGGATTAATTGTAATCATTATAGGAGTTCGACGGGATTGCTCTACGAAGAACTAAGGCAGTTTTCAGTCGCTTAGAAACTTTCTGCGAGCTTCGGCAACTACTTCCCCAAACGAGACCCCATCTCTCAGAGAAAAATTGAACACGGTTTTGATCTCCTTGATGATCAATTTTTCAAAGAAGGAGTAACCAACATCCCCCAGAATTTCGTGCAGATACTCGGCAACGTCGAGAGGTCTGGATCGAAGTTGTTTCGGTTCTAACCCATATACGGAAGTCATCCGGTGGTACAATGCCTGCTTCGCGTCGTCTCCAAGAGTGGAAATAGCCCTATCGATGCACTCGAAAATGGTAGCGTTGAAACCCTTCTCTGAAAGCTGACGGTCTTCCAAACTTGATACTTCAATTAAGTCCTATTCCGCTTCTCACTCGAAAGAGAAACTTTGCGTGCTTTCTTCAAGGCCTTTGCAAGCACGATATTATCATCATCAAGCTCAAAAGGTAGATCGAATTCGACAAGGATTTCCTTCGAGATCAGCATTTCCAGGAAATCCATTCCAGTGGCTCCAAAGATTTTCCTGAGCACTTTCTTCAAAGCTTCAGGGTGTTCCGGGACATTCTCTTTCTCAATTCCGAAATCGCTCTTGAGCATCGAATAAACGACGCTAACAATCTTGTCACCGAGAGCCTGCTCCAGAGACTTTGAGAGTCGTTCACTGAACCTCTTATCGAATTCGTTCAATTTGCTTTTAACGCCTCCAAGAAAGCCCGATCAAATCTAGCTTGAGTCGTCCGGGGCATCAGTAAACGGCTTGTCTCTGAATAGCATTTATTCCGCGCGGTAGCTTGAATTTAGTCCCTTATAGGTCTGTGCGGAAATCGTTGTACAAAATACATCGAATGTGTAACAACATTTTTGAGGAACGATAGATTAGGGGCAAGCGATGGCGACGATTGAAGAGGAGAGAAAGAAGCAACCTAGTGTACTCAGGACGTTTCGGTTAAGTTCGTCCCTAGACGCCGCCCTGTCGAAAGACGCTGAGAAGAGGAAAATTGGAAAGAACTCGCTAGTAGTATCTATTCTCGATAAATATGTCGAATGGGATTCTCTCGCTGCCGATTTTGGATATCTAACAGTTCCACCTGAAATGATCGCCATGTTCGTTAGTAGCCTTGACAAACAGGCAATTACGTCAATCGCGAGAGAGCTTTCAAAGAAAGTGCTTTCGTCGCTGCCACTATGGTATGGTCGGGCAGATCTCGATAGCTTACTCAAGTACATAGAGACGAGTGTCAAATATTCCGGAGCGCGGTTGCCTCAGCGAATCGAGAGGGAGGGTAATGTGATCCGAATTATTACATATCAACCATTCAACGAGAATGGGGCGATCTGGATCAGAGAATTCAACATGAGCTTGATAGAAAGTGTACTAGGGTATCCTCCCAGAATTGTCAAACATGAGAATTCTATCGAGACAATAATTGAATTGAAGGACATAACGTGAGGTATGCCTTAGCGGTCAGACTATTGCATATTTCGGCTGGAAAAACTAGATCGATTGCTTCGCTAAGCTTGCTGGCCTTCGGGTCGTTAGTAAATCGTTCAACCTAGCCATAGCTGTCATCCCGGATCGGTTTCATCTTTGAGTTCAATTGTGTTCAATCCAAGAGTCATAGCCTTCGTTCCATTGATAGATCACCTTACCGGAATGTAGAGGAGGATCTTTTGCTTCGAAATTGCAATCATTTATCTCCAGGATTGATTCCAGCTTCTTTGCGGAACTTCTCTGGGATTACCACTTAATATTTCTTGGTTACAATGACGGTTTCCAAAGAGGAAGCACCGCATACTGTATTATAGTCCCGCACTGAAAAGTCATCGAATGTAGGATGGCTGAAGATTTCGACATCTTGGTGGTTGGTGCGGGGGTTCTGGGACTCTCGTGTGCTTATCATCTCAAAGTCAACAACCCGACAAAGAAGATTCTGGTGGTAGAGCGTCTTGCAGACGCGGCGCAGGGAAATACCGCCCGCAGTGCAGCCATGGTCCGGAACATGTTTACTTCGAGAGACAATTTGATGCTGGCTGAATCGTCGATCAATTTCTACCGCAATATACAGGGATCGGGGGTTGACCTAGGAATGAAACAGACCGGTTATCTCTGGGTGATGAGCGAAAGGCAGCTTTCGTTGAATGAGCCGTATATGCAGAAGATGGAGAAAAATGGAATTCAAATAGAGAGATTTGATCTGTCACGTCTCAAGCAGGCTCTTCCCGCCCTAAATACAGAGTTTGCCGCATCTGACGAAGACTCTCGACTTATGGAGCTCGAAAACGTCGGAGGCGCCATCTTCGGACCAAAGTGCGGCAGGCTCGATCCTGAAAAACTAGCTCGATTCTTTCTTGCGGAATTCTTGGAGAAGGGAGGAAAGGTGGTCTACGGAACTGAGGCCAAAAGGATCATCGTGGAATCCTCGAAACCTCTTGGTGTAGAGGGGGAACCGTTCGTATGGCAGGAAGCCAAGATAGCTGGAGTCGTCCTCCAAGGCGAAATCAACGGAGAGGTGCGCGCAGAAACGACAGTGATCGCGTCCGGTGTTTGGAACAACGAGCTTTTGGAGCCTATAGGAATCGACGGGCACGTGAAGGGCAAAAAACGGCAGATGTTCACCATATCGGCCAGAAATGATTCGCGACTGGCCGCGCTGATGCATAATAAGAGCTTTAACCAGCTCGACGCTCTGCCTTTTGTAATTCTGCCCAAGTCGGCCTGCTTCATAAAGGCAGTCGATGAGGAAGCAAGGTTCTGGGTCGCGTGCGACGACGATCTAAACCAGCCCTACGTGAACGTACCCGAACCAGACATTGAGAACTACAAGGCCGATCCGAGATACTACGAAGAAAACGTTTACAGAATCCTAAAGGCGTACTTGCCCGATTTTGAGGGACATTCCAGACCAGACCAGATGTGGGCAGGGCTGTACTCCTACAATACCCTGGATTCCATTCCGTTTGTCTTTTTAGAAAACGGATTGATCGCTGCCGGAGGTGGCAGCGGCAGCGGTATTATGAAGGCAGATGCCATGGGACGGATCGTAGATTGCGCGTATCGCCAAGGAGAAGATGGTGAAGCGGAGCTGTACGGTGGCACGGGTTACAAGATCAAAAGAATGGGATTCAAATCGCGGGCAGTTGAAAGAGAGGAATGGGTGATCTGAAAATCTAAGATTTTCATATGGCCCAAAGTCAATTACTCTAGTACGTAAATATTCTTCTTTTCGCTGATTTCTTTCAGAATCTTAGGCCAGACGCTGACGCTCACCTCGCCGATGTGGGCCTTTCTCAAGAGAAGCATGTAGGTTCAGGAATGCCCGATCCCGTGCCGACGTATTGCCAAAACCTAGGGCCCCTCGGATTTAACAATACATAGCGCATACCGGGGGCGGGGTGATAAATCCCCTCCGGCTTAGTCACGCTAACTTTTTGTTATCCGGGATCGACTTGGATCGCGAAAAGTATTTGATTTATTTTCTGTTTAAGGAGGTTTTTCTTTTTCTATCCTAAGTACTTCTTCCTGGGCTTCTGTAAGTGATATTCTCCCCAGGTTTACGTTCACAACTTGTTCATAGTAAGGAGGCTTTGGCGGCCAGCCTTCCGTCATGTATTTCAGAAATTCTTTTTTTGACTTCACCTGAAGTGCAGGATTTGTATCACGCTCGATCCCTATCTGCGTCCTCACTTTTTCTGTTGCGAGGAAGTGTTTAGCCCCGACGTGAGCGGGATATACCTCGGTAGAAGGTTCGAGTGACAGGAGCTTCTGAAAGAGGCTAATGTACATCAGATCATTGTCACCGCGCCCTAAATCAGTCCGTCCTACATCGCCGATGAACAGACAATCACCGGATAGAAGAAGCCTATTGCGCGGCCCTGGAGGTTCCAGGAGCAGGGATATGTGGTCAGTTGCATGTCCAGGAGTGTAGATTACCTTGATGGAAAAGGAGGAAGAAGAGATCAAATCATCCAAACGAGCGCCATCTTTCAGTTTCTCGTATTGGAAGGTTGTCGGAGCTGTCTCGTGCATGGCAATGACCGCCTGCGGAAAAAGCGAGGAAAAGTAGCGTAAACCAGAGAGGTGATCTGCGTGCGTGTGAGTATCGACGAGAGCAACAACTTTCAGAGAATGTTCCTTCAGGAAGGGTTCATAGCGTTCCGTGTCGATCAGCGGGTCAACGAGAATGCACTTCCCAGTATTTTCAGAACCTATTAGATAAGAGGCACATCCGGTGTGCACGCGAACGAACTGGTGAAACACTAGCTCATCATTCAATTAATTACAGTCCTGTGCTGCAAGACTGAAGAAATGTACTAATATCTTCTGCTAATCTCCCTGAGTTTCATGGATATTCACTCCATAAATCCAAGAGGCATCTATGAAGCAACAGGGTACTCTCAAGAGGCCTTGTTTGACGCACCGGCGAGGGTCGTATACATATCCGCTCAGGTGTCACTTGGGAATATCCACGCTTGTGGCTTCTCCTCTACCTGAAAACTTTCGGGTCGGTCGGTCAGTGTGAGGGAAGGTTTGTTCAGTCGATCAGAATCCATGCGTTGTTCACTAGCGTTTGAAGTGTGCCAAGTTCAGACCTCGCCATGCCGATCACCTTGTCAATAGAACCACTACTTTTCATTAAATAACTGGTAGGTGTTTAGTTTTTTTGAACTATTCAATGGGATAGA
>JASHPQ010000172.1 GCA_030037995.1 Nitrososphaerales archaeon | reverse complement strand
CGGTCGTGCTGCTCGCGCTCGGCCTTTTGGGCGTCGGCACCGGGATGTGGGTGTCTCCCAACATCAGCTCGATAATGGGATCCGTCCCGGCGAACCGGCGGGGAATCGCTTCCGGCTTTAGGATCACCCTCTCGAACATCGGCGACACGCTGAGTTTCGGTCTCGCCATCCTCCTGATGACCCTCGTCATCCCCTATGCGGCGCTGAACAACCTGGTGGACAGCTACTCCATTCCTGGCGCCGTGATCGTGGGAAAGGGGGAGTTCATACACGGCTTCCAGCTCGTCGCCGTGGTTCTGGCGAGCATCAACGCGATCGCGATCTTCCCTGCATCGTTTGCAAAGAAAAGAGCGGTCCTCTCGACGGTCGAGGAAGACGAGAAAAAAGTGGACACAACGGCCTAGAATGTGTGCCTGGAATCCTCGAGACTACTTGCGGTTCGAACGGGAGCGCACTCTTCCGTGCCGCGATCTCGTCGCTCGAATTGAGCTTCCCGTTCCCTCCCAGATCATCGATCTGGGATGCGGTCCGGGAAACAGTACCGCTGTGCTAGCTGAGAGGTGGCCGAACTCGAAGCTGGTCGGCATAGATAGCTCCTCAGACATGCTCCACATCGCGACTGGATCTCCGCTTCGGGCGGAGTGGGTACTCGAAGACATTCGCAAGTGGACCCCTCCGAGTCGTTACGATCTGGTATTCTCGAACGCCGCGCTCCAGTGGATTCCAGATCACGAAAGGGAGATTCCCCGCCTCTTCGACTGGGTCGCGGAAGGAGGCGCCTTGGCGTTTCAGATCTCTACCCACACCGACCTGTGGTATGACGTATTGCAAAAATTCCTGAAGAGCACACCTTGGGAGGCACAATTTCGAGATATCGAGCCGGACTTTTACTCGTACGACCTCGCTTTCTACTACGACCTGCTTTCGGCGCGCTCCAGACGGGTGGATCTCTGGGAGACGCGGTACGTGCACATCCTGCCAGGCCCGGACGCGATCGTCGAGTGGAACCGGGGGACGTCGCTGCGTCCCATTCTGAATCGTCTGCCGGACGCGAAAACGCAGCAGGCCTTCGTGGCAGAGTATTCCGAGGAGATCGCACGGGTTTACCCTAGACGACCTGATGGAAAGGTGCTGTTCCCGTTCCTCCGCCGGTTCGTCATTGCATATCGCTGAACCGGGAAGGCTACGTAGATTCGTGGGTCTTCTTTAGATCGGAGAGAAGTTCGTTCCGCTGCTCTAACAGTGCAGTAGGTAGTTCAGCGTACACGTCATCAAAGATCAGCTTTTCAGGAGGGAGCAACGGGATTTCCTCCTGCGTCTTTGCGGCTTTTGCGACAATGGCGCTCGTCTCCTCCAGCAACTTCTCATCCATCTTTTCATCGAGGATTCTTCTTCCCAAAAGGTACCTGCGCAATATCGCAATCGGGTCTCTCTGAGTCCATGGTCCGGCTTCCTTGGGATCCCGGTACCTCGAAGGATCGTCCGCGGTGGAGTGCGCCCCGACCCGATAGGTGAGTGTCTCAATCAGGGTCGGCCCGCCCCCATTTCTAGCCTTGTCGAGGGCTTTCTTGGTCGATTCGTAGACAACGAGCGAGTCATTCCCGTCAATTCTGATCCCCTCAAAGCCGTAGGCGCGCGCCTTGATCGCAAGCGTCTCGGACGCCGACTGCCTCGAGACCGGCAGCGAGATCGCCCAGCCGTTGTTCCGGCAGATGAAGACGATCGGTGCGTGGAAAACTCCCGCAAAATTCATCGCGGTGTGAAAATCCGAACTGGAAGTGCCGCCATCCCCCATGTATGCGAGCACTGCCAGCTTGCTCCTCTCCCTTCTGATTTTCATTCCCGTGGCCACTCCCACGGCCACCGGCAGGTACGCGCCGATCGGAGCCGCCGTCGGAACGATGTGCAGGTCCCTGTTGCCCCAGCTGTTGGACATCTGCCTTCCCTTGAGCAGGTCACTGGAGTTTCCAAAGAGCTGGGCGAACATCAGGTCAATTGAAAGTCCCCTGACGATGTGGGCACCCACCTCCCTGTAGGAGGTAAACATCCAGTCGTCTTTCTCCAGCGCAAAGGCACTCGGAACGATCGCGCCTTCTTCCCCGGTGCAGCTGATGTACGCTCCTAGTCTCCCCTGCTTTTGCAGGGAGAGAACCTTGTTGTCAAAAGCCCGCGTCAGAAGCATCGCCCGGTAAATTTTCAGGAGATCCTCACTTTTGATCGTGCCACGATCCGAGTGGCCAGCCCGCTTTTTGTGCAAGTCTGCCATTTCGCGGCGATCCTGCTCTTTCTTGGGCGGCGAGTGCTTAAACCCCAAAGTGCTAGCTTTTCTGTGAAAACTCTGAAATGGTAAACATTGGCGTAAAACGGTAACCGGCGTCCGCGAGGCGCTTCCTCGCACCCTCCTCTCTGTCCACCAGGCTGATCACCTCGAGGATGTTACATTCCAGCTCGCGGACTCTCTCGATTGATTCGAAGACGGAATTTCCCTTGGTCGTCACATCCTCGACAATCACGACGTTCGATCGAGGCTTCAGGTTGCCCTCAATCCATTTTTCCGTGCCGTGCGTTTTCCTTTCCTGCCGCACCCAGAATCCACTAATCGGCTTTTTCCGTATGAAGCTCAGCTCGGCCACGGCCGTTTCGATGGGGATCGCGCCGGTCTGGATTCCACCGATGCTCTCCACATTGTATTTGGAGATTCGCTCGAAGATCAGCTCGGCGATAAGCGAGATCCCTTCCGGATCCTGCGTGACGAGCTTGCAATCAAAGAAGACGAGACTCGAACCGCCAGAAGCGAGTTTGAATGGCTCCTCGCCGGGTTTTCTTTTGAGGAAAGCCTTTTCGTTGAAAATTTGCTTCAGTCTTTTCCTGCGAGGATCGGACTCCGGGAAAGAAACTTCTTCCGGTTTGTTTAGCTCCATCAATCTCTTTTGTACAAGATCTAATACAGTTATGATTTTTGGGAGTCGAATATGGGGACATCCCACAGATCTCCTATATCGCCCGTATTTCGCATGGCTGAGACCCGTGCAAGGACATTTATCTAGTCCACTTACCTAGCAACCCCCGGAGATCGAACATTTCTTTGTCAACGAGTGTAAACTATGGTTTCAGCCAGCACTTTCGCGTCCCAGCAGATCGGGCATACAAATGGTGCACGAGCTACGAGCCCGCTGACCTGGAGTTGATGCACGAAAATGGGAAGAGAAAAATCAGGCAACTTTCCGAAAATACGTTCATACTGACCGACACCTTCCGCACCGGTGAAGGTACGGTCTCCAAGACCAAGCTCGTGAGACTCCGTCCGGAGGAAATGTCTTGGACCAACACGCACATTGCCGGCCCTGTCAAGTACTCGCAATTTCTTTACAAAATAGTACCCGAGGGTCAGGACGAATCTCGTCTGGATTTTGTGGGCCTGCAGCTTGAGCCTAGGGAGATGGCGAGTAAACAAGCGGCTGCACTTGCACGCAAACTGAGGAAGGAGGATGCAGGCGCGTGGAAGTACCTCGCAAGAGCGATGGAAAAAGACCTGCTGTAGGGCGCCCGTTCTCTGTGTCAAATATATTTCCGAAATCAACGGGCTATTTTCCAAAAGAAATTAACGCAGAAGGAAAAAGGAGATCGAAGGAAACGGGAAAGTGGAAAATATTTCCTAGAGACAGAGCTCCCGGATAAAGGAGGAGTACGTTGAAACTGCTTTCTCGATCTGAGACAGCTCGACGAATTCGTTTTCTGCGTGGGTTTGCTCCACAGAGCCCGGGCCTAGTACGATGGTGGGGATACCCAGCTCTCCCTCGTACAGCGAGCCCTCAGTTCCAAAAGCACAGGAGCCGGCTCGAGAGCCCGTGATACTTTCGGCGAGCTTCGTCAGAAAATTGCCTTCGGGGGTGTTCAGTGGCAAGTGATTCACAAGCTCTCGGATCTCGTACTCCACCTTCAATTCCTGACACAACGAGTCGATCTGGGAACGAATATATTCGGAGGAGTGTATGGGCAATCGCCTGCTGTCCAGCACTACTTCGGCATTAGGTGGGATCACGTTTTCCCCAATTCCGCCGCTTATCAATGTAGGCGTGAGGGTGGTCGTTCCTAACAGTTCGTCCCTGCTCTGCGAAAGGTCTTGTCGAACGCTGTTCAATTTCTGAACGAATTTACAGACGTACTCTATCGCGTTCACACCTAACTCCGGTTTGCTAGCATGCGAGCTCCTCCCAATGAAGCTCACCTTGACTCTGTAGATCCCGCGGTGCGCTCGTGCGGGGCGCAGATCCGTGGGCTCGCCAATCAGTGCACATTTAGCACTCTTGGAATTTATGATAGAATTTTGTATCAGTTTGGTCAGGCCGACGAATCCGGTTTCCTCTCCCGCGGTCGCGACGAAGACGAATCTTCGTTTCAAGCTGGCGCTTTTTGCGACTTCTTGGATTGCCTTGAGGATGGCGGCGAGGCCACCTTTCATGTCGGAAGCGCCCCTCCCGAACATTTTACCACCCATCAATGTTGCACTGAAGGGGTCAGTGTGCCATAACTTCCCGTCCCCCGGCGGCACCACGTCCATGTGACCGGAAAGTAGCAGGCCTGGGTCTATTTTCAAACCAAATACTGCGACGACGTTAGCTCTCGCTTCGTCGAACTCGTGAAAGTTGATCTCAGAGTCATCAACACGCAGATCCTTTAGATAATCAAAAATGTACTTGGCACATTCTCGCTCATCGCCCTTTGGAGCCACCGTGGAGTATCCGATGAGGTCTGATGCTAACTCTTGTACAGATGGCATGGGATTTTAGAAAAGGTAACCTCGGGACTAGATAATCAAAATTGCTCCATTTTGTTGACTTTCAAGTGACAGTAAATCCCCCAACCAGCGAGTCCTTCGTCGGATCAAACTCCGCAGTAATGTCCAGGGTAGATTTCAATCCGCTGTCAATGAAGTTGTTTCAGGAAAATCGACCACTTCGGCCCCAGGTCGTGGATCGCGCTCACGGTATATTCTCGCTCCTGCACTTCCGCCTCACTCTCGAAGATCCCTCCATACCTGCTCACAATTGAAATGTACCCGAGAAAAGTTTCTACATTCACTTTCTTGAACCAGAATAGAATGAGCAGCCTTGGCAGCTGTACACCCAGATCCTCTCCTAGTTTCCCAGTTTTTCTGGATCCGAGGTCTCCAGGATCATGAAGAAAAGCTCCTTTCCTTCGAAAAGAAAGCCAAATCTCCCCGAGTATCTTCCCACTCGGCGTACTTCGTGAAAATCAACGTTATCGAGGCGTTTACACTCTTCCTTTTATGCAATGCGCGAGCAATCCTTATATCATTAGGTAAATCCCTAATGATATTAGGGATGTATGATGTCAAAAGTTCAAGTTCTAGAACGTGAAGAGGGTCAGATTGCTTATGATGACACAGGAGGATCAGGCCGAATAGTTCTATGCATTCCAGGTATGGGACAGCTTCGATCAATCTACCGGTTGGTTGTTCCCCGATTCAGAGACGAAGGTTTGCGGGTCATCACGATGGACATCAGAGGGATGGGGGATTCAAGTGCGGGTTGGAGTGATTACTCTGAATCTGCAATTATGTCAGATGTGGTCGCGCTCCTTGAGCAACTCCATTGTGAACCCGCGATGATCATTGGGAACTCGATCTCGGCGGGAGCCGCCGTCTGTGTGAGTGCCGAACACCCCGAGCTCGTGTCAGATCTCGTATTAGTTGGGCCTTTCGTGCACCAAGTTCCCATATCCTGGTGGAAGGCGCTGACCTTCCGGTTGGCTCTCGCAGGACCTTGGGGGGTAGGAGCGTGGGTGAACTACCAATCACAGAAGCTCTATCCTACATCGAAACCTCCAGACCTCACTGAGTACAATTTTGCTCTTCGAAAGAATTTGCATGAATATGGTCGTATGCGGGCCTTCCGACGCATGGCTGTGACCGATCATCGAGCATCGGAATCGCATTTAGATAAGGTAAGGGCTCCTGCCCTAATCGTGATGGGTGGAGCCGATCCGGATTTTCCTAACCCGGAAGTCGAAGGTAAGCTTGTTGCTGAACGACTGCGAGGTAAATTAGCTGTTCTCCCTGGGCTGGGTCATTATCCCCAAGCTGAGGGGCCCGAGATTTTCGTGAACCAGGTGCTCCCTTTTCTTAGAGGAAAATCAAAATGGCCACTAGAGTTGGTTTGAGTTTCGAAAAAGTATTAGAGACAGCGATCCGAATAGCGGATAAAGATGGCCTTGACAACCTCACCCTCGGTCGAGTTTCACTTGAAGTTGGGGTCAAAACTCCCTCGCTCTATGAACATGTTGAAGGCCTTCCGGGGTTGCACCAAGCTATCCGCCTTCGAGGGTTCCAGACTCTGGGTTATCTCCTCAGCAAGGCCACGGTTGGGAAGTCTCGTGACGACGCAGTCCACGCACTGGCTTTGGAAATGCGGAAGTTTGTCCATCAGCACCCAGGGCTTTACGCATCTACCGTGCTGACCACGGTGGGCGATTCCAAAGAGGTCCGCGAGGCCGCGGAGGAAGTTATGAAGACTCTGTACGCCGTGCTCGCGGGGTACGGGATTGTTGGAAAAGAGGCGATACATGCGGCGCGCTACCTTCGGAGTCTTTTACACGGATTTGCTTCACTTGAAGGTGCGCGAGGATTCGGCTTGAATGTGGATTTGGATGTGAGCTATGATAGACTTGTCGAGACGCTTGTTCAAGACTTGAAAAAGTGGAAGGTTCGTTGGATGCCCGAGCATTCGGGGCTTAATGCCAATTCAGGTCGAGAATAGGAGCGCGCGAGCGAAGGGTATTGTATTGATCTACGCAGACTATAAGTAATGATTCACGAACAGGTGCCCAAGACAACCTGACAATGATGGAAAAGAATCTTACCGATAGCGCTAGGTTGCCAAAAAAATCGCCGCTGGCAAAGGAGGAGCTCTTCTCCGCCTACCGTACCATGCTGCTCACGAGGCTCTTGGATCAGAAAGCCCTGTCATTGCACAATCAGGGCAAGATCGGATCCTATACTTCGTCCGCGGGCCAGGAGGCTGCTCAGGTTGGGAGCGTTTACGGTCTGCAATCGCGGGACTACATCTTCCCCTACTACAGAGATCAGGGCGTGCTGCTGGCAAGGGGCATTACTCCGGAACAATTATTGAATCGCTACTTTGGAAATGCTTCGGATGAAATGAAGGGGAGGGACCTGCCCAACCTCTACTCGTTCAGAGAGCAACGAATTTTCAGCAATTCGGCCCCGATAGCCAGCAACCTGCAAATATCGGTCGGCTTTGCCATGGCTGCAAAAATGCAAAAGGAAGATGTCGTGACGATTGCTTACCTTGGCGAGGGCGCGACCTCCTCCGGCGAGTTTCACGTGGCATTGAATTTCGCCGGCGTTTTCAAGGCCCCGTGCATTTTTGTCTGCGAAAACAACCAGTACGCTATTTCAGTCCCGGTAAAAAGACAGACGGCTTCGGAAAACATATCCGTGAAAGCGCAAGCATACGGGCTCGCCGGAGAGACCGTTGACGGCAATGACTTTTTCGCAGTACAGACGGCAGTAGCTGCCGCGAGAGAAAAGGCCTCGAAAGGGATGGGCGCGACATTGGTGGAGTGTATCACCTATCGCTACAGCCCGCACTCCTCGGCAGATGATTGGAAAAAATACAGAAGCAGCGAGGAGGTAGAGGAGTGGAAGAAAAAAGATCCGCTAATCCGTTTCAAGAACCGGCTTTTTGAGATGTCGATACTGTCGAAAGAGGTCGAGAAGAAACTCTTTGACGGGGTACAAGATCAAATCAATTCAGCGGTCAGATCCACAGAAAATATTCCGCCTCCGTCAGAAGAAACTCTCATCGAGGACGTCTACGCCGAGATCCCGAAGAATCTCAAGAAGGAATCTCTCGCTTTCGGAGGAACCTAGATAATAGTGTACGAGTAATTCTACGAAGTAGAATGAAGCGGGAATGCGTATGGAGCGAAAGACTGAGATCCTTGTTATAGGAGGTGGCTCGACCGGAACAAGCATTCTCTACCACCTAGCGAAACGAGGCGCACTTGAAAGCATGCTGGTCGAGCGCGGTCAGCAGGTCGCTTCGGGTCAAACGAGTAGGTCCGCCGCGATCATCAGAACTCATTATAGCAATCCAATCCTTGTTACGATGGCGGTAAGGAGCTACAAGTTCTTTCAAAACTTTTCACGCGAAGTCGAAGGACATCATTCCGGCTTCAAACAAACTGGGCTCATCGTCGGGGCTGATGTAAACTCGGAACGTGGTCTGAAAGAAAATCACGTAATGCATCGGCAACTCGGAATAGACTCGAGGATGATAGATCGCGACGAAGCAAAAAGGGTAGAACCACAGCTCGATCCCGGCGCATACTCGACGATCGTGTATGAACCGGACGCCGGCTACGCGGAACCCTCGACCACTGCAAGTTCTTTTGCTTCTGCGGCCGTGGAGCTGGGATGCAAAGTGTTAACAAACACAGAAGTAACACAGATTAGAAAACTTTCAGCCGGTTTTTATATCGAAACTTCCAGCGGATCAATAAATGCCAAGAAGGTCGTTT
>JASHPQ010000171.1 GCA_030037995.1 Nitrososphaerales archaeon | reverse complement strand
TTCGAGAGTGCGTCCGGAATAGCCAGAGTGACCGAAGACGTCGTCGCCTACCACAACCGCGGGGCAGTGATCCGCTCCCCACGAGGGTTCCAATCCTCTACGTTTCACCTCTTCCGCGAACCTTTCATGGATCTCCTTGTCGGTCCGCCCGGTTTTAATGATCTCCTGCTCTGCGACCCCAAAAACTTCCTCGCACTCCTCCACCGACCTTTTCATCAGTTCGATTTCTTCGGGGATCAAACGGGCGCGCAGGGCAATCACGAGGTCTTCGGCCGAAACGAGTCTCCTCTTGCCGCCAGATTTTCTAACGCACTCTTTCAGGTATCCGAGCATTCCAGGCGTCAACCCGTCGGAGAAGCCGAAGTCGTTGCTCGTATTAATTGCAATTCTTTTCGCCTTTGATTTTTTCAAAAGCTCCACGAGCTTTGGTAAATGACCTTCTTTGCCATAGCCGTAGACCGAGTCGTAGATCCCACTCTGCTTCACGGGCTCTGCATCCAGGTTCCCCACGATCGCCTCCATCCCGCCTTCAGCATCGAGGAGCGCCGCCGACTTCCACACGGCATTTTCCAGCCCGAGATCGGCCGAAACCGGATCGGGGTTCCCTTCGCGCGTAAAAGTGATCCAGAGGTCAACGCCTTCGTCCCGCATTTCCCCCCTCACGAGATCGAGTTTCTTTCGGAGGAAGTCTGGTTTCAGGGTGGTGGCGTTCTTTATCAAAGAAGTTTTCATTCAACCCTATAACTTGCTAGAGGGCTTATTTTTGTGTCTCTCAAACCACTCCAGATGACGCCGCCACGCATCCAACCTGTGCTTCCGTTCGATCCAGCCGTGCCCCTCTCTCGGATAAATAACGAATTCGGTCTCGACGCCCAGCTCCTTCAATGCCCTGAAAAATTCGTTCCCCTGCGTGAGCGGGACGCACGGATCCTCTCTGCCGTGGATGATCAGCGTGGGAGTCCTGACGTTTTCCACGTAGTATATGGGGGATTTCTTCTGGAATAGATCTCTTTGCTTGTAGGGATCTATATCGAAACCAAAAACTTCCCAGAACGTGTTCCACTCGGCGCCGTGGCAGCTCAACAGGTTCGGGATGCCAAAGTCCATCACCGCCGCGTTGAAGCGGTTGGTGTGGGTCACCGTCCATGCGACGAGGTAGCCGCCGTAGCTCCCGCCATAGACGAACTCGTTTGCAGGATCTACCCAGCCGCGGGACTCACAATAGTCCACACCCGCCATGATGTCCTTGAAATCGTCCCCGTCGATGTTCCCTCGATTTAGTTCCAGAAACTTTACCCCGCGGCCGGCGCTGCCTCTAGGATTGGGGAGGAGGACGGCGTACCCGTATGAGGCGTAGTAGCGCGCCTCCATCGCAAACCGGTGGCCGTAGCCCATCGAGGGGCCGCCGTGCTCGTTCACGATCAGCGGCAATTTTTCTTTGAGATCATATTTGTTGACTCCGGGAGGAAGATAGAGGAAGCCCTGGATCTTCAGGCCGTCAATGGACTCCCACTCTACCAGATCCGACCTCATCGAGCTGGAGTACTTTTCCTTGAGGTCCTTGTTGAAATCCGAAAGCTGCTTCCAGAGGATCGTGTCTTTCAGGGGGTTCACCTCGCCGCTCCACACCTCGACGGGTGACGACAGATCTTCCCTAACGACCGCGACGTTCCTGGCGCCGTACTCGGGAGAAGAGATTGAGAACTTTGGCTGAAAAATATCCGCAAATCCAACGTCTCCCTCGTACACGTCAGAGAACTTGTGCGTGGACGCGTTCAAGATGGTGAACTTGGATCTCGCCCAATTCACGCTGAGGATCAGGAGCTCTTCCTTCGAGTACCACTGGTAAAAGTGAACCGACCCGAGGGATTCGTTCGTCAGATTGACCGGCTTTTGCTCGCGCTTCTCCTCGGAGTGAGGTACGCTGTACAGGTCTCCCGCCACGAGGCCGCGATCGCTCCATATTGCCGAGATAAAGTAAAGCTCGCTTCCATCGGGCGACCACATGATGCGCGCGATCTGCCGAGGTCTGGGAGCGTAGATGATCCTTGGCTTCTGGGGAGTTCGCATGTCGATCACTGCGAGCGAAGAGATGTGCCAGGACCACTCGTAGGGCTCTTCTGCGACAACGGCGGCAAAGCTCGTCTCATCCGGCGACCACGCAAACTCCCACACGTGGTAGTTCCCGGAGCTCTGCCAATCGACACTCTTCGTCGCGACGTTCATGACGTAGATCCTCGCAAACTTGTGGCGCTTCTCGTACTCGACAGCGCCGCCCGATTCCTCGAATCTCTTCCGGTCCTCATCAGTCTCCGGGTCGTACATCAAAAACGCGATCTTGTCACCGGAGCGCGACCACTCGAGCTGCATGATCTCGCCGACATTCTTGTACTCCGTTAGCTGTACGGCCTCGCCACCGTTCATCGGGAGGAGGAAAATCTGAAAGCGACCGCTCTCGTTTCTGTCAGAGAGAAAAGCGAGTTTCGATCCGTCAGGAGACCACCTCGGCATGTAGTCCGTGCGCTGTCCGCTTGAAAACTGCGTGACGCGGCCGTCCGCCGTGCCCGCGACCCAGATGTTCGATCGTGGCTTTGCAGTACCTTCTTCCTTGTAATTATCTGACACGACGAACGCAGCCTGTTTCCCGTCCGGAGAAATCTGGGAATCAGTGAGCACTTTTAGTGACAAGATCTCCTCCGGTGTCATCACACTTTTTCTGTTTGTCTCAGTGACGAGCATTTTCGTAGGCTGCTGGAAAAATCTGAACCTGTGCTAAAAAAGAGTTTGGAATGACACTGTTAGGGCGTTTATCAATTTTATCTAATTCCTATTCTTCTTCCTCCTCTCCTGCTGTTATGTGCCTTCGGCCGCCTTCACGAGTCGCTAGATTCAACGGAATGTGAAGTCAGACTGAAAGGGAGAGTCAATGCAACACCAAAGAAATCAGGATTTCTCTCGATGATAGACGGAGGAGGGCCCCCTCGGAGGTAACGCATGCGGGGGCGAGCAATAGTAATTTGATGGATCCATTAGCTCCGTTCGGCTATTGTTTGTAGCATCTCCTTGGTTCATACAGCAAATTTCCCCGCGATCGCGCCACCGTGTAATTTTTCGTAAAGAAGAGCTCGTTTCAAGCTCTGTTTTCGATCCAGTACTACGGGATTGCTATTGCAAGAAGCAATTCATTGCTCTAAAAAGAAAAAGTACTT
The DNA here is from genome assembly GCA_030037995.1 of Nitrososphaerales archaeon. Classification (GTDB taxonomy): domain Archaea; phylum Thermoproteota; class Nitrososphaeria; order Nitrososphaerales; family CADDZS01; genus DATLTL01. The sequence continues at coordinate 357 of JASHPQ010000171.1, read as the reverse complement.
TCTGCTTTCATACTACCTATAGGTACGCAGGAGGTGGCTCCGGCGTTCTGGGCCTTTTTTTGAGAAATCTTTCAGTCCTGCGTGAAGCTCTTCGCGGTTCTCTGATCGAGTCTTTTGACGAGCGCGATCACGAGCTTGACCGTGTTGTCAATGTCCTTGGTGTCCACGATCGATTCGTGCGAGTGGATGTGTCTCGTCGGGACGCTGACCACTATCGCAGGGCATCCCGCCTTGTTCAAGTTGAACCGCGCCGCGTCTGTGCCTCCCTTGGTCACGACCGAGAGCTGCAGGGGAATTCCTTCCGCCTCTGCCGTGTCGATGACGAACCTTTTGAATTCCTGGTTTGGGATCATGGAG
>JASHPQ010000170.1 GCA_030037995.1 Nitrososphaerales archaeon | reverse complement strand
CTTTTCTCTTCGGATTGTGCGGTAATACTCCAGATGGAGAGGGCTGTCTTTCCTCGTCGCAATTGGCAGTTGGATAAATCGCATCGAGGCCGGCTTTCATCACGTTTGAAACTATGGTGGATGCTCCTTCATCGCTGATACTGTAACCAATAACTTGAATCCCCTTGAAGAAGTGATTACCTTTCACGAAAAGAACTCAGATGTGATTCTTCAAAGTTCATCATACCAAGTTTACTTATATCTTAGTTTGGCATTTTGATCCTCGGGTAGGGCACTCAATTAGAAGCACACGCGACATTTAGGGGAAGAACTCAATAAATGGCGAGAGATTGTCCAGAGAAGGATTTCGGGTGGGGGCCATATCTCCACTGACATTTTACACTCGAAAATCTAAGATAACGAAACTCCTTCAGACAGTACTGAAGCGGGTCCCTCCTAGAAAGTTACTCGCAACAACCGAGGAAGGATTTGCAAATATCACCAGCTCGGTCTTGAGGGAAAACTAGCTCAAGAAATTATTGTACTCACAGAATCGGTCAAAGAAATTAGATCCGGCTTAAAGGTTTAATACAACCCAAATCATCTCCACTCGTTGCATTTGAAATCCCTTTCACAAAAAGGTGTGTATCCAGGACAGGACAGTACTGGTGGCCGCCTTTGGGTTTCGTTCCTCGAACGCGCGTTGGGTATACATTTTTAGTAGATGATGCAATAGGTTATTTCTTTGACTTTCATAACCAAACCGTTAACAATCTGCCGAGGATATCTCGCAGATTATTTTGATGATGCAGCAGCAAGCTCCAGAAATCTGGATCGCACAAGACTTCGACGTATTCGCAACAGGTGGAGGAGTCGGACCCGTGATATTCGACACGTGTCTTTCCGGATTATGGTTTAATACCGCCTTCGGCGCATGTTGAGTTAGAAGGCGCCCTAATTGAAAATAAACACAGTCTTAGGTCAAATAGCCCCTGAAGATTTAGGTTCAACACTTGTTCACGAGCACTTGTTCGTTGAGGGGGATTTCTTTGTTGATCTGTATAAGAGAGACAATATGGAAGAGCGGTACAAAGAAATCTTGGACGCACCCCTTACTTTGGAGAACATTGGACTGGTAGCAAGAGCGGGCCTTTATTCGGCTGATAATTTACTGCTCGTGGAACCATATCACTGTCTACATGAACTACAGGCTTTTCGGCGGGCGGGTGGTGCGACTGTGGTTGATCTGACAGTTGATGGGTTGGGGAGAGAAAAGCACTTTCAGAGACTCCCAAAAGTATCCAAGAAATCGGGTGTGAACATAATAGCGCCAACCGGCTATTACATTCAACCCAGTCACCCTGCTAACGTGGCACATCAAACCGTGGAAGAAATCGCCGCTGATATGATTAGAGATATTGAAGAGGGAATCCATGGATCTGACATCAAAGCAGGAGTAATTGGAGAAATAGGAATAAGCCCTGGAGACTTTACAGACGAGGAGAAAAAAGTTTTGAAAGCTTCCGCTATTGCCCAAAAAGAAACAAGTGTGCCCCTCACAGTCCATACTTATGGGGATCCTCCTGGGAAATGGAACGGGTTTGAAGCAATAGAAATTCTTCAAAGAGCGGATGTTGATTTGAATAAGGTGTACATGAGTCACATCGACTGGACGGTAGCGCAAGAGGAAAACTGGGGATGTGCTTTGAAAGCTGCGCGACGCGGCGTATTTGTAGCCTTTGACGAATTTGGGGCAGAGTGGCCACTGTGGAGCCAAGACCACAGCTCTGAGCCGTGGGGTTACATCAGCGCGCCTACGGATTTAGAGCGTATCAAGGGTATAAAGCGTCTGATTGAGGAGGGCTTTGAAGACAAGATTCTATTATCCCACGACATAGATCAAAAGCTAAGGAGAAAAGTCTTCGGAGGACACGGATTGGATCATATTCTGACAAATGTTGTTAATCTATTCGTTTACGCCGGCATCGGAAGGGAAATTCTTGTAAGGTTCATGGTTACAAATCCCAGAAGACTTTTCAGTTAGGCCTTAATCAAGAAAGGGTCTCTGAAATCAACAATTTTTGTCAGGAATGCCTTCCTTAAATTTATAAAACGCTTCGCGATCAACTCATTTACTTGAGAACTCGGTTTAGGGGCTATCTCAACGCGCTTACCAACATAGATATTCTTCCATTATCTGACATAGTACCTCCCCCTTTTCCAATCAGAACAAATATGGGAAAAATTGCGGAACTTGTCAAATCGATAAAGACCAAGGGATTATTGGAACCCATCATTGTCAGACCAAAGGATTCAAAATTTGAGATAATAGCCGGTCACAGGAGATATTCCGCGTGCAAGTTGGCAGGATTTCACGAGATTGAGGCAATTATTCTCGACATTTCAGATAAGGAGGCTTTCGAAGTGTCGATCGAAGAAAACGTCCAGAGAAAAAGTCTAGATCCAATTGAAGAGGCCGAAGCCTATAAGACTTACACAGATCAATTTGGTTACGGAAGTGTTAGCGAGCTTGCAAAACGCATCAGTAAGAGCGAGGAGTATGTGTCTCACAGAATTGCATTGCTCCAGCTTCCAGAAGAGGTCAAAGCGAAAGTTAGGAGACGTCTCCTAACTACCAGCGATGCCTGGGAAATCTATAGGCTGAAAGACGCTGTAGCACAAAAAGAACTTGCTTCAATAGCTGTTAATCACGATCTCTCGGTTAAGCAGTTAAGAGCTGCGACAAATATTATACGGAAAGGAACCAGCGTTCAGGAGGCCATTAGCTCAGTACATGATGATGATTCGTCGGCCCGATATCCCATTTCACTTTCAAACAGCAAGGATGAGAAAGCTCGTAAAGCTGCTTCGACTCTTCTAAGGGTTGCCCTAATCAAAGTCGATAATTTGATTGAATCGTTAAGCGATGACAGTCAAAAATCCAAAATCCAGAATGATTTATTTCAGACCCGCCTTTCACTTCATCAGGTGATCGATAGGTTATTGCAGGGAGAGAACGAGGAAAGGACGAAGAAGAGTGTTATCGAGTTCATCAAGAACAAATACGTTAGATATGTCAATCAAAGAGATTTCGAGGCGATTTCTCGAATAAGGGGAGGAATGACTTTTTCCATGTTCGATGATTTTCCACCGATGAATTTGATGAACTTGGAATCAGCAAACCTCCACTCCGAAAAAATCTTCAAAACGATCGAGGAAAGCGATTGTGATATCGACGATGTAAGAGTAACAACGATGGGCGATACTGTCCTTTCCACGTTTCTCTACAGGTATAAGATGATCGTCAAGGGATTTTCATACTCAGCAACTGCACGGGTAACTTTTGTTTTACAAAAAGTAGACGACGGGTGGACGATCCTTCACGAGCATTGGTCGCAAGCTAATTATAAACATAGTTCTTTCGACAAAATGAGGCTCTTGGAAAAAATTACAAAATAGCCTGTTATCCTATCAACATGCGTCTCGATATCTGCTTGGGGAATAATCTAAATTATTGATAAGAGTGTCGAGAGATCTATCAGATACCGTCGCGAGCTAAAGGTTATATTCGGAAGTCGTTTCAGGCGAAACGGAAATGGCTGACTTATCTCGGGAATTTGGTGGAAGACTCAACAGAATCCAGAGAGCCTTGGATGAGAATGACCTCGAGGGTATCCTAGCTTATTCTGATGAATGGAGGGAGGGTCACGTAAAATATGTGACTAATTTCCGTCCTTTGACTTTCAATGCAGACGGTACTATTTACACGGGTGCCCTAGTCAACGTTCCTCGCCAGGGGGAACCAACCCTTTTTGTTGGATCTGAAAGTCAATTGTATGTTGCCCGAGATGATTCGGTTGTTAAGGATGCGAGGACTATAAAGGGCGATCTCAAGTCATTTCTGAATGAGCATTACAAGAAATCAGCGAAAATCGGACTCGTTGGCCTAGACATCATGCCATACCAAATTCACGAAATGATCAGGGAATCGCTACCCGAGGCGAAATTTGAGCCGTCCACTATTCTTAACCAGGTTAGGGAGATAAAAAGCCCATGGGAAGTTGAAATGATCGAAAAAGCCGCGAATATCACTGATCAAGGAATACTTGCTGGAGTCCATGCGGTAAAAGAAGGAGTCACGGAAAAGGAAATCTCAAACGCCATAATACGAGCGTTTCTTGATGCACAATCAGAGGTTGTATTTGGTCCTGAAGTCGGGGTTGGTCCAAGATCCGGACAGGAAGATTCCTGGCCTACAAATACAAAAGTCGCCAGCGGAGACTATGTGTTAATAGACTCGGGCGCTAGATGGCAAGGATATTGTGGTGATCTTACTAGGGGTGTTGCTTGCGGGTCCATTCCGAAAAAACACCGAGATGTTGTGCAAATTGTGATTGAAGGATGGAAGAAAGCCCTAGCCAACGCAAATGTGGGAGCCAAATTGGCAGATATTATCAGCTCCTCATTTGCTGTAGTCAAAGAAGCTGGCTATGGCGAGTTTCCTCATGAAGTCGTCCATGGAGTAGGCTTGGATGTTGAGGAATATCCCTTTGTAGAGAGTACTGTAATTAAGCCGAACATGGTGTTCGTTGTCGAGTGCGCCGTTTACCTTGATAAGGAAATGGGACTGAGGCTAGAGGATGCTGTTGTTGCAACTGATTCTGGGCCTAGAAAACTGAACAAGCTAGATCCTGAATATAATGTCTAGTTCGAAATTTCGATGCGACAAGTCAAAGCATTCTTCCTATTCGCTGTCCATCGTAAATTGCGTTTCCAATTCTTGCACCACCTAGATTTGAATCACCGGCCAAATAGGTCTCTTTGAGTTTACTCTTGAACATTGGGAACAATGAATCATTCTGGATCTTCCCCGTTATCAATACGACATTGTCCACGTCTCTTACAACCCGTTTATCTTGTTTGAAGAATACATTGTAAAGATAGACATCAGTTCTTTCTATCTTACTAATCCATGTGTTTGGGGTCATTTTGACATTTGCTCCGATCAGGCGTGGAAACAGGTGATCGAAATGATTCATTAGCCTTAGTTCTAACGCAACACAGGGATGGTAGGTGACAATCTCGACATCCTTTTCCCGCCGAGCTAAAAATTCAGCAATGCCCGGCGCTTCTATAAACCCCAACGTGTCCGCGACAATTACTTTTTTGCCGATTTCCAATTTCTCTTCCAGAACGTCGACATCAGTACGGACACCAGGGTCAGTCCAGCCTTCAATCTCGTGAAATGTGTATGCTTGGAAACCGTTGTTAATAGGCTTCGATCCCGTCGCTATCACAACAACGTCGGGTTTTTCCTCATCTATTACGTAGTCTATTACCTCTTGATTGGGAATAATCTCTGCGTGGTACTTAACTTCAACTCCCAATCTTCTTAACTCGCCTCCTTCCCAGTTTACGATGGCTTTAACGTCAACTCTTCCCGGGAGTTTCGCAGCGAGGAGTGCTTGCCCTCCTAGATTCCCAGATTTTTCGTAAATCATAACTTTGTGACCCCGGGCGGCGGCTACTCTAGCTGTCTCCAAACCAGCAGGTCCTCCTCCGATCACCAATACTTTCTTTTTCACGTTAGCTTCCTTCAGTGAGTCTATGCCCCATTCCCTTTCTCTGCTCACACTAGGATTAACGGTGCAGGAAATGGGCAAGCCACGATTCATTCTACCCCAACAATCCTGCAGGGCCCCGATGCACGGACGAATCTGATCTATTCTTCCTGACATCGTCTTGTTCGGAAGCTCAGGATCTGCAATCAATGCTCGTGTCATTGCTACCATATCAGCCAGGTTTTCCGTTAATAGTCGCTCGGCGAAGAATGGCTCTACATACCTCCCAACTACGCCTAGTTTGGTTTTCTTTAGAACTGATTTTATCGGATTACTGATACTCTGGTTGTACCCACTTTCAACATACATCGGCACTGCTTGCCAATCATCATGCTGTGGATAATATCCTTGATCTGCGGTAATCCAATCGAGTTTTCCATCCAATCTCTTGCAGATCTCGGCAGCTACTTCCGGAGTATTGCCACCATCAAATCTCTCGTTGCCCATGAGCCTCATCCCTACCGCGATATCATTTCCGACATATTCTCTTATTCTCTGGATTATTTCTTCGAGGAATCGCATCCTATTTTGAAGTGAACCACCGTATTTATCATTCCGATCATTCATGACTGCAGAGAGAAACTCAGACATTATCGAACCATGTGTTGCATGAAGATCTATTCCGTCCATCCCAGAATCTCTCAAATACTTTGAAGCTTGACCGAAGCCTTCTACGATTTTTTCGATCCTACTCTCATCAATTTGACGCGCAGTAAACGAAGGCATAGTGTATACGTTTGTGGTTGAAGGAAATGGATAAGAGGAAACTCCTTCTTGTTCGCCAAAGTTAGTACCCCCCGCAGAGATTTCCATGAAGCATCTCGCTCCATACTCGTGTACGCTTTTTGCGAGGCGTGAATATCCATCGACAACTCGTGGATCTGACGCATTGATTGGGAATCTGCCCGATAGAGTCATCGGGTAACCTATGTTCATGTGACCAAATTGCGCTTCCTTGCCCGAGTATTGATCGCTTTCGCCAACGGTCACAAAACCCATTGACACCTCAATAAGGGCAACTCCGCCTTTCGCCCGTTCTGCACAATAGTAAGTAATTCTTTCTCCAGGCAAATTGTCGCCGTCCGATACAAAATTGGTCGCATGAGGAGTCACAAAGATCCTATTTTTCAGCGTAAAAGGACCAATTTCGACAGGAGAGAAAAGAAATTTGAAGGACGAGTTAGAGATCATTCGTATCTGCGCTACTTGCGCGCCTTAACTTGGTTTTTTACTTTGCGATTAAGCACAATTTTAGAAGAGCATATTAGAAATATTGGTATGAGAAATTCCCGTAAATTCTTGACGTGAGCTGATTAGGCTCAGATTTAGAGATATTGAACCAATAGGAAAGTGGCCTTGAAATTGCGCTCGTATGATCCCCTAACGCTGATATAGTACTCTCCGGGCAGGTGCTTTAATGAGAAATTTAGCGAGAGGGATCTCCAGAGCAACGGCAATTATTTCGATAATTGTTATTATTATTTTGGGTATAGGTGTGGTATACGCCCTAAGCTCAACGGTTTCTCATGTGACTACGTCATCTTCGATAACCGTCACCTCACCCTCTGTTGAGACTACAGTGTCGACTTCAGATACTTATTCGAACGCTTCGTCGTCTTCCTTGAGCTCTCAAAGACAGATAGCAGTCGACGAGACCAATACTCCGGATAGTCTTGATCCGGCTGTTACGGTATCCAACGAGGGAGAAGAAGTGGTATTGAATGCCGACCCTGTGCTTCTTTATTACAATGATAGCTACAACTCTTTCTTTCCGGTTCTTGCGTCATCGTGGACGTCGAGTGCGAATCTGTTAACTTACACGATGCAACTTAGGAGCGGAGACTATTACAATAATGGAGACCCTTTCAACGCCTATGTTGTTTGGTGGAATCTCTATCGCGATATGATAATGAATCAACCAGCAGCGACACCTTTCTTTGTATTCTTCAACACAAATGGTGTAACTGCAGGAGATCTGAATGCTTTGGATAATCCCCAAAATTCTCCAATGACGAACGAAACCCTGCAATCCATTGCGCAGAATCAAAGTAATAGCATTTCAGTTATCAATTCCACCACCGTGCAGTTTCATCTTTCATCTGTCTTCCTCGGTTTCCTCTCGCAAATGGGTGATGGACCACCATGGAGTTTCACGGACCCATATACAGTCGAACAACACGGAGGAGTAGTGGCAGGGCAACCAAATACGTGGATGTCCGTTAATGGAAGCACGGTTGGTAACGGACCTATGATCACCCAAACTTACATCCCGAATGATTATTCTCTCCTAATCGCGAATCCGCATTACTGGGCACAAAACATCTCTGGAAATTATCTGCTACAACCCTCTCGAATCCAAAGGGTGATAATCTACTACAAGCCTGATGAGCTAGATCGGGCTCTCGATCTTCAGTCGGGAAAGGTTCAGGCAGCAGTGATCAGCTTTAGTGACGTGCAAGCTTTGTTAGCTGCGAGCAATAAGACCTTGTATGTTCCTAATTTAGGCCCGAGTGGGAATATAGAATTTCTTCAGCTTGATACGGAACGGGCACCCACAAATAATATTCTCGTCCGAGAGGCAATCATCGATGCGATAAATCTGACCGAGATCCAACAGACAGCATACTATGGTTATGCGGAGCCTTTCGTGGGACCGGAACCGTCAGGATTTTTCGGCTATAATACCTCAATAACACCCCCATCTTATAACGTAACTGAATCGAGACTCCTTTTGAAAGAAGCTGGCTTTCCCAATGGTCAGGGATTACCAACTATTAATTTCGTCTATCCTTCGAGCGACTATCTAAGTGATTTAGCTCAGATCCTTGAAGAAGATCTTGGTCAGGTGGGTATTACTCTTCAATCTCAAGAGCTAAGCATGGATGCGTGGCTCTCGGTCATATACACTTGTTGCGGTACCAATTCCACTTTTCCCATAATCTCGTACAATAACTGGATTTACTGGCCGGACTTTACTGGGTACGAGTTCTTGGTCGATTCCGCGGAGGGCTATGAATTCACTTTCAACAACCAGACTGTTAATAATCTCGTAAATATGAGCAATGGAGAGCTGAACTCGACTCTCAGGGCTCAAGAAATCTCTCAAGTGCAATTTGATGTACAGCAGCAGGCGGCGTTCGTCTGGTTAGCACAAGATTTGAATATCTTTCCGCCTGGCCTCGGAAGAGGACCGATAGTCTGGAACCGCTGTATCGTGGGCGATCCCGCGTATTGGCAGAATGTGGCGTGGTGGCCTCTCTTTGGAGTATATTTCAGCGCTCTCCAGTCAACTTGTTAACCGCTGAACCTCATCGATCCCCGAGCCGATGATTACAACCTCGGCCTGAGTGTCAGAGAGCTCTTTCTCCATACAGGTTCGCCCTGCACAAGTGATTTTCTCTCAGATGGTTACCTTCGGCACCACTTGGATCCCTTTTCGAGTGGTCCAAGGCCCAAACCACTCCAGAGCCTTGTGGGACCACCAGTCGGGCTTTTTCAATCCCAAGTCTTGAAGAACCACGAGCGCCGCATTGCATCCCGCTCCGAGCCACGAGAAACTGTGTGGCCACACTCCGTTCGACAGATATAGCTTCTTGATCGGCGTCCTTGGGGGATTGCATCCGGGGAACGGCCTGTCGAGATAGAATTGACCTGGGGCCAGGATGCCTCCGCTCCAGACTCCTTTGATGGCGGAGGGGTTCCTGCGTTCCACGTCCAGCGGTGAGTACGGCACCTTGTCCACTATGCCCTTAGTGAATCCGGGGGCGTACTGCTCCAGTCTCTCGGTACTTTTTTGTAGCACATCCCACTTGAAGTCGTCCCATTTTTCTGGCCCACCGTCGTGCTTGATGTCGTAGGGCACGTCCGCCCACAGCTGGACGCTGTGTAGCCCTTTCGGTGCGGCATGGGGATCATGCATGCTGAAGATGAAATTGGCCCCCAGAAAGGTAATCGGATCGGGGACTCTGCCGTCGTCTACCTGACTGAAGCACTTTTCCACGTCCTTCATCGTTTCGACTCCGATGTTGAAGTGCCAGGCCTTCGAGAGCTCCGGATCGAAATCCGTACCGACCCACCGAGGCGGTTCTTTGGAGAGGTAGGCTGCAGTGTACAGGACTCCCCAGTCGTAGTTGAAGTTCTTGATTTGTCTGACCGCAGCAGGATCAAGATACTCTTCGCCCACCAGCTGCATGAATGTGGGGACCGGAGAAAGGTTACTGATCAGGGCTTTTCTTGCGGTGAGGATTCTCTCTGGGTATGACGCGGTCCCCGCTAGCTGAATTCCCTTGGCCTCTCCATCCTTAACGATAATTTTTTCGACGGGGCAGTTCTGGAAGATCTTCCCGCCGTAGTGGATGATGCAGCGGAAGAGAGCGTGCGGAATCTGATGGGAACCGCCGATGGACTGTTGCACACCAAACGCGGAAACGAGCATAATCGCCCCAATAGAGCCCACCATCTTGACTTGGGGTTCGAGTGCGACCGCGTGCGACCACCCGGTAAGCCAAGCTTTGAGATGTTCGTCTTCAAAGAGTTGATCCGTTATTTCAAATCCGGTCATGTCGAGAAAATCATCCGGAACGTGAGGAATCGACTTTAGCAGCTTGACCGTGACGTCCCAGTTTTCCTCCGACGGCGGCGAGTACACGAATCTGGTCATGAGCTCCTGTCGGATGTCGACGAAACGATTGAAGATTTCCTTGAACGTCTTCGCGTCCTTTTCATTGAAGCGTAGCCATTTCTTGTAAAAGTTGTTTGCGTTCCACAGGTCGGGAACGAATGCCTTCCCATCGAGGAACGGTTGGGCCCTCGTGTGCCGCGAGAAGTAGAGATCCAGGCCGAACCTTTCCAAGTCGAGATCAAGCATCGCTGGACTGTGACCCACCCAGATCCCGGAGGCGTGAGGATTGTTCCTCCAGCCAGGAGTCCCAAACTCCTCCGTGGAGCAATGCGTTCCGAGCTGATCCCTTCTCTCCACCATTGCGACTGAAAGGCCAAGCTTCGCGAGATAAGCGGCTGCGGTTAGACCGTTGATGCCGCCTCCGATGACAATTACGTCAAATTCCGTGGAAACTGTTTCTGTCATGCTTTTTATTTTCCTCCCTCTTTCCTACGCACCCGTCTTGGGAGCCACCTTCACTTGCGGTTGCACGCTGGGTCTGGTCTGCGGGGCGACACCCGTCCGAGTTTTCTTTGCTTCGGCCAGCCTTTCTTTCAACATCTTCCTCTTGGTCAACTTGTAGTACAAGTATCTCCCGAAATATTTCGGCCCAGGATTTTTCACTCCGACCTTTCCCAGCATCCACGCCTCACTCACGTCCATTTTTATCACGAAATCCCAGCTAACGGGTGGCTCCGTCTTTCCCGATAAGATCAGTTGGTTATCCACGAACTCTACCTTCATCTTGGACATGTCAAAGCCCAGTTCTACTCTGCCGAGGCCCTTCGACCAGACTCTCATGAACTATGGCACCAGTTTTTTCTCCCTGGCGGCAGAAACGTACTCCGGCTCCTTCCACCACACGTCAAGATTAAGGTCTCGCGCAATCACGCCAGCCGCGGTGTAACCCGGACCCAAGGTGATCATTCCTCCGGGATAGGCGGCCGCTCCTGCGATATACAGGCCCGGAATCGGGGTCGAGTAGTGGGAGCAGTCCGCATTCGGCCGAAAGTACCCCATTTGCGTCGGGATATAGGATCCCTGTTTGATCGAACCCCTTACCATATTGATGAGCTTCATCTGGATGTATGTCGGCGGGTACACAAGCTTGTGCACAATCTTGATGTCATTTGCATTGGAAAGATACTCTCTCCACCTCGAGAGAATCGATTCGGCGTACTCGTTCTTGAGCCCCTCCCAATCCCCATCCTCGGCCTCGAACGGAACCTGAGTTTCCATTCTAATCACCTCGTACCCGTCCGGTGCCTGAGTCGAATCGTGAAAGCTCGTGGGAGTCACTCCGAACTCCGGGCCAGGAAGCTTCCCAGCGATACACTCATTCCAGTGATTTTGAACTTGGCTCGAGTCTTCGTACCCGATCACTTGCAAAAGCGAGCGGTCACAGTCCGGGCTGTCCGCGGCCGCTCTAAACTTGGGCCTCCCTTTTATTCCGAGGTGTACGGAAAACAAGCTCCAGTCTTCCCATTTCCAATCTCTAATCGTTTCCGCGAAGACGGGATCGAGATTTTGCTCTTCCGCGAACTCGAGAAAGGTCTGATGGGGATTGACGGTGCTCACCACAGCTCTCGATCTTATTTTCTCGCCCTCTTCGGTTACGACTCCCTTTGCGGCACCGTCTTCCACGATGATCTTGGAGACGATGGTGTCTTCCTTGACCTCGAGTCCGTTTTCATAGGCGGACCTCAAGAGCGACGAGCTCAATCTGTGAGATCCCCCGTGCACCAAAGCTCCGTTCAGCATTCTGAACACGAAAATAGGAAACATGAACCCCAAGCCGGTAAGGCTCGGGTCCACGCCCCACATGCAGCCCAAGTAAAGTATGGCCGCTTTGACCCGCTCGTCTTTGATCTCAAAACTTTCGAGAACTTCCTGCGCGCTCATTTCGGACCATTCAAGGACTCTCGTCCCGAGCTCCGTCTCGGAGAGCATTGCCGCGTATTCCGCAGGCGGGGCGGGCGGAACGTACGTCGCTGGAATCAGGCATTCGTCGCACGCTTCCTTGAACTGCTCGTACAATTTCAGAAATTTGGGCCCGTCGTCCGGAGACAATTTCGAGATAGAAGCAGCCGTCTTTTGTGGATCTAGATAAAAGGTGAGAGACTTGTTCGGTGAGTAGAGCAGAGAAAACTGGACTTCAGGTCGGATGAACTTGCAACCGTACTGGATCAGCTTGAGATCATGATATGGGGGGAGCAGTTCCGCAAGCATCATGTACGTTGCATGAAAATTGAACCTGAATCCTCCCAGATCCTCGGTGATCAGGCCGCCCCCCATTTCATCGCGGCGTTCTACGATCAGGCACTTTGCACCGGCTTTCAGCAGATAGCTAGCCAGAGTCTCGCCGTTGGGTCCGCCCCCGATAATTATAACATCGTAATCATGCTTTGAAGCCATTGGCTTTCTGTTGCAGAGGATGTTGATACTATTATTCGAGAGGTTTATTTTGTAGTACGATGTAATGCAATGCTCGGCGGCCAGCTATTCCCAGCAAAACCAAGAACGCGTTACGCAGTATCCGCCTCAGTGAAGATCTGGACAGGCTACTCCAAAAGGATGCCGAGGCCAAGGGAATCAGCGTCAATTCGCTCGTCACTTCCATTTTGATTAAGTACTCGGAGTGGGATCGTTACACCGAGAAATTCGGATTCATCGCGATCACACGGGACGGGTTCAATACCATTCTCAGGGCCGCCGATCCGGACAAGCTGACGAAGCTCGGGTCGGAGCTGGGAGGCAGAAACCCGAAAGAGATGACACAGTTTTGGTTCAAGCGCTTGAATCTCGAGACTTTCTTAGCGTATCTTTCTCTTTACTGCAGGTACGGAAGAATTGCAGAGGAAGAGATCGAAAATAACGGAAAAAAATACGTCGTCACTCTACATCACGATTTGGGAGAAACGTATTCCGTGTTTCTGGGGCATTTTTTGAAACAAGCGCTCCAGGTCATAGTGGGCTGCGAATCCGAGCTCGATATCGGTGAAAATTCAGTGGTAATCAGATTTTCAGCGACGCAGGCACTACCTTGACAATCCCAGATGCCGTGCTTATTTCAACTTCGTGAATTTGCCCGTTGAAATTGTCCGTCCAAAACTGACGGACCCCTTGAGGCGATCAGCATGCTAGAGAAATGCTAGGATGGGTATTAAAATCGCTTCGAATATAGAGTAGATGGTCGGTGGGTATGAAGTTCAAAGAAATCGAGAACACGTCACGGTACCACACTGAAGAGTATTAATTCCCATCCCCGGCACCAATCTGTCTCAAACGCATTCATTCATGTTGGAGCTTTGCACCCGAAGGTTTAACTTCCCACCGGCGGCCCTCTCTTTCGGGTCTTATTAGATCTGACATAAATAAATTCCATAGGGTTTACTGCAGATTAGCTGGTAGGTTGTTAGTTCGTTTCTATGGCCGATGAATTTTTGAAAGTTGTTGATTACCGTCTGAGCCTTCTCTCTCTTGCCTTTTCATCGAAGCCTAGATCAACTTTCTAATTGGGAATAATTGGCAAAATTACCTTTGACGGGTGCGCTCGGTCGAAATAGATCGTGTTTGTGGCTGTTAGCACGCGCCTATGAGCATTGAGGGCCTCGCCAGTATTCGGGTTTACGTCGAAGCGAGGAAAGTTGCTGCTTGATAGATCCACCCTAATGCGATGTCCGGCTTTGAAGACATTTGAAGTCGGATA
>JASHPQ010000016.1 GCA_030037995.1 Nitrososphaerales archaeon | reverse complement strand
TTGGGCTGATCTCATTCCTGAAGCGATGGAAAGCGAACAGATAGAAGCTGCCGCAGGCACTCCTCCTCTTGCCGTTCTATTATCTCGTCTCTACGACGCGAGGATTATCGTGCCTCCCAAATTGATCTGGCCTAATAATCCGAGCTACGGCATAGTGACGAGCGAGGCCATGCTTGAAAATTCAACCGACCTACTCTCGCAATTTGTCGCAATTCACAAGAAGGCATGTTGCGACACGATCAGGAATGAGCCACTCCTAGCTGCGCGAATCATTTCAAATACGGTTGGACTGGTGGATGAAAACTTTGTGATGGACACCTTTAAGGTATCTCCAAAGTTCTGTGCGGCGCTCCCCCGAGAGTACGTGAAATCAACGCTGGACCTCACGGACGTCTTGAAAGATCTGGGCTATCTACCAGCTGCTGTTAAAGACATGACCCAGGATCGAGTGTTCGATTTTTCTCTAATCGAGAATTTACACCCAGAGCCGGCGCATTATCAAAGTCAATAGATGCCGCGGAAGACGAATACTCTAGAACTGTGCCTCTACTCTCCGTGATGCAAGTATTCCATGAACCGTTTTTTGATCCTGATCGGCGAAAGCGGAATTACCGGTGGAATGATATTTGAATCGGTACAGCGCACTATAACGACGGTTGGGAGCTCTTTGCTGTTTAGAACGAGCATCAAAGCTCTTTTGTCAGTTACCCGGGCCACTTTATCGACGCCGGCAGCTTTTGCAATCTTGAATAAATTAGTTCGCATTGCCGTAGGGCTATTCTGTCCACCAGTGCTCGCATTAGAGCGATTATCAAGAACAAAAACATGCAGATTCTTACGAGCGAAATTTGCAATCGAACCAAGCGAGCCAAGATTCATGATGATTGACGCATCACCGTCAAACACAATAACTTCCCTGTTTTCCAGAACCGCAGACAGGCCCAGCCCTATGGAACTTGCCAGACCCATAGAACCAAGCATGTAAAACTTGTCTGGGCCGTCAGCCATAGAATAGAGCTCTCGGCTTCTGTAACCCAAATTTGAAATGAAAACGCATGTTCCAGAGAGTCTGTTAACTATCGTCTCTATGACATCGCGAGTGATTAGAAAAGAGGATTTCACTGCGTTTCACCTGGCTCATTCCATAATGCGGATGTGACAAGAGCGGCAGTAATTTGTTCCTTTTGGTAAGCGATTTTGGCTAGACTTTCGATAGCACCCACGTCCGTCTGTCGTTCGATGACTCTTGATTTCGCTCCTACAACTGAAAGGATCTTTTCAGTCGCCCCTCCCATGGGCATTTGTGCCTCTATGTCTTCCTCTCCGACTCTTCCCCTGAAGCTTACAAGTAGAAACAGCCCCAATTTGTACAGATTGGTGAGTGAGAGTAATGCGTTTGTTGAATTGCCGAGTCCAGAGTTCTGCATCAAAAGCGCCGGCCTGGAGCCTCCCAGATACGCGCCGGCGCATACGCCAACACCTTCTTCCTCTCTTGTAACTGGGAGGTGAATTAATTTCCTTCGCCTATCGTTGGAGAAGTTGGAAATATCGTCGAGGACGCCGGCGAGAAGACTGCAGGGCACACTACTTACGAAGTCTATATTGCCTCTTAGCATCGCATCGACGATTGTGCGATCGATTATTTTCTTTCGGCGGGTCACAATTCGTTCCACTTCGTTGCTGCTCTTCCAATTCCATCATAGAATATTCTGTAAGATCGAGAGGGATCTCCTTTCCTAAATCGACCTAGCTAAAACGCTTACCGTTCGGTAGCCTACTTCGCAGATTCCTCGTTCGAGAAGATCTCTGATGCTTCAATCTTGTCAGGTGGGAGATTATTGCGATCGCCAAGGATAAAACCAAGGCTGAACCGCATCGGAATAGTCAACGTATACTGTTTTTTTCTCCGTATAGTCGTCAATTGCTGCTTCTCCCAGTTCGCGGCCGTAACCAGAGTCTTTGATTCCTCCGAATGACGCGCCGATTTCTATGCCCACCGGTCCTTGGTTCACGAAGGTGACTCCGGCGTCAATCTCGTACATAGCCTTGAAAGCCTGTCTTAGATTGGTAGTATAGATCGCCGATGCAAGACCATAACGGACTCCGTTTGCAAGCTCGAATGCTTCGGCCATATCTTTTGCGCGGATAATTGTTGTGACTGGTCCAAAGATCTCTTCTTGCGAGATCCTCATGTCATTAGATCCTTCAAAAACAGTGGGCGAATAAAAGTAGCCTCTACTGAGATCGACTCCTGTTTTGTTCTGAGAGGGATCTTTTAGATCCGCGCCACCGGCCAGGAGCTTTGCGCCTTCCCTCTTCCCAATTTCCACGTACTCCTTCGTCTTTTGCCAGCCACTTTCGCTTACAAGCGGGCCGACTTCAACTCCTTGCCCCAGTCCATTTCCAACTCTCAATCTAGATGCAGCCTCGACAAATGAGTTCACGAACCTGTCAAAAACAGAGTCCTCGACAATAATCCTGGACGCTGCCGTACATTTTTGTCCCGCATTGCTGAACGCACTCCACAGTGCTCCGCCAACGGCGACTTTTAGGTTCGCGTCCGCCGCAACAATTAGTGGGTTCTTCCCTCCCAATTCGAGGACTTGTCTTCTCAGGTATCTCGCGTTCGTCTCGGCAATGTCCTTCCCGGTCCGACTTTCGCCGGTAAAGGTTACGACATTTACATTGACATTGTCGAGGAGAGCTTTTCCAACCTTCGATCCAGAGCCCGTTATCAAGTTCAGCACTCCACGCGGGATACCCGCCTTGACGAACAAATCTATGATTTTCGAACCCAAAATCGGTGTATACGAGGCGGGCTTGAAGACCACCGCGTTCCCGCAAATTAGGGCGGGCGCCAGGCCCCAGAAGGGAATCATAATTGGGAAATTCCACGGAGTAATAATGACCGACACACCCAGAGGACGGCGGATTGTCATCGTGTGCTTGTCTGGAGTTTCACTGCTGGTGACAAGCGACCAGAGCCTTCTACCTTCTCCCGCGTAGTACATCACAGTATTATACGCCTGCTTTACTTCTGCAAGCGATTCTCGGAGAGCTTTTCCCTCTTCCATGGTCAGGGATTCCGCGAGGCTTTCAGTGTTTTCGCGAATCAGTTCGCCCGCCCTGAACAGAATCTCAGCTCTTTCCGCCGCGGGAGTCTTGGACCATTTACCGAAAGCTTCGCGGGCCGCGTCGATGGCAGCTTTTGCATCATCTGGAGTAGCTGACGCTACCTGAGCTAGCATCCCACCGGTTGCTGGATTTCGAACCTCAAACGTCTCCTCTGAAGAGCTGTCTTTGTACTCGCCTGCGATGTACAGATTGACTTTCCTTTCGTGCATTTTTTCAACAGACTGCTGTTCTGTCAATGCTTTGCCGATTCCCTCTTCTTTACTGAATGTGATTTCCTTGAGCTTGTTGTAATATTACATTTTGCCCGCCGGCTTCATTCAATTAACAGCTGTTCTCTTGCCTTGATGATAAATTCCGGGACGGGCCACCACTGTTGAATTCCCAGATCCTTAGCGATAACTCCCGCTGCGATATAACCTGGCCCGGTTGTTACCATGCCTCCGGGATGGGTCGAAGCTCCAGCCACGTACAGGTTCTTGATTGGAGTCCGGGTACCGGAGCAACTCTCATGCGGCCGCGAGTATCCAATTTGATCGGGAATGTAGGCGCCATGTCTAATGGATCCTTTGTGCATCTCCGGGAGCTTCATCTGAGTGTACGTAGGAGGATAGTAGAATTTCTTCAAGATCTGGATGTCCCCTGCATTTTCAAGCTTCGCGTACCAACTCTTGATGCACTCCTCAGCGAAGGAATTCTTGATGTCCTCCCATTTTGCTCGACCAATCTCGAACGGCACTTGTGTTTCCATTCTCGCTATGTGGAGGCCATCTGGCGCTTGAGTGGGATCGATCTCGCTGGTTATTGTCCATCCACCGGAGGCGGAGGGCACCACTCCGTTCCTGCAATCCTTCCAGTGACGGAGAATATCATCGAGCGATTCGTAACCGGCCAGCTGGAGAAGTGCCCCCGTCTTTCCCTCGCCGTCACTGCTCTTGTACACTGGGCGACCTCTTATACCGAGATGCACCATGAACATTGCCCATTCGTCCCACTGCCACGCCTTGACCTTATTTGTAAGACTGGCATCCAGGTGTTCCTCTCCAACGAGATCAATGAAGGTCTGCTTCGGATTCAGCGTTGAAACGACCAGCCTTGCGGTGATGTCTCTTTGTTCTCTACCGGTGTCGACTCGGACTCCGACAGCAGTTCCGTTTTGTACCAGGATCTTGGTCACGACGGTGTCTTCCATAACCTGTCCTCCATTTACATAGTAGGATCGAAGGAGAGATGAGCTCATTCTATGACTGCCCCCGTGGTACAAGCCGGAGTTTGTCATTCTCCACAAATAGAAGCAGAAGTACTGACCGACTCCGCGTTGATTGGGGTCGGGCCCCCAGACACAGCCTGGATAAATTAGGGCAGCCCTGACTGTATCGTTTTCTATTCCGTATTCCTCTAAAATTTCAAGCGGCGAGAGCTCGGCGATGCGCAGAAACTTTTTTCCAATCTCACTCTTACTAAGCAAATCCAAAAACCTATTGGGAGGAGATGGAGGCGTATACGTCCAGGGCAAAATTATCTTGTTGTTGAGCTCAACGATGTCGTCGTATAGCCTTGTGAAGGCAGCTTCGTCCTTGGGCGAAATTTTTGCAACTGATTTGGCGGTCCTTTTGGCATCCTTGTACACGGTAAGCGAGGGCTTGCCCTCGGGGGCTATGTGCAACTGAACTTCGGGTCTCAGAACCGAGACGCCGTATTGAATGAGAAAGAGGTCGTCCATCGCCGGTAACCAGCTGTCGATCAGAGAATAGGTAGCATGGTAGTTGAACCTGAATCCGCCGTAGTCTTCGGTAATGAGACCTCCTCCCATTTCGTCCCTGCGGTCAATGATCAGACATTTCAACCCCAATTTTGCAAGGTATGCGCCTAGAACCTCGCCGTTCGGACCGCCTCCAATTATGACTACGTCATAGTCGGCCATGATTCGATCATCATCCCCGTTAGGATGCGGTGACTTGAGAAACGAGGGAAATGCTGTGCCTCCTCGCCCAATCTCCCGTCCACTCTAGCGATCTATGCGACCACCAGTCCGGTCTTTTCAATCCCAAATCCTGCATAACGATAAGCGCTGCGTTGTAGCCTGCCCCGATCCACGAAAAACTGTGAGGCCAGACTCCGTTTGAGAGGTAGAGCTTCTTGATTGGAGTACGCGGGGCATTGCAACCCAGAAAGGGTCTGTCAAAGTAAAGCTGACCGGGTGCGACGATCCCACCCTGCCAAACTCCCTTGACGGCTGAGGGGTTACGTCGCTCTACATCGATGGGCGAATAAGAGAACTTGTCCACAATAGTCTTTCTGAAACCTGGCGCGTATTCTTCCATCCTATCGGTACAGCGCTCCAAAACTTCGTGAGTTAGCTCGTCCCAAGCTTCGGGACCGCCGTATTTTCTTACGTTGTAAGGAACGTCGGCCCAGAGCTGGATACTGTGCAAGCCCGGTGGAGCGGCGTGGGGATCGTGCATGCTGAAATTGAAATTGGCACCGAGAAAAGTGATTGGATCGGGTATTTGCCCGCGCGACAGCTGCGTGAAGCACCGCTCAACATCAGACAGCGACTGGACGCCGAGATTGAAATGCCAGGATTTCTTGAGATCCGGATCAAAATCGCTTCCAATCCAGTTAGGCGGAGCGGTGGTCAGAAATCCGGCCGTGTAGAGCACTCCCCATTCATAATCGAAATTTTTGATCACACGTG
Source organism: Nitrososphaerales archaeon (assembly GCA_030037995.1). Classification (GTDB taxonomy): domain Archaea; phylum Thermoproteota; class Nitrososphaeria; order Nitrososphaerales; family CADDZS01; genus DATLTL01. Next base: position 7,064 of record JASHPQ010000016.1, on the reverse strand, counting down.
CAACCGACTTGTCCAAGTATTCTTCGCCCACCAGATGAAGGAAAGTAGGCACAGGGGATAGGTTGCTTATTATCGCTTTGTTTGCGATCAAAGTCTTTTCAGGGTAAGCAGCGTATCTGCTCAAGCGGACTCCCTTTGCCTCGCCGTTTTCAATGATGATCTTTTCAACGGGACAGTTCTGGAAGATCTTTCCACCGTATGCGACTATGCAGCGGAAGAGCGCATGAGGAACTTGATGGGATCCGCCGATTGATTGCTGGACGCCGAATGACGAGATCAACATTATGGCACCGATCGGACCGATTACCTTGACGTGAGGTTCAAGCGCGACCGCGTGCGACCAGCCCGCGAGCTGGGCTTTCAGGTGCTCGTCTTCGAAGAGGAGGTCGATCATTTCAAATCCGGTCATCTCGAGAAAATCATCAGGAACGTGAGGAAGGTTCTTGATGGTTTTGACCATGAAATCCCAGTTCTCTACTGAAGGAGGCGAATAAACGAACCTGTCCATAAGATCCTGCCTTATCTTCACCCAGGAGCTGAAGATGTCCTTGAAAGTGTTCGCGTCTTTCGTACTGAACCGCTGCCATTTCTTGTAGAAGTTGTTCGCATCCCAAACGTCGGGGACGAAGGCTTTTCCATCTAAAAACGGCTGCGCCCTCACGTGCCTCGCGGGATAAAGATCGAGCCCAAATTTCTCAAGCTCAAGATCCATCATACATGGACTGTGACCCACCCAGATTCCAGAGGCATGTGGGTTATTCCGCCAGCCGGGAGTAGCGAACTCCTCGGTAGCACAGTGTGTGCCGACCTGATCCCGCCTTTCGATTAGGGCGACCTTCGCACCAGCTTTTGCCAGATATGCGGCAGCCGTTAGTCCATTTATACCACCACCGATTACTATCACGTCGAATTCGGTTGCTAGCTTCGATGACATCCTTCTGCGTCTCCGGGCTGGGTAAAAAAGTAAGAGTTATCAATTTTTGTTTTCGAGATTGATCCCTTGGCAATTTGAGATCCCCAGTTGTTTGGATGTTTACTATCTCCACTGTTTGTAGGAGCTCTCTGGGTAATGGTAGAGAATCCCTCGTATTTTCAATCCTAAAAAATAAATATCGCTGAGCGTCGTCTTTGGGCTCATGCGTACTCGAGGAATCTCCCGGATGATTATCATTGCAGTAATTGTCGTGATTATTATAATCGTTGGAGCCGCCGCCTTCTTAGCCATCCAGACTACAACTACCCTAACGACCACGTCTTCGTCTCAATCATCATCTTCAACGGCATCGCAGTCTTCAGCAACCAGCATCAGTTCAAGTTCCTCACAGTCATCATCGTCGTCGTCAGTCAGCATGCAGAGCACCGTATCTAGCAGTTCAATAGTACCGACGACGTCAACTTCAACTTCTAGTTCTTCGTCCACCTCCATATCCACACTATCCATTGACGCAAATGGCTGGCCTCTGGGAGATCTGAATGAGCTTTATGCTTTTGATGATGGTGTGTATCCTGATTGGGGCGAGTACGACGTTTACCAGCCGCTCGTCGTTGCAAATCTCAGCGCAGAATTTCCGGGTGGTGTCATCCAATTTCTGCCGGCGCTCGCCCAAAACTGGACCGTTTCTGCAAATGGCACGATCTATACGTTCAATTTGAGACAGAATGTAACCTTCTCCGACGGCAACGCTTTCAACGCCTACCAAGTCTGGACCCAGATGTACGGCTTTTACTATCTGACCGCCAACAGCAGCGGCTGGTACGATGGATATACTCTGTTCAATATGACGAATGTGGACTTCGGACCGGGTACTATCGCGATATTGAATTCATCGGGTTTGATAAAACCCTCGCCTCAGGCAGTCGCAATAATGTCGAACGCCTCGTGGCCGATTTACGCCCCAAATCCATACACTATCGTGTTCCATCTGATAAACCAGTTCCAGTGGTTTCTGGGAACTCTTGTGACCCTGACCGGTTTGCTTTATGACTCTCAGTGGTTGCTCGACCATGGAGGCTTTGGAACCGCGACTTCGATTAATAATTACTTCAATCAAAATCCCATCCCAGGCACGGGCCCGTACATGGTGACCCAAGTATCTGAAGAGGCTTATGTCAGTTACACGCAAAATCCCAACTACTGGGGAAGGGATCTACCGCCTTCGGTAATTGCAAGCAATGAAGCTCTGGATCCTGGTCACGTGAAGAACGTGATTATCTATGCAAGAGAAGACGACATTTCAAGATACACCGATCTCTCCTCGGGAGCAGTGCAAATAGCGGAGATTGGTGGAGAAAGCTGGGACCTGATAACGGCCAATCCCAACAAGTACTCGTACTTTACGCTTCCCTCTGACGCCGGGATTACGATGGGGCTTTCTATGAACATGCAACTCTACCCCACGAACATTACTGACGTTAGACTAGCGATCGTACACGCTATCAACTACACCGCAATTGACAATCTGTTCTACGGGCAGGTGAGTCCTTGGATCGGCCCTGAGTATGGGGCGTGGAGCCAGTTCTATAATCTCGGAAACTTTTCAGGTTATCAGTACAATGTGACACTGGCGAAACAGGAACTTGCCGCGGCAGGATTTCCGAATGGCAACGGTCTCCCCGCATTGAGTTACGTCACGTCGGGCGAAGTGTGTGACTTTTGCATACCACGCGCCGAGATTGTCGAAGCTGATCTCGGAGCCATCGGTATAAACGTGAACATCGACTCACTCTCTTTCGACAACTGGTGCGACATTGCGTGCAATAGCTACAGTTGGTATGCCAATAACACGGCGATGGTAGGGAACCTAGAAGATCTTGGTGATAACGACTGGTCGCCTTCATTCCTCACGCCCGTCGACTTTTGGGTAGATTTCGTGAGCAATCAATCACCGTACGGCAATACTGCCCTGATCAACAATACCGTAACGCAGGCCTGTGTGAACTCTTTCCTCAATGGTTCGAGCACTGCGCAGGTTCAAACCCTTTGTACGGCCGCTCAAGCCTGGATCAATCAGAATGCACCGTACGCCTGGTTCGCCTCTTGCAAGCTCTTTTATTGTGACAGCTCGATAGCGTGGCAAAAAAGTGTGATCAAGAGTGTCTACTTCGATCCTCTGTGGGATGGAGATAACCGGGAACCGCTGTTCAACACCGTTACTTTCGTTTAGAGCTGGTAGCCAGTTCAATCACTTCAAGTATATCTTGAACCACGATTCAATGAGAAAACATAGGCGGAAGAGAAGAACATGAAACTTAAGGACGTGGTAGGGGTTACAATCCCGGCAACGCAGGTAGGGAGGTACCCCCGGCCAGACTGGTACAATTACGAAATCGGCGATAGGGGGTGGGTAGACATGTGTGTTGATCCCCACTTCTTGGAGGCTTATACGGATGGAGTACGAACCATTCTCATGGATCATCAGGCGGCGGGTCTCGACATAGTAACTGATGGGTGTCTCCGTTACGACGCCAAGGGAAATGGAGATGCGGCCTGGGATGGAAATGGAGTCGCATATGTTGGTGGCACGAAAAAGACACAATACAAGCCGGAAGGAAGGTCTCTAATCGCATCCATCATCGGAGACGAACCGGCGAAAGACATCTTCAAGGTGACCGGCATGTCTGAGCTGTCATTTTTCAGAAATAGACACTGGTGGACAATCGAGGAAGAACCCTCAGAGGGCAAGCTCGGCATATGGGTTGACACGGCCAAGCTCGCTTTGGAAAATACGGAGATGCCCCTAAAGTTCAGCGGGCCCTCGGCCGGCGTCGCGGCAATGCACTCTGTGAACAAAAGCGCAAAGAGCGATCGGGATATCTACTTTGCCCTGCACAGAACGTACAACAAGATTCTAAGAGAGATCGCCAATGCGGGATGCAAAATTATCCAGATGGACTTCCCTTTTGGTTACTCGCACTGGGCGACCATATACGGGAAACTGAGCAAGGACTCTTGGAGAGATCTTGTTGATGCGTTCAATGAAGAGATCAGTGGCGTCAACGCGCACATCTGGGTTCATTTTTGTTTTGGAGTTCCGATTACATACAGCCCAGAGTCTGCACCGTTGACTTACAGTATAGCCGAGTTGTATCCGTATATCGCAGAATGTAAAATGGATTGTGTCCAATCGGAGGCGGCTGCTACAGGGGGAAAGTTTGTAGAAAGGGAGTTGAGCGCTTGGAAGGATTATTGTCCGGAGAAAGACATTGCAGTCGGAGCCGTTACTCCGTACAACAGCCTCGAGACTTCTGAAGATGCTGACAGGATAGTTGAGAAGGCACTGAGGTACGTTCCACCGGAGAAACTGGCTCTTTCCTCCGATGAGGGCCTTTCAGGAACGGGATATCTGACGCGGAGTGGAGCGATGAACAAGATGATTATGCTCGTCAATGCCGCCCGAAAAGCGAGAAAAGATCACTGAACATCTACATTAAATGGCTTGAATCACACGAGCTTCGAAACTATTTCTTTTGAGAATAACTCTGCGTCTTCAGTACTAGGAAAATCGTCAAAATAGAATATGAAACTATTCGTGCTGGCATCACCAAGCCCTTCCATCTGAGACAAACATTCCGACGGCGTCCCATGGATGAAAGTGCCGATCACGCGATCAGGAGTCGCCCGATTATGTAACCGGCGAGAGCCAAAATCTCCGCCACACTGCTCTCCCACGTATATTTCGGAGGGTAATGGTTACTTTTCAGTCAGGAGCGAGAGTCCTTGCTGACCGTTAAGACAGTCGAAGGCAGTTCTTTTCGAATTCTCTTTCCCGCAAGTGGATCCTTAGGTTCCACACGAGCCCGTTATTGTGACGTTGTTAAAGTCAATGCCGTTGAAGGCGGTGTTGTACCACATGCCGCTCACGCAATGGTTCCATATGTAGGGCCCGATACCTGCGCCCGGATCGAACAAGTCCAGATCCTGTCCCAGCCAGATGAACCCTGCTTGCTGCACCAGCTGGCTCGTGATCTGGGAAATCTCCTGGCCTCTAAGAGTGGGATTTAGCTGGGTGTTGCTCTCAAGGATCTCGTTCGCTATCGTCTGGTTGTGGAAGTTTCCAAACACCCCGAACTGCGAATCCACGATGAATTCGTACGCACTAAAGTCTGGATAGTACGTCCAGTTGATCATGACCATGTAGGGGGCGGACGCGTTTTGGCCGGGGGTGCCCTGCAGACTGATCACCTCGTCAGCGGTCAGCTCCTGAGTCTGGAGGGTGATTCCAATGTCTGAGAGATCCTGTTTCACAATCTCTGCAACGAGCGCTGCATAGGCACTGGTGTAGTAAATCATGTTGATCGTCGGGAAGCCCGCGCCACCGGGATAGCCAGCTTTAGCCAGCAACGCCTTCGCGTTGGTTACGTTGTATGGTAGATTGTGTATCGAGCTGTTGTAATAATTGAAAATGTTGGGCATGGGACCAACCACCGGCGTAGCATAGCCATCGTAGACGACCGACTCGATCTCGGAGATGTTGATTGCTTCGATCATAGCCTGCCTTACCAGAGTGTTGTTCGTAGGCGCTTTGAGCTGGTCGATGTTGATCCACTCAATGGAACCCGAAGGCCCAGTGTTCGGAATGTAGCAGGCACTGCAGGCGCTCAAGACGTTCGAGATGTCGTTGAAAGACACGATGGATGCCTGCACCTTGCCGGTCTCCAGAGCTTCAGTTCGGGTGAGTTCATCTGTCGGGTACTGAAGGAGAACCTTTGGTATCTTTGCAGGTTCGAGTATCAGATTGTTGGTCATATTCTGAGCCCAGTAGTGAGGATTCGCAATCATTAGGGCGTACTGATTGACTACGTATGTTTGAGTGATGTAAGGTGCGTCTCCCACCGTGCTCCCGTTTACGGACATCCAAGTGTTGGGCTGGTTTAGTACGACACCGCCGTTCTGCTGCACGACGTACGGATCTACAAACACCCAGGGCGCCGTGTCGATGCTCTGCAAGAACGCTACAAAAGGATTTGTCAGGTGGAACTGCACAGCCGTCGCATTCAATACCGTGACGCTGTTGTCCATATTCTCCATAATGCTCAGGAGCGTGGCGTTGGAACCAGGAGAATTCATGCTGTTGTCCAAAGAGTTCACATCTCCAGGCGTGACGCCTGTGACGTTGAAGTAAATGTAGAAGATGAAATCTGCTGCCTGGTTGATTATCAGATCTCTGTAGATGTTGTACCACACCACATATGCGTTGAAGGGATCTCCATTGCTGTAATAGACGTTGGAACGCAGGTTGAAAGTGTAGGTCAATCCGTTAGGGCTTTCATTCCAGCTAACTGCCAGAACCGGAATTAGAGTGGTACACGCCGGGTTCTCGCAAAACGTGAGTGGAAGCTGCGTGTTCTGGGCGATTTCGAGACCGTTGTTATCAATGGCCGCTGCCGGATCGCCGGTCGTGGGGGCAGACCCTTCATCCACGATCAATTCCTGAGTCGACGAAGAGGTAGTACTGGGAGCACTCGTCGATGATGACGATATTGAGGACGAGGTCGTGCTGATGCTCGGAACCGAGGTGGTGGTCAAAGGTGTGGTCGTAGTAGTGGTCGTCTTTGGTAACGATGCGTACACTGCTGCGGCGGCAATTATAATCACAACAATTACGATAACAGCAATTACAGTCGTTGAAATCGCACGTGCGTTTTTCTTGGAGGGAATCACTGACAATTGCCCTAGACGCGGTTTATTTATACTTTAAATCAATAATCACGTTCAACGCTAAGCGGCCAGCAATGGTGGGCAGCGGTACGCTGCTAGCGTCTCTCGTCTAGCTTTTTTGATTCAGGAGAATCATGAGACAGTGTACTTCACGAACTCGGCTTCGCAGGGATTACCGTGGGTTATCCAAGCTTCTTTCTTTTCCGGAATGTAGATCATGCCGTCCAGTGTCCTGCTCCAGTGGACTCGCGACCTGCTTTCGTTTACGTGTGCACAGATCGTGTTGGGGCGGTTTTCATGATCTCTGAGGATGCTCTCTAGGAGGGAAAGATCTAGTTTCCCCTTGTTTGTTTCGATCAAAGCCTTCATCCTCTCGCACCTGAAAGCGCTGTTTTTCAGGTACTCG
>JASHPQ010000169.1 GCA_030037995.1 Nitrososphaerales archaeon | reverse complement strand
CTGAATTTTCCTTATCTTGAAGCCTTCAGAGAACGGTCTCAGACCCTTTTGGCTAATTCCGAGGGCCCCGCAGGAGCAATAGTTAGACGTGGATCGGAAAGGTCCTGAGCATTATCCTTGACCTTCTCCATGGCTTTAAGAAGCAACTCGACACCCCTGCCGTCTCCATAAAAGATTCTATGCGGAATCGTCACTTGGGAGGTCGCCCAGCGTTCAACATGGGGCAGATACATGGAATGGTAGTCTGGGATCTCAATGCCTTCGAAATACATCGGGACTAGGTTCTCGCGAGCAAAGGCCGGCTCCTTGTAGAGCGGTCTGTCGTACCCTTTGCCAATTTCGCGCAACCCTTCCGCCTTGAGGGCCGCCATAAAGTTGTCCCGCGGACAGCCAAATTTTTCTTCATCGAATCTAAGCACGTAAAAGTAGCACGTCCTTTGAGTCATTCTTTCATCAGCAGGCATCGGTGTTAAGCCCTCGATCTTTCCAACTTGGGATTCGAAAGAAAGGACATTGCGATGTCTGGCGACCGCTTCTTCGGGAAAGCGTCTGAACCTTGAAAGCAGCAAGGCTCCCTGCAACCCGCCGAGCCGCCAGTTGGACGCCGAGAGGTAATGGCTGTACGTCTTTTGGTCTGCTCGCCTTCCAATATTGCGCAGCAGTATAGCCCTATCGGCAATGTCATCCCTGTTTGTCAGTGTGATTCCTCCCTCCCCAGCCGTAAGGGTTTTGCTGTGCTGGAAGGAGAACCCCCCGAAGTCTCCGAAGGAACCGGACCTTTTTCCGCGCCAAGAAGCCCCTTGAGCGTGAGCGCAATCTTCGACCACCAACAACCCGTGTTTTCGAGCAACAGGTAAGATTCGATCCATATCTGCCATATAGCCCCCATAATGGACGACCATGACCGCCTTAGTTTTCGGACCAGCCGCCTTATCGATGGCGTCGGCCGAGATCTGACCTGTATTTGGATCAACGTCAACGAACTTTGGAATCGCCCCAACTGAGACTATTGCGGACGCACTAGCCACGAAAGTTAGCGCTGAGACCAGTACTTCGTTGCCGGGTCTAACTCCTCCAACTTTCAGGGCTAGCTCTAACGATAGTGTCCCGTTAGCAACCAGAATCCCGTACTTGCAATCCTGGTACTTCGCAAATTCCTTTTCGAAGATATTGTTGGGTAGATTTGCATCTCCAAGGCCTCCCCAGTAATCACTTCTGAGCGCCTGAAGAACTGCAACCTCATCTTCGCGAGCCATAATGGGCCAAGTGTACCCTTTGAGTTCGGGTGAAATCGGCTCTCCGCCAAGCAGTGCAAGTTTCGATGACGACATGTACTTTTCCGATTTCGGGGATCCAGATATAAACGAAGCTTCGATGTATTTTCAGAAACTATGCGAGCTACTCCGACTATTTCTTTGGATAAGAGAAATATGGAGATACCCTAATTCGTTTCAGGCAAAGAACATTTTAGATATACTACTTTGTATCCAAATGGATTTTGAAATGATATGATCACACTTTCTATGTGCCGGAACGGGTTGCCATTCTTTTCTCAATCTCCCCCTTGGAGAGATCTTCGATGCGGGTTGCGATCCACCACTGATTCCCCCACCTGTCTTTGACTCCTGACGATCGCTCACCGTGGAGTTGATCCGAAGGATCCCTGAGAGAGACAGCTCCCGCTTTTAGAGCACGCTTGTGAACGCTATCTGTGTCTTCAACATAGAGATGTACCATTGCTGGCATGGGCGGATACGCGTCAGTGGCATCAGCAAGCATAACAATTGAATCTCCGATGCGAACTTCGGCATGATGTGTTCTCGTTCCGTCAGATGTGGTGAATCTGACGACCTCCTCCGCTCCAAAGGCTTCTCTCAAAAAGTCTAGAAGATCAGAAGCTCCGTTAACCAGAAGATACGGTGAGACGGTGTGGTGGCCTTCGGGAACTGGTTTCACTCTCTTGACGGCCTTCATATATGAGAAGACGTGCAGTTGAGTAGAAGAATATTTCTAGTTTTGATTTTACAATAAAGCGAGAGCAAACCATTCTTCTTATCGACTGCGTTATGGTTTTCCTTTCTTCGGTCGATGTTCTTCGGCGTTGTCTTGAGGCTCATATCCTATGACATCTTTCGCGTGAGAGACGTCCCAGAACCGCCAAGTGTTGTCGGATACGCCGTAAAACACGTCGTAGGTAAGTCCCCTCGCTTCGAGGGATTTTTCCACGAGCTGCACCAAATCGCGATGAGAAAGCCAAGTTGCAAAAAAACGCGTCTCCGAAGGCATGGGCCATTCGTACGGTCGGACGGTTCCTATTCTTAGACTGATCACCGACACGCCGTACTCTCTAGAATAATACTGCCCTAAACCTTCGCCGAAAAGTTTGCTGGCCCCATAGAAACTGTCGACTCTAGGAGGAGAGAGATGCGAGACCTTCGGAATCTTGGTCTTGTCTATACCTTCGAAATCCCCCCTTACTATAGAGGAGATCGGCCAATCGCCCTCGTATAGACCCGTTACGTGATTCGAGCTTGCAAAGACGATCTTCTTGATACCTTGCTGACGGGAAGCTTCAAAGACATTGTAAGTTCCCAAGATGTTGTTCTGGTATACAGAGTTCCAGTCCGCTTTCAATCGCGAGTCGCCGGCGAGATGCACCACAGCGGCCTGGTCTTCGAAAAAAGGGACGATCTTTTCTAATTTGGTGATGTCCCCGCTAACGCATTCCGCACCGTCTGCATTCATGTCGAGACAAGTGATAGAGTATTTTTCTTGGAACGCTGTTCGCAGAATAGTTCCAATGACACCACGGCCTCCCGTAATTAGTACCTTCTTCCGAGTGTTCACGCAACCCCATGAGAAATTGCATAAAGTAACGCATATCAGCTAATGGGTCTCCCACATGGACTTCAAGGATCGGAATACCTCTAGACTTTAGAGGTAATATTTCTACTGTACCCAATAAAGCAAAACACCAATCGCAGCTACCGGAAACAAAAGTATAGCCCTCGACGACAGATTTTCCGACAAAAGTTCGTTACTCTCACGCAGGGCTCTCTGACCCCCTGAAGCGTTAGTCATGTTTCATTAGGTTACCAAAAACCTTCTTTGCTTGATTAAAACTAAGCATGTCCTGCAACCAGTTTCCGGGTCTTCAGATCGACCGAGCATACGTCGGCGGGAGATTTGGACGAAAGTCCAGCTGTGATATCGTGGAACTCGAATGTCAAAATCTCTTGCGTAACTACGATCCTGAGGTATCCATACTGTGCATAGTACCTTTCCAAGGTCACATTCTCCAACACCTCCATCGGAGTTCGAATCACTGTGTTGCCTGAACTGAGCTTTATTTTGGTCGCCGCGTGGCCGCCGCTCCCCGCGATGACGAACGGCACTTCGTTGCTACCCACGGTCCTCGTGTAGCGCTCGTAATTGTGAGCGTGCCCGGAGAGTATGGCGTGCGGCCAAAAGTTTCCTGCCTTCGAAATGCAATCCTCGATGTCCTTCAGCATTCGGGGACTCGATCCATGCTCTACTCCGATGGTGTACGGCGGATGGTGGACCGCCAGTAGTAACGCTCCCTTGTATTTGGAATGATTCAGACGCTGGAGTTCCGACCGCAAGAAATCCAGCTGCTGATCGTCCACCGTCGGATTTTTGCCGCCTTCGCTGGAAATTATGCCCGGATCTTCGAGCACATTGCTATAGAGGCCGATTATTGTCACGAAGGGCGCCTCCAAAGTAAAATAGACCCCGGGCTGAGTCATAGTCGTCCTTACGAGACCACCGGCCTGCGGAGCATGGACCGGGGCGGCGGAACAAAAATGTTGCAGGAATGCAGCGAGGGTGGACTCGGGGTCGCCGCTGTAGATCACACCGTCATGGTTGCCCGGAATCGCAAAGATCGGTGCCTGGTAGTTTCTAAAGGGCTCGTAAAACTGGTCGTAGTAATACTGGTCCTCGCCGAAGTTGTAGATAACGTCCCCCAGATTATACAGGAAAGCTGGGACATCCTCGGAAGCTTCTCCCACGAAATCTGCAGCCATCTTATCTGTCACAGCTCCCTCGTCCCCAGGTCCCGCACCAAACGTCGCTCCAGTATCTCCCACGGAGTGAAAGACCAATTGACCCGAATTCTGGATCCGCTTCACCGATTCGTTTCCAATGACATCTTGGAGACTCATCCTCGGAGGAGAAATTCTTGGAGAAGGGATTTTTTGAAGCAAAGTCGGATCCACCAGACGATAATACTTGTTATCCGATCTCTGGTCAACGAATTGTTTCTCCCCAGGCAAGGGCGTAGGCTGTCCAAAATATCTCCCGGTGGGAGAGGAACCCGCAACAGAATTACGAGTGGCAACGCGCGATGCGGTTTGATTTTTTGAGGAATTTCTCAAGATGAGATATCACGCGACATGGACCATTGACGAGACCACAGCCCTGCACAATTTGACACGATACAGGGTTTCGCGTTCTCATAAGGATTTTTAGCTTATTATAATGTGCCGAGATTATCCCGAGAGCGACAGTTACGTAGTTAACTTGTTCACGTTTGGGGGATCGATCTATTCTAGGGTCTAAGAGAAATAGACCGTTCAAAATGTGCTGGTCATTTTTGGAATTGATAAATAAGCGACGAATGGCAGCGAGCAGTTAAATGAAAGCTTGGAAACTCGTTGTAGACTCGCTCGTCCGTGAAAAGACAAAGTTCGTTTTCGGTCTGGTTGCGGGACCTTGGGATTTTTGGGATTATCTTTCAGAGACTGATATCAAACCCATCCTTGTACGACACGAGTTGTCGAGTGTTCAAATGGCGATTGCAAATGCGAGACT
>JASHPQ010000168.1 GCA_030037995.1 Nitrososphaerales archaeon | reverse complement strand
CCTCGTAGTACAGTTCTACCTCTCCAGAATTCTCTCTTCCCACGTTAATATAGGGCATTTGTTTTCAGACCTCGGAGGGAGACGAGCCCGAGGTTATTTAGTGTTTTGGAGAATTCGCCGGGTCGAAGTATCCAATCGTCATGCCCCAAATCATTCAAAAATTCGGGAAAATTTTCGGCAGAACTCTTGCTCCTTCGGTCTCATGATTGTTCCAAGCGAACCAAAAATACTGCATGCCATGGAAAAGGTACTGGCGGGCCACTTTTGCGCTCCGAATTATTGAAAACATTGCTTAATTGGATGCTTGGTTTGCTGGAAGTGAAAGGGAAGCCTTGAGCCAATCTGGAAAGGTACCGGTATGCGTCTCGCCCGAAAGAGTTGCCAATAAAGACTTGACCGAAATTTCCACGATGTTTGGAACGCATGATTGGGACGTCGATTCTGGAAAGCCTATTGGAGAAAATGGTGTATTGCTTCACTATAATTGCAAAAAATGCAATGCGGAAGGCTACTCCATCGTCACCACCAAAGGCACTCCAACTGCCAAATTGATAGAGACAAGAATCATAAATTTCGTTTAGCAAAAGAAGGGGACTGAGGATCTTAACCTCGATTCTCGGTAGCCATCACGAAAGTTTGAGATTCCAAGTACCTCTCACCAACTCATATCCTTGATACAATGCCCTGTACTGTCATCCGTAATACACAAAGTCCTAAAGCCGCCCGAGTCGCAGAGCTTCGATTAGAAAAAGATCATGAAGCTCTTGGAGTCCAAAGAGAAGCGGGCTAAGCAGCTCGCTGGCTACTATCCGAAAAACATCGGGTTGTCTCTTCCGGGAAATATTTTCGACTATGAGTTTTTAATCTGCGGTAAAAACGTCCCCTACACTCAAAATCAGATTATCAGTGTGTTTGTGGAACACGGGGCGATGCTTCTCGCCCTTGATAGCAGCATAAACAGCTTCGAAAATAAATTCGTACTCACCTTGTGCTGTAATCTGGAACATGGTGATTTGTCTCCCAGAGAGCTGGCGATTCAGCTGCAATCCATGAAATACGTCACCTCTACCGAATACTGCGAAATAAGGGGCCGATTATTTGGAAGGAGGCTCGCGGGAATTGCCTTCAACAATAAACAGAGTGCGGTCGCGCTACGCTCCAGTACACTAATCAATTTGGGAAGACGCCTCGCAAAGGAGACTGGATCTATTGGCACAGCAGCACTGTACGAAGAAGGCCGCGAATATGCCCACGGGGTAATGCAAGAACTGGGCCAAATTTTGAACCTCGGTCTGGAGCTTGGTTATCCAATCGCCACCGATTACAATCAGGAAGATTTGTCCCAACAAAGAAGTGTTGAGGCATATTGCGTGAAATGTAGATCCTGGAGACTGATACAGAATCCTCGACAGGTGATCCTGTCTAACAAGTCCAGTGCGCTGCAAGGAGTATGCCCCGTTTGTGTAACCAGGGTATTCAAAATTGGAGCGAAGATCTATGGTAAGATAAGGTGCGGACCGCTGATTGAAAATGTGCAGGCGTTCCTCATGGCCACAGGATGGGGAACTTTCGAACTCCGAAGCGAGATTGAAGGAAGACTGGGAGAAGTGATCATCTCAGATCCTCCGACCGCGGAAGGAGATGTCCCGTACGGCAATCAATTTGTCCAGGGTGTCGCTGCAGGCCTGTTGGAGATAGCGAGCGGTACCAAGAATAGGATGAGGTTGGTCGGTGAAAACTATGATCGCTACGACAGGACACTAACTCTACGCTTCGCTGAGCAAATTCCGGTAAAGACTAAAGCTAAACGTCTCGTGTCGATAAAGACTAGACAACCAAAGATAAGCACCGAGAGAAAACAGGAGCTTGCGCCATCCGCTCCGAAAGAAGCGGAGGTCGAGGTCGATCGCATCATTCGCTCTTTAGAGAAAATTGAATCCGATGCAAAAACTTCCGTAGCTGAAGATCAGAAAGCCCTCGAAGAACAGGCGAAAGTCGGTAGCCAATTCGTGATGGAAACCGTCCCCTCTCAAGATTATTCTGACTCTTGAAAGACTGTTCCAAATACGACGATCCGCGCGTGCGGTCAGATTTGATCTGGGCTCAAGATGCAGACGGAATATTGTGACACGTGATTCGAACCCGTAAATGACAGCGGCGCGAATAGGTTTTCGAGCTATCCGATAATTAAAGAATTTTTGAAAAAATCAGGGGACCAGAGTAGACGCGGCGGCTTGTGCCTGACGCCTTTGGTCTCTCTGTTTGTCTGAAGGCGCAGTACCATGTTGTGGAACTTCCTGTGGTGACCCAACCCCGGCCGTTGGCATGTTGGTAGGAATCAGCATGAGAGTGCCACGACCTTGCAGACCCAGCTCATAGAGGATGTTCATCCACCGGAGCTCCATCGCCCTCGGATTCGCAGAGTAAAGATTTGCAGCGTCGACCATCTTTTGAGCCGCTTGGAATTCAGCTTCAGCTAACGTGATTCTTGCTCTTCGTTCCCTCTCAGCTTGAGCCTGTCTAGACATTGCCTCTTGCAGTGCAGATGGAGTGGTAATATCCCTGATCTCGACAGCCGTAACCTTGACTCCCCAGTTTTCCGTTTTCAAGTCGATTATCTCTCTCGCGGATGCACCAATCTTTTCTCTTTCATACAGGAGATCGTCGAAGCTGACTCCGCCAATTGTTTCTCTCAAAGTAGTTTGAGCCGCAAGCTGGGTAGCGGCGCTATAGTTCTCCACGTTAAGAGTAGCCTTCTGTACATCAATAGGCTGAAAATACATCACCGCATCTACGTTTACTGGAACGTTGTCACGAGTGAACGTTTGTTCCGTCTTGAATGTCAGAACTTGCAGCCTTGTTGAAACGATGTAAGGGAGCTTGCTGATGAAAGGTGGAACGTAGATTATGCCGGGACCTTTCAAGCCTCTGAATCTCCCCAGTGTTAGCTGCGGTGCTCTCTCCCATTCTCTCAGAATTTTGATCCCTGAAAGAAGGATACCTAGAATCACAATTACAACGAGTCCAATTATTCCAAGACTAACAATATCCAAGAGTGTTCTGTTGCTACCTGTGCTCGTTTCTGGCACTACTTATAGATGAGATTTGCTATGAGAGGGGATCGTTCAATTCGCAATAGTTTCGGTGGATATGTTTGCATATCAATCGATATTCACCAAAAACTCTATGATTGGGCTAAAATTTGACCGATCTTATAGTTTCCGTGATCATAGACGAACTATGAGGGGACGAGAAAAATTGATTTCCACGGTGACTTTTGATCGAAGTCAGAAATTGGAAAATTCATACGACGGTTCCTAAATTCTCCCGTGAGAACGATAGACGACTGCAACGAATCGAACTATCATTCCTACATGAAAGTGATGAAGATAAATGGATTAACTTCGATCCGGTTGCAGGATATCCGACAAAGGCTAAAATGCAGTTGAATAAACGATTTAAGGCGACATGTCTTCGTTGTTTATTATCGTACAGCCGAGGGAATCTGATGAAAATGCCGTTGAGCTCTTGAGGCATTTGATAGAAAGGGGAGACGTGAAAACAGAGCAGGTAGGCAAAGATCTCGACCCAAAGACAGCGATGCTCTCCTTCCACGACATTTCTCCCGACGCGCTAACTCGAATCATTTCTGACTCAAAGCAGTGGTGCGACGATATGGGTTTCGTTTTCCTGGCGAATGAAGATGCGATTCATTCCAGTATATCGCTTCAAAATGGTACGATTCAGAATGAAAATGCCGCCATTATCTCGTTATTGGAGCTCTAGCCGGGCTAAGATTCTTTTCAAATGGGGATTCCGCCAACGTGACTGTTTCTTCTCAATGAAAGACACGCTCATTGATCCGAAGGCGTAAGGTTCTTCCTTTGTCTGGTTTATATCCTCTGATTCTCTCGTATACGTTAAGAGAAGCAATGACACAGATGTCACAAGATGTGGAAACCGGGATTCGAGAGAGAAAAAAGTTTTACAACGATCCGGAGGTAGTGAAGCTGATCTCGAGAGACGGAGTGCCCAAGACCAAGAAAGCGATGACGGCTGTGATTTCAGCCGGTACTTCGGGCAAACCAGATTCTCCGGTGGATCCAGAACTCTTTGATTGCCTTGGTTTCGTCGTGTTCGCGGTACATCCTCAGCAGATCAACATACGGGACAAGACAACCGGAAAGATCATTGCGGTAATCGCACGATAGCCCTAAATTCATTTAGGAAATGACAGAGCTCCGATCATCTAAGTTTGTTAGAATAGGTAACGTCGAGCTAACAAAGAGCACATGCCCCCCAATATTCCATAACAAATTACGCGGGGCTCGATCGGAATCAGGGGTCGAGTACAATCCGAAGCCGATCTAAAGTCAATCGAGAGCGAGTTGTACAGACTTGGCAGCATTCGGGAAGTGGAAGTCAAGAGCGATGATGGAACGGAAATGACGGGACGGTACAAGATAAAGGAGCTGAACTGGAATAAAGAAAGAAAGGCCAACGGGAGCTACGAACTGTCGTTCAGCATCAGGTTGCAGAAGCAGTAGAAGTCCCGTTTTGTAGCTTGTGAACAGCCCTTTCTTGACGATCAGCTATGGAGCTTAGCTCTCAAGAGGTCGGTCACCCATCTAACAAGTAACGAAGAAAGAGTACGGAGGGATCTCTAACAAGGGATTTGCCTCGATAGAGGACCTCCATGAGTGTCAGGCGGGTGAACTTAGTTGGTTATTAACTGCTAACCGCCCATGCCGCCGTAGCCGCCCATGCCTCCTGCCCCTGGCGGAGGCCCCGGGGGACCTTTCGACTTGCCCGAAGCCAGAACATCGTCTACCCTCAATATCATGCAAGAGGCTTCGGTCGCTGCGCGGATTATTTCCTCTTTTACCGCGAGAGGCTCGATGACCTCATCCATCATGTCTGCGACCTTTCCAGTGCGCGCATTCACTCCGAACCAAATTTTTCCCTGCGCGTGCTTCGCCCTAAACTCTACCTGGACATCAATCAGTTCCATGCCTGCGTTTTCCGCGAGGGCCAGAGGAATGGACTCCATAGCATCCGCATACTTTAGCACGGCTAGCTGCTCTCTTCCGGGAAGTTTTGTGGCGTACTCCCGCAATCTGGCCGCCACTTCCGCTTCCGGAGCTCCGCCACCCGCGACAACCGCCGGCTCTTCCAAGACGTCCTTCACCACCATAATGGCGTCGTGGACACTCCTTTCTGCCTCGTCCACCACTCTCTGAGAACCTCCTCGGACTAGAATGGTCATTGCTTTTGGATTCTTGCATCCTTCAATGAACACCCATTTGTCCTGCTCCACCTTTCTCTCCTCGACGAGTTTGGCAAATCCCAGGTCTTTCGGTGATAGATCGTCCAGATTTGTTACCGTCCGCGCGCCGGTAGCTTTCGAAAGGCGAGTCATGTCGCTTTCCTTAGCCCTTCTGACCGCCAGTATCCCCTTCTTTGCGAGCAAACTTTGCGCGATGTCATCGATGCCCTTCTGACATATGAGCACGTTCGCGCCCGAGGCGTCGATCTTGTCAACCATCGATTGCAGCATCGAATTCTCTTCGTCAAGAAAAGCCTGCA
>JASHPQ010000167.1 GCA_030037995.1 Nitrososphaerales archaeon | reverse complement strand
GCTACGGATATTATCAGACTCTAGGGCTAAGCTGCGGCGGAAATGTGGAGCCGAGTCCGGCAATCGGCATTCAAAATGGCTATAACAACGTCTGCGTTTTGATCGACAATAACTTGGAAGGTGGAGCTTCGCTGGATTACTTTGCCAGTTCCAGCTCGGTTCTGGTTGGGCAGCCCGAGTTTAATCAGGTAAATCTTAAAGTGTACACTAACACGAGATACTATCTTTCGATGCCCTTCTACGGGATTGGGCCCTGCTCCCCACCTTTCGCGGTTTACAATTATCCGTCCAATTTCACGCTTTTGGATATGCGCGAAGCGGAGTACGGTTTCGCCGGTCCCTACACCACAGAGCTGGTTCAACCGGGAATTCACATCGGCGGTATCGGGAAGCTCACATGCAACGGCTCAACTGAGGACGGGCAGATTTGGTACCTCGAGAACTATGACACTCCAGGCAGTACCATGATCACGGCCGAATTACCGAGCTCAACAACTCCCAGCACCAGCAGCGATCTGGAGGAGTTGAGCTTCGTGATCGATGAACTGTACATGCAGTGCGTCGCCGGAACAGTATCATGTTCGCAGTGGCAGAGTGCGTATCAGAACGCGATGGCGCAATACCCCTTTTCCGTCCCGCGGGATGCTTTGCACTTTATTCAGGTCACACGCGCCACCGGAGCCTGGGCCATGTCGAATATGAGCTACAATGGAGTGTCGGCTGAAACCATGCTCGAGAATACCATCGCGCGAATTTTCACCCCGGAATCTTCCGGGGGAGCAATGGGCCCGGGCGGCGGCCTATCTCAGATGTGGGGAGGAGGGAGCGACGAGACTCCAGAACCAAACATGCAGGCAATGGTTGCATTCGATCCGAGAATGCCATCGTGGTTCACCATTGGATGTATGAATAATGCGAGTTCTTGTCCCCTTTCATAATAGAATTATCGGGAAATTCACCGACCATATCGAAGCCATTCCGCACGCCACACGATGTGGCTTCACTTGACTTTTTTTGGGTCAAAAGTGCCCTAAAAATTGGTAACAG
Source organism: Nitrososphaerales archaeon (assembly GCA_030037995.1). Taxonomy (GTDB): domain Archaea; phylum Thermoproteota; class Nitrososphaeria; order Nitrososphaerales; family CADDZS01; genus DATLTL01. The sequence continues at coordinate 2,271 of JASHPQ010000167.1, read as the reverse complement.
TTCTTTCAGCATTACTTGTAACTAAGAACGTTATCGCTTATCGCCGCCGATTGCGTTGCAGAATTTGTAATGGCAGGTCCGCCATTTTCTGAGATCAAAATCTCGCTAAATTCTCTTGATTATATCGGAAGCCGGTATAGTCTGATTATTGGTCTTCTCGATAAGGGATACTGAACAACATTTCGCAGAATTATAGCTTGATTGAAATGTATTCGAATTTACCTGCACTCTGCCCCGCGTTACCTGTAGTAGACACCGCGAGCAAATATTCGAGCTGATGCTATTGGATGCATAACAATTGCAATCGCACACATTGTCCCGATGCGAGGATCTTTTTTCTTAGAAAATCGAGCTCAAAATCAAAAAGCCTGCCTATGCCTTTGTTTGGATATCTAGCTAGCTGCAGTGCAATATTTTGCACTTCTGAATTTCCTCTTCAAAAGCTCGTTCAAATGTCATCGTTTAAGATAACCGCGCCGAGGCCGCGCGGCTTGATCCCAACAATTGCTAAAGAGCAAAAGAGTCTCGACGGAAAAAAAGTCTTCGGAACAATTCGATCCCGACAGAAGGGGGACATTAAAGAAAATCCTTCTTGGGAGTGCCATGTTAGGATCAGTAGCGATGTTCGGAAGCGCATTATCACCGGTGTTTTCAAGAGCTATTCTATCTTCGAAATATCTTCCTGGGTATGCTAGCTATGCGGTTTCTGGAGTGGATTATCCATCGTCATCGGTCACTCTTCCAAAGCCCGGGGATCCGCCTTCAATGCTGTATCTCGGATCGCTGGATCAGGGGACGCCTTCCCTGCAACTCGCGGTGATCGCGGGCATTCTCGCACGAACTTCGCCCCAGATCTACATCACTGCCAATACTTTCGTGGATGGAATCATCGAGGAGTCATTGACGAAGCATTACGGCGTAACCTTCAACAGCTCGTACAACACAGATGAGCTCATTTCCAAATTTGGGAGTCAGGTGTGCGGTAGCCCGGCGAGATGGATCACGTATGAAACGGATTACAGCTCGTCTTCAACGCTGGGTCAGAACGAAGCCGTAGACCAGCTTAATGCCGTCCGAACTCTCTGCGGGGTTTACAATGCTCTCCCCGTTCCGGCTGGAGATACTCCTCCCATTGCACATCAGAGCAGTCCCCTGTACGACATTTCCACTTGGGGTACCGGAATCGCTCTCTATCAAAAGGTGTGGAGCATGGTCTCGGATTCAGTTACGAAGCAATGGCTGGCGATCAATCCGCCAAGCGACGGATCTATCAGGATTGCGATGACGGATTATCTAGTAATGTCGAAGGCCTTCTGCTTTCAAGTTCCTCTTGCCGAGCTTAGCTCCTCATATGGCACGGTCCAGGCACAGCAGAATTTCGCTGCTACAGTGATCAATGCTTATCCGACGCCCTACGTGGTCCTCGGGTACGTGGGCATCGGAGAGCCCAGCGGGGGTGGCAACGAAGTCGATTTCGTGACTGCAATTTCCGGAGGCTCGGGCGCTCAAGCTAGCGCGCTGGCTGGGAGCAGCCCGGCGGCTCATGGCGGTGGTTACTACACGGGCTGTCAGCTCACCTCCAACATGTCAGTGAAATCTGCGTTCGCTCCCTTTTCTGGTGCGACTTTTCCCAATCCCGCCGCGATTCCGAGCTACGACGGCAGCCGCAAGTACATCACGATCATTGCTTCCCAAGGGGACACGTTGGACTGGACCGATGATGCGATTGCGAATTACATGCTGAGTTGTCAGGAAGTCAGTATGCCGATCGGAGTTACCATGACTCAAGTTGCTCAGTGGCTCGATCCCGCTGTAGTCCACTGGTACATCGACAACATCGCTTCCACGACCGGTGTGGTCACAAGTGGCAGTGCGGGTGCTGGATATAACCACGTGTCCGAGCTGCCGGACGTTGCTCAATTTCTAGGAACTGCGGCGAGCTTGGCATCAGTCTCGAATGTCAAAGATTTCTTTTTCATCGATGGCCCCGGCGCGAATCCCACCGCCAACAGCGGTGCAATAGCAAACGAGTACGTCAGCGGCTTGTTGAACGGCGGCATTACTCCAAGGGCACTGTGGTGGTGGAGCCCCACTGGAGTCGCACCGCTCGTGATCAACGGAACGCCATGCTTCTTTACCGCGCTCAATATTTCAGAAACGAATCTCTCCACTCAGTCGCAATGTAACACCTGCATTTCTAATGCGATAAAAAGCGCAAACAGCAACTTCATAGCGCTCTTCCTCAACACCACCTGGCCGAGTCCTGCCTAT
>JASHPQ010000166.1 GCA_030037995.1 Nitrososphaerales archaeon | reverse complement strand
ACCTTCTTTCTTTCTCTTTTGCGCGTACAGCTCTTCCAGAAACGTGTTCCAGTCCCTAGAGCCCTTGAGAGATTCTAGGCGTTCTTTCGTGCTCCTCTTGAGAGTTATGGTGCTTGTTTCCTCGACCATAAGTTACAATTGGCAATTGGCAATTATTAAGTCTGTCCTTCCATTCAATACATCGCCGATCTAGGTGGTAGTGGGACGTGGACATGAGTCTGTTTAGACAAGGCCCTTTCTGGCACCATCTGAGGATTATCATGTAATCTAGATCAAATGCTATGAAGTCACAAGACTCTGGGAATTCGCGCCTCATTAGTTCATAATTTTGGATTCTTTGCACGCAGCGAGTTGATTCCCCTAATCTGCACGTGGGAAGGGAGGGCTGGCCTCGGTTAGCAGGCGGAAGCTGATGTGTCTGCCGTGGCCCTGCTTGATGGCGAGGGCGAACCAGAGGCGAGTGACTCCATCGATGACAGTTACATGCCTCTCGATGCTCTCGCCGATGTAGACAGGACGCAGACCCGCCGCTTGGATGAGGGTTGAGACCTTCATTCGAGCGTCTTCATCTGGCGCGGTGTAGAACTAGTCGGGGATCTGGCCGTCAATCAGAGGCTCATCTAGGACTTCAGGCCCTTGAGTGCAGAACGTCCGTACATAGCGGACTGGAACTTTCCCTTCTTCTTCGTTCTCGACTGCTGACTCAAAATTAGGCTTGTTGTTGTTTTTTTCCTTCTCTCTAAAGTAATCCATAGGATCCTTCGTGTCATGCACTAGGTAGGACTGACCCTCATATCTTCCTTCGTAAACATCCTTCACTTCTTCATAACTTGTCACGGTAGCATCAATCATTCCCGCATCGAAAAGGGACTTGATGAAAGGAAGTGACTCTTTGTCCTTCATCTCAGAAAACTCTGAAACAAGCCAACTCCTCGTTTCGCGATGCTTCTCGTTCTTGATGGCTTCTTCCAAACAATCAATTGCCCTCCTTCTTGAGCTCTCGTCCCCGCTCTTGTCAGCCACAACCATAATGGCCCTCGCAGCCACATTCCTAGCCCATTGATCCAACGTTCTATCCAAGACAGCACTTGCCAAACTATCGAACGCAGAGACGCCAAAATTGGACAGAAGCGAGCCCATGCTGTCCAGCCAATCGTTCATTTCTTTGCTGTAATTGTAAAGCACGTAGATCAGCGTGTCCAGGGCACGCTTGTCCTTTGTTAGCGAGAGTAGGTGGATTGAAGTTACTGGTGCCCACCACTCGTTCTCATTAGAACTGACCCAGTATTTCCTTTGTTTGACAAGTTCTACTAGAAGAGGAAGCACCTCTTCCTTATGAGCAAGCACTTCCAAAGGAAGTTGTTCATCGGGATGTTTCCATTTGAACTTGATTATCCTCTCCATCAACGCAGGAGCGGAAGGAGAAGGAGAAGACAGAGGTTGACTCTGAGACATGGCTTTGATGTATGAATGTCTTTCGTAATAACATTTCATTTCCGTCTTTTACAGAATCTAGTGGTTTTCCATTTCAAAGGGGGGCAGGACTGGAAGAAGATCCATTGGCAAGCCTCCAGTTGCCTCTCGAATGGTGGTTGGACACGAAGGGATGAGGAATTTGGCATAATTTTCATCGATATGTCCTAACTTTTTTAATTGCCGGCAAACTTTTTCTTCTCTATATGTCCAAACACGCAGAGTTGAGCAAGATCTCAAATAAGGAAAGAGAATTTCATCGAAAGATTGGAACAAAGTGCTTCAATCAGGCATGGGACTATTTGGAAATGAAGCGTAGAAGTATCGAAGACGATCAACAGATGTTGTGCCTTGCTCATTCATCTAGGTATCATTGGATATTGATTGGCACGGCCAAAAACAGAGCTATTGCCGACTGGCAAGTTTCAAGAGTCTACGCTGCTCTCGGACAATCCGAGCTTGCCTTGCAATTCGCAAAGTCTTCCCTTGCAACGTTCGAAAGAGGTCATCTTTGCGATATGGTTCATACAGGCAACGAGGCGATGGCGCGGGCATACGCGGTGGCAAAAGATTACCGACGTGCAAGAAGATACTTGAACAGGGCACGAAATCAACTTGAAAAGTTAACTACTCTTGACCCAGAGGGCAAGAAGATCTACTTGGGTCAGATTCGCGACACAGAACTTTTGATCAAGGGAAATAAAGAGTAAATCCATTGAATGGATCCGAATAGTGGACATCCGAGAGAATAACTGCCTCACAGAGAGATTTAGTTTTCACTTTTCGTCCATCTACCGGCTTGTCTCATCGATTGTGACGTCAGTGCGGATGGAGTCTCTTCAAACCATCAGGCCTACTGGCTCGGCTTAGTGGGTTTTGAATATCCAAGAAATAGCGCTCATTCTACGGTAGCTGCCCCATTAATTTTCTGGACTCTTCGATTTTTTTCAAAGCTCCCATGACCGCAGGTATTGACGTCATCAGCTCAGCTTCCTAATCGCCTATAGAACAAATGCCTGATTTAGGCGTGCTGCTGGAAGTGCGCACTTGCTTTAGTCATTGCCTAGGCCCCCCTCGGAGGCAACGCATGCGGGGGCGAGCAATAGTAATTTGATGGATCCATTAAGGTCCTGAGCTATTGTATGGGAAATTAAAATTCCTTTATATTGAAAAAGTACTTTCAGGGTCCATACTACCTATAGGTACCTCGGAGCTACCTCCTTCGTTTTGGGCCTCTCTTCTTTTGTCGTAAAATAAAATCGTACAGAAGTCTTTCGTTCCAATGTGAATTATTCGAACGATGGAGGGAAGGCTCCTAAGATCTTTCCCCTAGCTTAACCATGTTTCCTCTTTTCGTAGCAACTTCTTCCATAAAGTCCGTGAGTGACGAAACCTTTCCAGGCCTCCCCCTGTACGATTCGCGCCAAGAATTTAGGCAATCCTCCTTGTCGAAGATGAAGGTGGCTTCGCAGCAAATGCCGAGCATGGTGGGATCTCCTTCCACGACATAATGGAGCAACGCAGATGGCGGCGTAATTAAGAAAACCCGCCTGTCCTCAATAGCCACCTCGATCCTCCTTTCACAGACCGGGCAGGAGGTTTCTCCCTTCAGATTCTGATACCACCCGCTGAGAAGTATATCAGCTCCACAAAGCACATTCATCTTTTGACCTGTGTCCAAAGTCACCTTATTTTTTGTCAGCTTTTTAGTCGCGCCTACTACTCGAATCAATCCGAACTTTTTTCTGTACATCTCAGACATCTATAATTTTTCTTCTCGACGCCGATCAGAAACATGCTTTCGCGACACCAGCAGGCTACATTCTGCGATATGTCTCGGGAGTTTCGAATGAAACCACCATCTGCCTCGACAAGTACTTTGACGGCCTACTTTTCTGCCGCTCCTCTAACGGGCACTCCAGAACTTCTTCCAGTGGTGTCGTGGAATCGAAATACGACCTGATCCTGTCATAGGAAGAACAGACGGGAAAAATCGAGCTGTCCGTTAGTTCGTCTCTTGGCCTGTACCTAAGATTGCCTTGTTAATCGCTCGTTCTTTAGGTACCCTCACCAAACCAAAGGAAAAGAGGGTTTGAAAGATTTTTATTTCCCCTTACCAACGCCCGTCTTCGATAGTGCGTGATTCCCAGAAGTTTCGAGTACGTATCCCCGACCACGCTTGAACAGGCGCTGACCTACTTGGACGAGTACGGATCTAATTCCAAAATACTCGCCGGCGGACAAAGCCTGATCCCGCTTATGAAACTGCGGCTTGCGTCTCCAAAATACCTGATCGACATCAACCGCATTTCTGGTTTGGACTACATCTTGGAAGGAGCAGAAAAAGACAGCTCCAGTATTCGCATCGGTTCCATGACGAGGCATCACTCCATCGAGACTTCTTCTCTTTTGTGGCGCAGGGCTCCGATCATGCCGGAAGCCGCGTCAATGATAGGAGATCCGCAAGTACGAAACAACGGTACCCTCGGAGGCTCCCTCGTCCACGCCGATCCAGCGGCCGACTGGGGCGCCGTGATAATAGCTCTCGGTGCAAAACTGAAGCTGCGGAGCTCCTCCGGCGAAAGGAGGATCGACTCGGATAGTTTCTTTGTCGATTCGCTCACCTCGGCTGCCAAGGGAAACGAGATCCTGACGGAGATCAGTTTCCCTGTCGAAAAAATAGCTGGCGGCTCGTACGCCAAACTCGAGCGAAAATCCACTGATTTCGCGACAGTGGGAGTGGCCGCTCAGCTTGCTCTTGATGCCTCCGGCAACTGCGAGCGCGTGGGGATCGGGCTCGCGTCGGTTGCCCCAACTAGCGTTAGGGCGACTAAGGCAGAGTCGATTTTGAGGTGGCATGAACCCACAAAGGCCCGGATCGAGGACGCTGCAAAGGCTGCCGCGGAAGAGTCAAGACCGATGGACGATCCTCTAAGAGGGTCCGCGGCGTACAAACGGGCGATGGTCCGGGTGTTTACGGAACGCGCGCTGACGCGTGCACTTGAGCGCGCCAAGAGAACGGAGGAGCGGTGAAAAATTCCATGGAAAGTAGTAGAGCTTCAAAGTTGAAACACATTCACGTCAAGGTGAATGGAAAAGAATACGAGGACGTGGTGGAGTCGCGGATGCTCCTCGTGTACTTTATCAGGGAGAGGCTCGGTCTCACCGGGACCCATGTCGGGTGCGACACGACCAACTGCGGAGCCTGCACCGTGATCTTCAACGGCAGATCGATAAAGTCCTGCACGATGTTCGCCGTTCAGGCAGATGGAGCTGAAATAATGACGATCGAGGGACTAGCAAAGGAGGGCAAGCTCCACCCGATTCAGGAAATGTTCTGGGAGAATCACGGGCTGCAGTGCGGGTTTTGTACGCCGGGGGTTATCATGCAGGCTTTCTGGTTCTTGAAGGAGAACCCGAACCCATCGGAGGAAGAGGTCAGGCAGGGAATCTCTGGAAATCTGTGCCGGTGCACGGGGTACCAGAACATTGTGAAGGCGATCATGGAAGCTGCAAAGGGGCGGGTCGAGGTTGTTACCGCTCCCGCGAGGTCAGTGTGAGGGTTAGAAAATGTCGCAAGTATTTGGGGCGAGAGTGAAAAGGCGCGAAGATCCGCGGCTGATCACGGGTTACGGGCACTTTACGGAAGACATGGTGGTGCCGAAGATGGCGAGCGCCGTATTCCTGCGCAGCCCGTACGCGCACGCAAAGATCAAGGGAATCAAGACAGACAGGGCAAAGGCGCAGCCGGGGGTGATCGCGGTCTTCACGGGAAGGGATGTGGAATCAAAGCTGCCCGCCATTCCGACGGCGTGGCCCGTGACTGGAGCCGATGTGAAAGCTACAAAATACTATCCCATCGCGATTGACAGAGTTCGCTACGTCGGAGATCCCGTCGCAGTGGTCGTGGCGCAGAGCTCGGGTGAGGCCTTGGACGCACTGGAGTACATCGATGTTGACTACGAAGTGCTCCCCGCGGTGATCGATCAGGAGAAAGCCGTCGCCGCCGGTGCGCCGCAACTCTACGACGAGGTGCCGAACAACATAGCGCTGCACTGGAAGGCCGGGGGCGGGGACGTGGAGAAGGCTTTCCAGGAAGCTGAAGTCACCATAAAACAGCGGCTCATAAACCAGCGACTTCAGCCCACCGCGATCGAGACGAGGGGCGCCACCGCGGAATACAATGTTGGCTCCGGGCAGCTCACGATCTGGATGACCTCGCAGAACCCACACGTCCACCGGTTTTTGATCTCTGCACTGACCGGCCTTCCAGAAAACAAGCTTCGGATAATTGCGACCGATGTCGGGGGTGGATTTGGCAGCAAGATACCGTGCTACGGCCCCGAGCTGGTGGTCGCGTGGCTTGCGATGAAGCTCCAGACGCCGGTAAGATGGATGGAGGATCGCGGGGAGAACTATGTCGCGACGACCCACGGACGCGATCACGTCGACTACGTCGAGCTTGCGGCCAAGAAAGACGGCACGATCCTGGGGCTGCGGGTTAAGGCGTACGCAAATCTGGGCGCATGGGTGTCAACAGCTGCGCCGGGAGTGCCGACGATCCTCTTTGGACTGATGTTGAGCGGTCCGTACAGAATCCCCAACATTTCTTGCGAGGTGTACGGAGTGCTTACTAATACGACGGCGGTGGACGCCTATCGAGGAGCGGGGCGCCCCGAGGCCACCTACATAATCGAGAGCGCGATTGACATACTGGCGCGTGAACTCAAAATGGATCCGGCAGAAGTGAGGATGAAAAACTTCATACCAGAAAATGGGTTTCCAGCAACCGTGGCCACCGGACTGTCGTATGACAGCGGGAATTACCCGGGCGCGATGAGGAAGGCGCTTGAAATCGTGCACTATGAAGACCTGAGAAGGGAACAGGTGAAACTTCGTGCCGAGGGGAAGCTTCTGGGGATTGGTTTTTCCTCTTACGTGGAGATCTGCGGGCTCGGGCCATCGAGCGTCGTACGCTCAACGGGCTTTGGACTGGGGTTGTGGGAGAGCACCACGGTGCGAGTCCACCCCACCGGCACGGTGAGCGTGTTCACCGGCGCAAGCCCGCACGGCCAGGGGGAGGAGACGACCTTTGCGCAGATCGTGGCGGAGGAGCTAGGGGTGAAGCTCGAGAATGTCGAGGTCATTCACGGGGACACTGACCGGATAGCGTTCGGGATGGGGACGTACGGGAGCAGGACCACGCCCGTTGCGGGGGCCGCGATTGCGGTCTCATCCAGAAAAGTTCTGGACAAGGCAAAAAAGATCGCAGCGTTCCTGATCGAGGCAAGGGAGGAAGACGTCGTGCTGGAGGAAGGGAGGTTTCACGTCAGGGGCTCCAAAGAGCCGTCCAAGGGGTGGGGGGATGTCGCCTATGCGGCGTATGGCGCGGGTGCAAATGAGATCCCGAAGGGGATGGAACCGGGCCTCGAGGACACCACGTTCTACGACCCGCCCAATTTCGTGTTTCCCTTCGGAACTCACATCTGTGTCGTGGAGGTGGCGCGAGACACCGGTCAGGTGAAGATCAGGAGATACGTGGCGGTGGACGACTGCGGAAAGCAGATCAATCCCATGATCGTGGAGGGGCAGATACACGGCGGGATTACGCAGGGGATCTCGCAGGCGCTATGGGAGGAGGGAGTCTACGATCAGGACGGGAACCTCCTGACGTCCACGCTGGTCGACTATGCGGTGCCGACCGCGGTGGAGGTGCCCCACTACGAGCTGTCGCATACCGTGACCCCCTCGCCGCACAACCCGATCGGCGTGAAGGGAGTGGGAGAGGCGGGGACGATCGCCGCGGCGCCAGCGGTAGTGAACGCGGTGGTAGACGCTCTCGCCCATCTCGGGGTGACGCACATTGACATGCCGCTTCGGTCGGACAAGATCTGGGAGATACTAAACAGCAAGGGAGCGGCGATCTAGTGACGTACGCTCTCCACGACTCCCAATGATGTTTCACAAAATCCTAGCATCGTCGACCTCAAAAAAGAGGCCCAAAACGAAGGAGGCATCTCCGAGGTACCTATAGGTAGTATAGATCCTGAAAGTACTTTTTCTATTTAGAGCAATGATATGTCATGCAGACATAGCGTTCCTATCTCTATACTGCTCTAAAAACAGAGCTCGTTTCGAGCTCTCCCGTACGAAAAATTGCACGGTTGCGCGATCGCGGGGAAATTTGCCTTCGACGACCATCAGAACGGACAACCCTCCGTGCTTCCTCTTTTTTTGTATTCAATCATCATTGTTAAGTGAGAAATATCATAGCCCCCATTCCGCCGAGATCTTTTCAATGCTTCTGAGAGCTTCCGTTTTCATCCTCCTTTCGACCTCGGCGGCTTCTAGCATCTCGCGCAGATATCCGACGGTTCCGTCCATTGCGCCCCTGTTGACCGGGAATGGTACTCCATCTTTCCCTCCATGCGCAAAGCTGAACTTTATCGGATCCCTCCACGAAGCGGCTGTCCCATAGATCAGCTGGGATACCAGCGCGAGAGCACGAACGGTCGCCGGTCCTACGCCTTCAAAGGCCAACATTTCCTCATAATCTCGGGGTTGCACATCGTAAAGGTCGAAGAAAACTTGCCAGTTGAGCTTGGAAGGCATGGAGTATGCTTGAAAGTTATGTCCTGCGGCGATCTGCTGGCTAGTGCCTAAATACTTGGGATGAGAGGTGGAATCTCCCGTCCACTGGTCGAGCGTTTGTTCAGAGTAGCAAAGTGTCTTAACCGACGATATGAGATTTTGAGGTCGATCCCTGACCAGATCGAGACAGGTCTTCCTGTTGTTGCCTGACTCCATTGCGGTCATATCCAAGACATTGGATTTGGCACTTTCACCAACAATGGCTTCGTGCGGTTCTGCGACGAAGCTCCGTACGTGGTCGGAAAGCCAGTGATACCTGCGCGCACTGCGATCTCGTGTGCAAATTCCCTGCTGCACCACGGCCCACTTGCCGCGTTCACCGAGAAAGAATGCATGGTGGTAGATCGGGTAGCCCGCTTGGATCGCAGCAGTGTCAACCTTGGCGCACATCCGGCTCGCGTATTTGAGTTCCGAGATCTTGCCGGTAGAAAGTCCTGCCCGGAGCGCACTTTCCTCAATTTCGTACGGTGACCTGCGCGAGGCGCTCCCCTTCCCTCCCGCCAGAACAACGCCATGCCTCTCGAACGTTAGAATATCTTTCAGTACGCCCGTGACTACCGTGGTAAGCCCGGAGGAGTGCCAGTCAAATCCCAGCACGCAACCAAAAGCTTGGAACCAGTAAGGGTCGGCAACGCGATTGAGAAATTCCTCTGTACCCCGGTCGAGGACCATGACGCGGACCATTTCGTCCGCTAGGGCCTTCATCCGCACAACGAGCCAAGAAGGCGCGTGCCCCCAGTGGAGAGGCAGCACGACTTCCCCAGTTCTCTTCATAATGCACCGAGCGACCTCTGCAGGTTGAAAAATTCCGCACTATTCTTCAATATTAAGCTCTTGCGACCTCGAAGAAGAGCTTAATGCCACAACAGAAAGTATTGTGCGAGCATAGGGTTGGGTATGCGATGAGCAGCGAGGTATACACGAGCGTAAAAGTTGGCGAATACTCCGAGGGTTATGTCAAAGTGCAGGGATACTGGATTTTCTTCAAAAGCTTCGGCGAACCCAAGAAGGGGTCGATCCTGTGCCTCCACGGTGGGCCTGGCGGAACGCACGACGGTAGCATTTCTATGGCGAAGCTGAGCGAAGACGGTTACAGGGTCGTCCTCTACGACCAGCTGGGTTGTGGCAAATCCGATCAGCCGCAAAACCAAGCTCTCTATACGGTTGAAAGATACGTCGAGGAGGTGGAAGGGGTGCGGACCGGTCTTGGTCTCGGCAGGATGCATCTGTACGGCCACAGCTGGGGCGGCTCTCTGGACGTGGCTTACGCGGTAAAGTACTCTAGCAATTTGCAGAGTCTCTATACCTCCAGCGGAAGCTCCAGCACGCCGCTGTGCGTTGAGGAGATGTGGCGGTTGCGGTCAGAGCTGCCGAGGGCGATCCAGGATCCCCTCGACCGGTACGAGGCAGAAGGCGATTACGCGAACGACGAATATCTCAGAGCTGTGGACGAAGTGTACAAGAGGCATCTCTGCAGGCTCGACCCTTGGCCGCCGGCGATCAAGTCTATGGTAGAGCAAAAGCGCAGAGGATTTCCTGGATTCGTCTACAAGCTAATGTGGGGACCGAACGAGTTCATCAGTGTGGGCACGATTAGATACTGGGACGTGACTGAGCAGCTCCACCGCATTTCAGTGCCGACGCTGATCACGAACGGCAGGTACGACGAGGTAACGCCAAAATGTGGTGAGGTCTTGCACCGCGGGATCAAAGACTCTAAATTTGTGATCTTCGAGAAGAGCTCACATTCTCCAAGGTTGGAAGAGCCGGAGAAATATTTCGATACATACCGCGAATTTCTGGAAAGTATAAGTTAGTTTGTCCCGCGGCTTCTAAGATAATATCAAACAATCGTCTTCCCCGGCAAAATCTCTATCGAAGGTTAGCAATCGTTGTCTCAGAGATCGTGCGCCGGCTAGGACAATTCCGTCAATGAGACCAAAATCGTTTTGGCCAGCTTTTCGTCTCTGGAACATAATAGTTGCCGCATCCAAGCAAATCTGTTCATCCAGTGGTACGATACGAGCTAATTCTTTGACGAGCGCAACTCTATCCAAAGGAGGGACCTTATTCCTGATAGCCCAGTCGGCGATCTCAGCAAGTTGGACTGCACAAACATAGACCTCCTCATCTCCTATCTTCGACAGTATGTTGTTGAGTCGACTCGATCCTTCAGGATTCTGAAACATCTCAATTAATACACTACTATCCAGAAACAATCAAATCCTATCCCGCTTCTCTCTTTCGAATGGCCGAGTTCCAGCATCGATCCCCGCCATTTTCTTGATAACTTTCTTTCTCGTCTGTTTCGAAATTGGGATGACGAGTTTTAGATTCTCTCCCTCCTTGACTCCCACCTCGGCTAAAATCTCTTTTGGGATAATCACTGCCATCGAATTGCCTAGGCGTCGAACTTTGCCCTCAAAAACAGCCGACATAAGAATAGTTATAACGTTATAACTAATTAAGTAATCGCTTTTCAAGCGGGCCGGATAGTACCTGGAGATGCGGGAAGCCGTGGTGGCACAGCGGAGAGAATGCTGAACCCATGAAGCAGACTCCCATCTACGAAATCTACGCCAGAATCGCGCCGGGGCCGGAACACCTTCCGGTTCTCTTTGCAAAGCTCGACGAGATGCTGAGGCGAGACTACGACTGGTCTGAGGAGGCATCGAAGATTAGGGGGCAGAGAAAGAAAGATCTTCGTCAAAAAGGGAGATGGAAAGGAAGCCACCTACAAGCTTTCTGCGGAAGGGAAGCAAAAAGTCAAGGAACTTTTAGAGCAAAAGAACTGACTCAAAGGGGCGAGCAGGTCAGGTGAGGCTCTTGATCAGCTCTTCGTCGTACTCCATCCTGGAAATGACGAGACACTTGTGACTGATCATGTGGCAGGTGCAGAGAAGGGAACCACACGCGCAGTAAAAGGTCGCCTCCTCCTTTTTCGTGGGCTCTTGCGCGAAACACACAAAGCAGACCATCGTCCTTCCTATGACCTTCAGGGTCTGCCTCACTTTCTTGGAAGACGGCTCTTCGACCTCTTCGTTTCTGGAGGAAGATTTTCTTTTCTTAGTACTTTCTTCCGTGCCGGCTCATGCTTCCTGTTTTTGTGACAGAGTCCGAGAGGCAACTAAAAAGAAGTTACGAGTTTGAAAGACGAATTGAGGTTAGGATTTCGCAGACTGTTCCTTGAAATCCAGAGTCGTGATTCTGGCATTTTTCAGAAATTGTGACTTCTCAGTAAATACCACAATCGAGGAAGGCCCAAGATTTCGCACAGAGAGAATGCGTACAGCAGAATCAGCAGTGGCTCGGT
>JASHPQ010000165.1 GCA_030037995.1 Nitrososphaerales archaeon | reverse complement strand
TCTCATGGCCGCAATTGCTGTTTCCTATCTAACATCTGGAATCATTGCGATCTTTTTGTGAGGTGATTGAAAAAAACAGATTTCCTTTTCAATCGTAGGAGGAGTAGAATTGCCTGTTTGCGAGGGTAGCAGAGCCTGGTCAATTGCGCGGGACAGCATAGAAATTCGGTGCTGCGCGAGACTTAAGATCTCCCCGGTAAAGCCGTGGACATAATAGGCAACAGTCTGACCGGCCTAAGGAGTTAGGGTATCCCGTCCCTTAGGGGTTCGTGGGTTCGAATCCCACCCCTCGCATTTTTAGGGCATTCTTCAGTCCGGAATATTGGATTGAATATTTGCCTCATTCAACATTGACAAAAATTTAAAGTGGAATTAGGCCAAAGATCACTTTGTGGTCGAAGTCTTAATACCTTCTACAAAAAGCAGTCGACGCCTGAAAATGGTTGGAATCATGTCATGCACCGGCACGTATTCGGGGGAGTTATACCAGGCCTTTGCGTGTTCCATCGAGGGGAATTCGACCATCGTAATTTGGTGGCCCGATGGCCACTCGCCCTCAAGAACTAGGGGATCAACCCCTCCGACAATGAAACGACCACCATGTTTCTCGATAAGAGGAACGACTAGCTCGCCATATCGTTTGTATGCAGCTTCGTCTAAAATTTCATCAGTAATCGCGATACCATACGCGACAATTTTTTGAGATTCGTTAGTGGACAAAGGTAAATCATCTTCAGTTTTCTTTCGGTGAATTTAACAGATTTATCATTTTTCATGCTGGTTCCAACAACCCGGTTTTGACGACCGAGAGCAATTGGACTATAATTTCAGACTGTATAACCAGTCATGCAAGATTCGCCTCAAACCTGCATCTCTAAATCCCTTTGCTGAGAGAGGAGACATTTTCAGCAGAAGGCCTCCGCTCCAAACGGAGTAAATCCTTTCTGAAAAGTTCAGCGAATCGTGGATCCGAACGCATGTTTTCATATGAAGGGTCACGCGATTCGCCCGGCCAGATGTTCTCGGTATCAATCAAATAATCCATCAATCGGAAGAATCGGTCACCGTCACCAACGAGTGAAAGTGTGTAGCTCAATTGCTGAAGTGCACTTGCTTCATTCAATGCAGTTACTGTACTCGATGCATTCGAGTGACTCAAGACCTCTTCTGACCGGTCTATCTGGGGGTAGAGCTCGTCAATGAGTCTAAAAGCTTCTTCTTCATTTCCAAGGTGTGCCTCGATCCGAGCCTTAAGGCATTTGTAATCGATCTCGCCGTAAGGATCCTGTTTGGTGAGTCGATGGTAGGTCTCTAAATTCTTGAATGCTTCCTCTCTAGCTCCTCTGATAGCATAAAGTACTGCCCGGCCAAGATATGGCGGGCTGTACTCTGGTTGAGTCTGCAGAATCTTGTTACATACAGCCATCGCATCATCATTTCGTCCAAGGAAGAAATAGGATACGGCTAGCAGCCAAGCTCTCTCCGCCGGGACTGGATCTAAATCGAACGCTTTCTTTACTTCCCTCAGCGCCTCATCGAGTCGTCCGAACGCTCGGCAAATCCAGGCATACATTTCATGCGCATCGGAGTAATTGGGGTTTAGCGATACGGCTCTTTTGAATTCCACTTCAGCTCCGTGATAGTCACCCTCTACCATCCTTTTCACCTGGCCTAGAGCAACGTGAGCCTCGGGCAGGGTATCGTCCAACTCGAGGGCTCGTTTTGCGAATTGGCTCGCTTTAACGTAAGCTTCCTTTTGGTCCATCCATCCCCAGCCACCGGCCGCGACGTAGCAATCCGCAATTCCCGCCAACGCTCGCGCTGATTCCGAATCAATCTTGAGGCTGTCTTCGAATAACAGAATCGCCTGTTCATTCGCTTCTCGAGTTCTCCTGTACCATAAAGAACGAGCTCGAAGGCATAGAGTAAAGGCATCCACGTTTTCATCGAGATTTCTGTCCCGGGCTGCTGTAGGTACCTTCAACGCGTCCGCTATCTTGCGGGCTATATCCATCTGCGTTTCAAAAATGTCATCCAAGTTCCTGTCGTAGCTCTGTGCCCAGAGATGAGCATCATTCTCGGAATCAATCAGCTGCACCGTTATCCGGACTCGGTTCCCGGATTTTCTGATACTACCCTCGAGAAGTTTGCCAGCCCTTAGCTCCTGTCCGATATCTGTCATACTTTTGGTGGTTTTTTTGTATTTCATCACTGATGTCCGTGAGATCACGCTGAGCCCTCTGATTCCAGAAACGGTCGAAATGATTTCATCCGTCATGCCGTCTGCAAAGTATTCATCATTAGGATCCGGGCTGAAATTTGTGAATGGAAGAACTGCAATTCGATTCTTTTCTAATCCAGTATCTGTTACTTCCTTGCGCGGAGGTACTTCGGTTATAATTTTTCTAGGAGTCGATTGAGATACGGTCGATGATGGACGGTCACTTTCGTTCAAAGCTACGAATACATTAACGAGCTCGTCTCTTACAGAGCTTGCTCTAAACCAGAATTCCTTGTTCTCGGGATCGCCAGGATCAAAAAGGTGGTCGTATCTTATTCTGTCTTCACCCGAAGGAACGCGTTCTATAGACCTCACCGCCAGCTGACGAATATTTCTTGCGCTTTTCAGTTGCGGATTTAGAGCAACATAATATAGTACTAGTTTCTCGACTTCGTGAATTTCTCTTCCCTCTTCTCTCGCTGCATTCAGAAATTGCGTGGAGACCACAAGAAGCCTGTCGCCCAGTCCCAGTCCTTCAATTTCAAACTCGTTGCCGGGGGGAATCCTGCTCAGAAGGTCTATTCCTTTGGGTCGCTTTGCTATCCCTTCCTTCATCCCGGAGGTCGAACCGCCGGAGCTCCCCGCCAGAACGAAACAGGTTCTGGTCGTTCTTCTGCCGGCTGGTGGTTCCAGAGAAGGCAGAAGCACTTCATATGGCCAGGATTCATTGGGTTTGGAATCGATCTCGTCAATCAAGCACAGGCGGGGTTTATCCGATCTTTCAATTTCCGAGAGAGCCGTTCGAAACTGGGCTTCGTCCATTTGAGCCAGATTATTCTCGCGATAATGGATCGGACTACCAAGCGATTTCGCGATTTCTTGGATGAAGAAACTCTTTCCACTCCCCGGCGGTGCCCAGAGCAGATAGTTGTCGCAACCGTAGGAACGGGAGTTAAGGCTGGCAACGATTCTTTGTTTTACATCCTTCATTGAATTTCTCGAAGATTGATCAAAGCGGACAATTCCTCCAATGACTCGATATTTGGAAAGGTCGATATGATCTAGAACACGCAATAAGGAAATGACTTCCTCGTCGTCACTTGATGGGAAATCGTTAGTCTTTGTCTCCAATTCAGCAGGGCGCTCGAGTTGATAGGAAAAGGGCGGCTGAATACTAATATTATTTTATTCAATTAGATTCCCTTGCGATGATTTTAGCCCATGACTGAGCGCACGATTATGAATTCGGAGATGGAGAAAAACAACTTACGAGCCAAAAAGTCGCAGATCTCAAAGTCTGATTAGGCCATTAAGAGAAGACTCACAACAAGTCAAAATCGAACTGCGCAAGATCCAACTTTGAGGATCAATGCGGCTTTCGTGTTAGTTCAAGTCCAAAATAATTTGCCGGTAAATTAGGGTTAAAATCCCACCCCTCGCATTTCGATGACCTAACAGTTGTTAATGATCTCTGGAAGAATAAATTTGTCCATTCTACTAGACTCAGCAGATGCTGGATTATCTACTTGATTTACCTTCGGCTGGTTCCGTGAATATTTTTGATAGCTCGACCGGTGTACTGATCCTCCACGAAGCCCATTTTTCGGTTGATTTTTGTCCATTCCGGGCCGCACAAATATTTCTCCTTGAACCAGGGGTGGCCGCCGAGCGTTAAGATCGCGGTGTCTCGCTCTTCGATCGCTTTTTCCATCCATCGAAATCCTTCCTCACGATCGCCTAAAGCCAAATGCACGAGACCCACGAAAGTGGGACGCACAAACTCCTCATAGATCCCGTGTACAACTTGATCCAGAATTTCGCGGGCCTGCGCTTTTTTCCCCGCTTCGACATACATGAATGCGAGATTTAACATCATGAAGGGGGAGGATTTCTCCAAGGCGAGCACTTTCTGGGCTTCTCCGACCGCGAGATCCAATTCTCCCAGAAATAGGTGATCCCATGATTTCCAAAAATGAGGAGCGGGAAAGTCGGGATTCTCCTCAATCAACTTTCGCAATCCTTCCAGTGATTCTCTGTATCTTCCGAGACTCCCCAAGCTCACACAGATGCCCATGTTGCTGATCCGCGAGTAAGGATCGATCTCGAGTGCCGCCCTCTCTTGCATGAGAGCCTCTTCATGGCGCCGGACATACCAGAAAAGCAGGGAATACCAGTGGTGCGCGATCGCGTAATTCGGTCTCAGCTCAATCGAACGCTGCAGTTCCTCCTCCCCTTTCGTGAAATCCCACTTGTGCTCGATAAGCGTGTTTGCGAGCGATGCGTGCGCTTCAGCGAGAGTTTCATCCAACTCCAAAGCTCTTCGGGCATATCGCTCCGCAAATGGAGCTGCGCGCGCAGGACTTATCCAGGCGTAATTCCCCAAGACGGTGTAACTGTCCGCTAGCCCGGAATAAGAAAGCGCAAAATCCGGATCGAGCTTCACGGATTCGTCGAAGTACTTGACCGCCGTCTCCACGCTTTCCTTGGTCCTCTCGTTCCAGTAGTAGCGTCCTTTGAGATACAGAGTGTAGGCTTCAGCATTGACCTCCTTTCTCCTATCAATGACCGCCTTCTCCTTGTCCAAGAGCTGGACTTTCAAAGCCTGTGCAACGGTCTTCGAAATATCGGTTTGAATCGCGAACGCGTCCTTGATTTCTCGATCGTAGCTCTCGCTCCAGAGATGCTCACTCGTGTTGGAGTCGATGAGCTGCACGGTAATGCGTGCTCTGTCTCCTACTTTTCGGACGCTGCCCTCAAGTACGGTCCCCACGTTTAATTCTCTTGCAATGTCGCTGATCTTCTTCTGTCCACCCTTGTATCCCATTACAGACGTCCTGGCAATCACCCTCAATCCACTGATTCTCGACATCGTTGCAATTACCTCCTCCGTCATACCATCAGAGAAGTATTCATCCGCCGGATCTCGACTGATGTTAGTGAAGGGCAGCACCGCGACACGTCTTCGATCAAAAGAGGCAGGGACTCCATTTTGGCCATCCCACGGCAAGATCATTTTGAAAACCTCAATGGGAGAGACCACATTTTTCAGCTGCTTGGACCCGAGACTTTGCAGGGGCAATTCAAACTTGTTTTGAACGTGGTCGTACGCCTGTCGAGTTAAGCACACCCCTCCAGCTTCTGCTAGGGACTCAATTCTAGAAGCTACATTGACGGCGTCTCCGGAAATGTCTCCCTCCGAATCAATAATATCGCCAACATGGATGCCCACTCTGATGTGAAGTCTTCTTTCTTCAGGCAAAGCTAGGTTGAATTCTCTGATCGCCCTCTGAATGTCGTAGGCGCATCTTACAGCACTCAGGGCGCTAGGGAATTCGACCAGGAATGCATCTCCCATCGTCTTTACTTCTCTGCCCTCATGCTTCTTGAGAACGGGCCGGATTACCCTTCTCTGTTCATCCACTAGCTCAAGCGAAAGAGATTCATTTTCTTGTCCAAGGGAGGTGTAACCAACCATGTCAGTATACATTATGGCGGCTAGTCTTCGCTTTTTCGAAGGCAAATCTCTGCGCTCTCGCAGTTTCTGACGGAGGAATGCAATAAAGCTATTTTTTCAATCTAGTCTTTCAAGAAATCATCTTTACACAACTCTTGCAGGAACTAGGTCGGTTCCTAAGTTGAGAGTTTGATAAAATGATCTATTAGTTCACCTGACAACCATTTACACAGTCAGTGAGGATCGCAAGCGGGCTTGAATTGTTCCCAAAAGCCAGCCAAGGTGGTCCCCTAAGGCGGGCTCGGACAGAAGAGAAAAAGAGATCACCGATGCGCCCCGAGTTTCAGATTCCGGCGGGTCGACCTAAGGAACTTTCGTAGAGCTCGAAAGGGTCTCTTGGATTTCCCTGATTTCAGAGAATTGAGCCTATGAGTAAATACGTATCGGAATCCCTTACCAGACTCAAGATTTCCGGAGAATAATTAGCCAATAAATTAGGATAAAATCCCACCTCTCACATTTTTAGGGTAAAGTGCGCGCGCTAGAACATTCCAGATCTCCCCTCAAGTGCCTTCTCGATCCACTCGAAAGCCCCCTCATTTTCTCCCCATATAGCATGAAAGAAGGCAGCTGTCGAAGAGTATGCATGATGCCAGTCTCGGTTGTCTTTCGCCTACTCAAACATTTTTCTCACTTCATCGTAGTTCCCCAACATCACGTAAGCAGAGTCGGCACCACAACTTAATTTTGTCATCTATTCGCAATTGCTGGTATTATGCGAAGGAACCAGACTCCCCTAAGACAATCGGAAACGGAGCCCTTTCAAATCTAGGGCGATCCACTCGATTTCCCCTGAGCTCCTCGAAACCAACTCCGACTTGACTGGAAACTTTGACCAAACAGAGTCCACGTTGAATTCGAGACTGTTAGGCGGCAGTTGCCGGCTACCCTTCTACCAAGACAAAGAATACGATGTCAAGGATGCTTCAACAGCCTGCCAGGTTCAAGATTTTTCCTATATACTCAACATATGATCAATATCAACTATTGCTTGTCTATTCATAGTGGATAAATAGGAACACATGATCCCGCCCTCGTAGTTTCTCTCACCATGGGCAATGAAATTTTCAAGAACAAAGTTTTCCTCAAAAAAATACGACTAGTATCAATCATTACGCTCACAATACTGATTTTATCGACGTTTGCGACTCTCGAAATAGGACAGGCAACCGCGTACAGCAGCCCGATCAAACACGTGCTGCTAATCTCAGTGGACGGGCTGCACCAATCCGATCTTGAATGGTACGTCTATACGCACCCGAACTCCGAGCTGGCGAAGCTCGTCAATGGTGGCATGGAGTATAGCAACGCGCAAACCACGACCCCGTCAGACTCTTTTCCATCAACCGTCGGACTCATGACTGGCGGCACCCCGAACGTGACGGGCATCTACTATGACGACGCATACAACCAGGCCGACTACCCGGCTGGCACAACCGTCTGCAAGGGACCTACTGGAGCAACCGTCACGTACGACTCACCTGACGATCTGAACGTAAGCGCGCTCGATGCGGGCCAGAACATACCAGGGATTAACCAAAATCCCGCCCTTATCATGGACATGACCGGTAACCCGCAGACCGTGCTCAATGCCTCGACTTTTCCTGTAAACCCAGTTACCTGCGAGCCTATCTGGCCGCATTCTTATCTCCAGGTCAACACGATTTTCAATGTCGCAAGCGCCGCGGGACTACGGACAGCGTGGTCCGACAAACACCCAGTGTACGAGATCCTCGACGGTCCTTCCGGAAACGGAATTGACGATTTGTTCACACCAGAGATCGACTCGATTGCAGTGGAGCCGAATGGACATCCGTACCCGATAGCGCCAGATGGTGGCAACTCCTGGACTGATGACAACGCCGCGACGAAGCAGTACGACGGCTACAAGGTGCAGGCGGTGATCAACGAGATTGACGGATATGATCACAGTGGCCGATACTTGGTCGGCGTCCCGGCGATTTTCGGTATGAACTTCCAGAGCGTCTCGGTCGCCCAGAAGCTATACCAGTCTCCTGCGATTTTGTTTGGGCCCGACGCGAGCGGAAACTACACACTGGGGCCGATTTTGCGAGGCGGTTATTATCCGGGTACTAACATTCCGGGTCCTCTGCTCCAGAGCGCGCTCGATTACGTCAACTGGCAAATGCAGCGGATCGTAAATGCGATCGATCAGCAGGGACTTGCCGGCTCGACCGCGATCATCCTAACTGCGAAGCACGGCCAATCGCCACTGAATTCAGATCAGCTGCGCCTGATCAACGTTGAT
>JASHPQ010000164.1 GCA_030037995.1 Nitrososphaerales archaeon | reverse complement strand
ATAAGAAAAAGAAAAGCAGATCTCAAAGTCTATGGGCCTCCCGGACTGAAAGAATACTTCGGTACAGTTCAAACGATCACGAACGTGGCTTCTAAAAGAAATTTCCAAGTGGAGCTCACGGAAGTAGCGCCCAAGCAAAGGTTCACTCTAAGCAACTACGCGGTGGAGACGTTCAAGATGGAGCATACTCTCCCGTGCATCGGGTACCGAATGACCTGTCCGGACGGGAAAATCGTCGCCTACACGGGAGACACGATGCTGTGCGAAGCGCTGAAGTTTCTGGGAGAAAACGCAGATGTCTTTATTCACGAAGCCACTTATCTCCACAAAGATCTGGAGCTCGCGAAAGCACCGAAACACTCGACCGCCCTGCAGGCTTCCATTGCGGCAAAAGCCGCAAAAGCAAAGAGGCTCATCCTGACGCATATCAGCGACGACAACGAGACGCCGGAGCTGATGCTCAAAGAAGCGAAATCAGAATTTCCAGAGGTAGTCGTGGCAGAGGATGGATACACCACGGAAATTTGATAATCGAAGAAATTGCGAGGTCATTCTGGTTCCCAGATCCCGATTAACGGATAAGACTGATATTCTAATTCTGAACGCCTAGAAAAAACGTCCCTGCGTGGGGTTGTGGTGTAGCTTGGTTAGCATTCCACCCTTGGGCGGGCTTCTCAAACAGAAGGCCCATTGGAGGTCTCCAGTTCAAATCTGGACAACCCCACACTATTTCAGTTCAAATTATATTTGGTAGTGCCTAGATACCTCCTGGACCGCTGCCAGAAGCGAAACATAAGTATCTCCTCGATAACTTCCGTGAGGTCAGACGAAGGTACTACAAACTTACTCGAGGTAGCACCATTACAGCGGACGAAAGACTTCGGCGCGCGCGGATAATGGTCCTTTGGATATTGTCAGAGAACGAATCAATGGAATTGTTGTCGAATCGCTGATCTTCAGGGACCAGCGCTGCTACCGTCCAAATATTCAACAGGTCGAAGCTCTCTATCCCCAGAATAAATTCGTGGGTGTGCGATGCGCGCTCCGCGAAAACCTCTCGGGATTTAGGGCATTTTTCGCGCCCCTCCCGTCCGAAGAAGCAAGAATTGAGTTTCGTTGGCGATCGGATCGCATTCACGTGATTATAAAGGGATGACCGATCTCTCGGGATTTCTAGGATTTTTTAGTACGCAGTTTGAAATGAGTCTCCCGCCTAAACCTAGATCCAAAGATTTCTCCGACCTTCCAATAGTCTTTGCTCAAATAGCATCGCAAATTGAGCTTACAGTCGATTTGTTCTTTAAACTAGTAGACCCCTATTATGACATCGTCGACGGGAAGACAACTCCACTCTGAACCAAACCATCTGTACAAAAAAATAGATACTGCTAAATCGATGAGGTTCGATGACTTGAAGAGTCTTTGACATCAGCCGAAGTCCCGACCGGTACCGAGAACGTACCCAAGCGTAAATTGGCAGCTATTATGTTCACGGATATGGTTGGCTACACGACGCTCGGTCAAAGAAACGAATCGCTTTCTCTTGCTCTAGTCGAAGAACAGAGGAATATTATCAGACCGATTCTTAGAAAACATGACGGTAGAGAGATTAAAACTATGGGAGATGCGTTTCTCGTAGAATTTCAGAGCGCCTTAGGCGCGGTCAGATGCGCTTATGGCATCCAGAGGGCGATTAGAGAATACAACTTGTCTTTGTCCGAAGAGCAAAGATTGCATATTCGAATCGGAATCCACGTTGGAGACGTTGTATATTCACAGGGAGATATTTCCGGAGATGCAGTTAACGTGGCATCGAGAATTGAATCTTTGGCTGAGGATGGAGGTGTATGCATTACTCGCCAGGTCTATGATCAAGTGCAAAACAAGTTTGATCTCCCCTTGACAAATCTTGGTTCAAAGACTTTAAAAAATGTCAGCTTGCCTATAGAAGTTTTCAAAATTTCTATGCCGTGGCAAAATTCCTCCGAAACTCTATTTCCAGCTACAAGGATCGCCGTTCTACCTTTTGCGAACATTAGCGCTGATCCGAATGATGAGTACTTCTCGGACGGATTAACCGAGGAAATGATCGATCGCCTTTGCCAAGTGAGCAAACTCGAGGTAATTGCAAGGACATCCGTGATGAATTACAAAAAGAAAGACAAGAACGTCAGCGAGATTGGCAAGGAGCTGAGAGTGGGATCCATCGTCGAAGGAAGTGTAAGGAAAGTAGGAAACAAAATTAGAGTCACTGCTCAATTGATCAATGCAAACACCGAAGCACACCTCTGGTCCTCGCGTTATGACAGGAATTTGGATGACATTTTCGCGGTCCAAAGCGATATCGCAGAAAATGTGACTGACGCCCTCAAAGTAAGACTTCTGGATTCGGAGAAAAACGCCGTGGGGCGCAAAGGTCCAAGGCATCCCGAAGCTTACGTCGAGTACCTCAAAGGAATTCATTTCGGGCACGCCATGTTTGGTAACGCCATAGAGCAAAGGAAATCTATCGAACATTTCGAAAAGGCGCTAGCTCTCGAGCCCGATTATCCGGAGGCATTGGCACTGCTGGGAGTCGCCGTCGGTGGTCTGGCGTATTTGGGCTTTGAGCCCAAGGACGAATCATATGCAAGATCCAAACAATTAGTCTCAAAGGCAATTGAATTAGACGACACGATTCCCGAAGTTCATTATGCAAAGGGTATGGTCGAGTTTTACGTCGATGGTGACTGGGCAAAAGCGGAGAAAGAGCACAAAAGAGCATTGGAACTTAATCCAAATTATCTTGACGCGCATCTTCTGTATGCCCTACTCCTAGTTTCTACTGGACGTAATGCTGAAGCGATCGCAGAAGTCCAGAAAGCACTACGACTCGATCCTGTGTCCTTCGACGCTCGCAATACTTCAGCAGTTGTGTACTCGCTTGCTGGAAAGTTTGACGAGGCTTTGGAGCAGCACTCGAAGGCAAGTGAGATGGAACCCGAAGCGGGACATACTACTCTTGGGATCACTTTGCTGCTCATGGGACGGATTGAGGAAGGGGTGAAAGAACTCGAGCAAGCTCTCAAAAGAGGAGGAACATCTTTTTTCAAAGTAAACTTGGCCTATGCATACGCTGTTTCGGGTCGGAGAGAGGAGGCACTGAAATTAGCGGAGGAAATCAAGGCAGACTCGAAAGGGCCCGATAGCTATGGACTCGCATCAGTATATGCTGGACTCGGTGAAAAGGAAGAAGCGATGAATTGGCTCGAAAAGGCGTATGACGAGCGCATGCTCTTTACTTTGCCCCTTTTCATCTATGAGCCATTTCTAGCTACACTTCGAGGAGAACCAAGGTTCAAGGAACTGACTAGAAAGATGAGGCTCAATGAATTTAGTCCTCCAGCCGTTTGATCGCGCAGTTTTGGAGCGGTGAGTGGGCCCATGAACATTTTCGTAGCAAGACTACGGTTTCCTCTTAGGCCACTTCTTCGGGGACTCGAGTTCGTCTAGCGCGAGCGAATCCTATATTTCCTAGACATGCCACTACTGCCACTCGAAGGGTCTTCGAGTCGGCGGGAAATTCAAGTGCTTTGTATGCGGACACGATACAACGCGGGCTAGGATGGGCCACCATGCGGAGTGGCAACTAAGCGAGAATCTCCCCGTCTTCAGGCGGTAGAGTGTAAGTCGACATTCCGGAGCTTACGAGATGTTACAGATTCCAATATGTCTTGCCATTTCTAGTTTAAGGAAGAATTTGGTTTTTCACGATTCAGAAGGAGAAGCGTCCAAGTTTTTCCCCATTCAAATGGTGAGTACGGCCAGACCGACCGAGCTGTTCTGTCTGGGCTGAATACCGAAGTCGATTTCCGGGCCTTGGATTAGTCAAGAGTCGTTTAGAATCGGGTAACTAACGCGCCACGCGCGGGTCATCGAGTTCAGGGTTTTGCATCAGCGAGAAATTCGAATGGTTTGATCAGCCTGTTGTGGGTGTTTAAGGACGGAATTCGAATCCTCTGGAAGCATAGAAATGTTCATGCGTTTTCGATAATCGATAAACCTCCTTATCGCATCATTTACAATTTCTGCGCGACTTCTATAGCCCATGTCTGAGAGGAACTCGTCGAGCTTTTCAGCAAGCTCGGAAGGGATCTTTACTGTGGCATATCTTGCTCTCATTTCTCAAATACACCGCGAATTTATTTCCATCAATAAATGTCTCGTACAAATCAAAAAAATTTGGGTAGGGGACTTTTCATCCCCACATGACTTAAGTCCTCTCACTTTTGTCTCGTTCTGAGAACGAATCCGAGACCACCGAGGATTGCTCCAATCGCCGCTAGAAGGACGAATCCGCCGATCCAGTACTCAAGACGGCCAAGATCTGTTACGTGGATCTGCAAGTCAGTGTATCCGAGGCCTCCCATGGCAGCCGGTGCTGCGTCGTAGCCTGCGATGTATCCGCCATACATCATAAGGGACATCGAGACTACAACTCCCACATTCATGAATATGTAATGTCCCCAGGCGAGCAGGTTGGTCAGTCCATGGTATGTCTTGCCAAGCAAGCCTTCAATGTAGAAGTAGATCAATGACGTGACCGCAATTGCCACAACACCGACGACCAGATAGAGGATGTACCCTGTGAACATCCACACCCCTCCTCCGCCTCCTGCGAGCACCATTCCTGGATTGAAGTATGACTTGATGCCAAAGTAGCTTTGCGGCTCCACGATGAGCAAGGTAGCAATGGTTGCGACTAGTCCTTGAAGCACGGCCGCCCAGACGAATCTACTTGCCCATTTGCTTGTAGTGACTGGTATTTGTCTTACCGGTTCTCTTTGCTGATACGTAGTCAATTACCTTTTTCACTTGTGAGTCCAATATAGAGCAGAGGTACTTAAAGCGGGGAGACGATTTTCAAAACTGAGACCCACTATAGAAAAGCCCGTACCAGTTCGGGCTTTTTGCATCGATCATTCTGTCATTTTGCCAAAATCATCCTATTCTACTGGCCAGACCTTGAATTATTTCATCAATATTGCCGACGCCCAGTCAGTCCTTGGATCATTAATCATCACAGATAGTCCAAAGAAAATCAAAGAAGTTAGGTGGACTGTCCTAACATGGAATGTCCGAGATGCAAACCAGAGATTAATTACTTTTCAAGAGGGAGGCCAAAGACATAGTCATTTTCGCTTGGATTCACGCGTCCTGTCATAAGATCCAGCAGTCTGAATCATGACATCCGAAAATGTCAAATGCGATGGTCCCAGGCCGAGCTTTGTTTAGATCGCTAGAGTATAGCTCTCGAAGAACAGGAACCGGAGTAAAATCGCCAGTCAACATTGGCCAAAATTGGTAACTTGCGCGAACAAGTTAATGATTGTTGGGCGGAGTGATGTCCAAGCTCTGTTCGCTATAGCTCTCTGGCATGGATGTAAAACGCGGCGCAAAAGACTAAGTACGCCAGCACATACACGAGGTCACTTACACTGCCATTGTAATAGGTGCCCTGAGCATTCTGGAAAAAGAAAATTACATCTCCCGCAACGAACAGAGCGTATGCTCCGCCCAACGCTATCCACCACTTCGCCATCGTGCCTCCGATGAAGACGGCGAGGCAAAGAATTGTTACGGACAGGAGTGCCGTGTCACACATCAGGTAAAGCATGTCGTCCAGAAATGTCAGGAAAGAGGGAATTCCCCCAAGTTCCTCAGGTAGTATTATCGAGTAGAGCAGTAACACACCCACGATTATCCCCACTACCGCGAAAAGGCGCCTTCGTCCCTTCAATGCCGCTGAAAATTGCTTGAAGTAGAGGCCAAGTGCCAATGCCCAAGCAGGGTAAGCGCTCATATAGAAAAAGTCCGCTACTGAGGGATAGGGGACCGAAATTCCCTTGAAATAGTAGACAGCCCAGGCGGTTTCACCAAGGGCATTGAACAGCATGCCGAGGCTGAAGCAGAAAAAAATCAGATCGAACCTTCGAGATATAAGCTTGAATCCATATCTCTTGACGCAGTAGAAGGAAAATGCGAAAGTTCCGAATGCAGTACCTGGCATAATTATGTTTGACAAATCCCCGATTAGATTAGAATAATACGACTGGAACGCATAGATGAGGGACAGCGAGATTGCTGCAATGAGAGTAATAGCAAATGTCTGACTTGGATCGAAGTCCGATGCCAAACCTTGAGCGCTTTTGATTTTCCTCCAATCTGTCATCGTTCTTTCTTCTCTAGCATTTGGGCTCTGCGAACTTGTTGCCATCTCTCTATTTTGTTCAGTCAACCTTACTCAGCTTCCGGTTTTAGACCGAGAACGTGTCACTTTCCGATCAGTCCGATAAGACAGAGATGCGCACCATCCTTGTCTTGGACACACTCGACCGTCGACTTGTCCTGCTTTGCATACAAACCGGTTGATAGCCCGTGAATTATTCCTCTGGCAAAGTTGCAACTGAATTGGTGAACTCGATTCCCGCAGAACACGCAATTCTTTATGGAGAAGGAAAGCCTAGCGCCATGCTCAATATCTCCATCAATGGAAAGCTTCCCGCAGCCGGTTTTCATCAGGAGGTCGGCCAAGGATTTTTCACTGGGGGGATCTGAATCCTTGTGTGCCGCTGCTGCCATATTTAGCGATTCGAACAGGACCGAACCGTAGGAAAATCCCATCTCGAGAATTATTACCGATGCCCCCGTCGAGAACTTTTTGTACAGTCCTTCTTCCAGCGACAGAAATGCATCTGAAGTCAGGATGACCATCCGCCATCCTGAGTCTTTGTTCCGTATTTCTGCTGTGCGCGGGTCAAACGAATATCCCGATTGGATATCAAAGATCAAGGGCTGGGGATTGGCCCACTATTTTGGGGCGTTATCCTATTATGTACTGTAGGATGCCATGTACTGATTACGCCTTCTGTTTGAACAAATCGGGGCGCAAGTTAATTTCTTAGGGCGCGTCCGTGAAAATGCAACCGTGACACCCGCAACGATTCCGTTATCATGCGAGATTTATTACTCTCCGATAAAGCATCATTGATAGTCATCTTTTCATCCGAGAAATTAACCGAGCAATTAGATACTTGTAGCAGACCTACCAATTGTGTTTACGATGTTTCCGTTTGCATCGCAATCTGCCTGTTCTGTGTTGGGAGTCCAATGGATCAAGAAAAGGGCCAAGACCCAGTGCTACAGCTGCTCGATAGGGTCATGCAGTCCATGCTCCAACCAGCCGACCGAGACAATCACAACAAGTCTTGTTTGGCGATTCCTGCAGCTCTGCTGCTACGCTTCCTTCCCTCCCAAGGATTTGGTCAAGTTGACCGGTGAGGCTTTAGTAACGTCTACATTTGTCCAGAATTTGAACTAAATTGAGTATGGGAATGGGGACCCGCCATTTTCTTCTCTCATTCTATAACAACCGGAAGCGATCGAAAGAACGTAACGGCAATCTGCCCAGTGGTAGCCCAGCTTCCACCGATAGTTATGAAATCACGAGCTAGCCACAATGCAAATCTAAAGGACACTTGCTAGCTGTAACTCATGATGGAACACAGTTCGCTGCGAACGATTACTCTCGAAGAGCACTATGCCACATCTGCATACATGGAAGGGCCTGGACAGGATCTAAAGGGGATTTCCAGAATTCCCGGATACGCAAATCTGGTGACTCATTTGACAGACATAGGAGAAGGACGGATCGCTGCAATGGACTCTGCTGGAATAGACGTTCAGGTACTCTCGCTTACTTCCCCCGGTGTGGAGCAACTCACG
>JASHPQ010000163.1 GCA_030037995.1 Nitrososphaerales archaeon | reverse complement strand
TAGCCGGCCTTTGCGAGATCGTTGCTGGCGAGCGTCAGGTTGAAGGAGTACGGCGGAAGGTTACCAGGATCGTAGTACTTGCCGTAGTTAGGCGTTTCGGGCCCCACGAATTGCTGTCCGTATCCGTCGACCGCTTCTTGGATGATGGCGCTGTAATTGATCGCGTGCACTATGGCCTGCCTAACGAGCGTAATATTTGTGGGAAAGATCTGCGTGTTGAATACCAGGAAGTTCGCCGTTGCGGAGTAGTTTTCCGTGGCGATCTTGTATGTAGGATTATTTAGAACCAGATCCAGATTCGATGTGAGAACCGCGGCCATTTGGACCGCGCCGGAGGTGACATCTGTATAGCGGGCCACATCGTCGGGTTTGTATTGAACGAGGATCGTACTGTAGTGCCCAGGATCAAGTACGGGATTTGCAGCGATCTGGGCGGAAGTCAGATTGCTGCCCCAGTAGGTTGGATTTTTATGGAAGATGATATAGGCATTCGTTTGAATGCTTGTTTCCACGTACGGACCTGTCCCCGGGACAGAGTTTGTGTTGAAGAAGGAGCTTACTGCCTCCACAGCTCCTGGAGTCGAGATCCCCTCATGCTGCGCGAAGTAGTAAGGATCCCACATCCATCCCACGGTGTTCAACAGCGTAGAAAGGAAGAACGGGAACGGCGAGTTCAACTTGAACACGATAGTGGAGGGCGACGTGACGTATGCTGGCCAGCTTTGGTTACTCATGATCGAGAGGAGTTGGTGCGACGGGGAGGCTAGGCCGCTCCGGTTTATCAGCGAGAATGTTGCCTGGCCGTAGTTGATGGCAGTAGTGTTGAAAATCGGCAGTCCCAACCAGAAGTTGCTCGCGTTCGCCGAAATGTAGTACCAAAAGTAGAATTCGGCCCAAGCAGCGTAAGAGTTGAAGGGATCTCCATTAGAGAATTTCACGCCCTGCCTCAGGTTAAACGTGTAGACCGTTTGATTGGGAGAAACCGTCCAGTTCACGGCAAGATCCGGTAGGTACTGCTGCTGCCCGAATTTTTGTTCTGCCGTCACGTTCAACACAACGAGCGTCTGATACACAGCACTCTCTCCCCAATCCGGCACGGTGTGGCCGGTAATGGTGTTCAGGACGTTTCCGCCTTCTCCGGGAAAGGCACTATCATCGATTGTTAGCGTGCCAGATGAGGCTGTGGAGCTGCTCGAGCTTGTTGCAGAAGACGCGCTAGACGTACTTACAAGTGAGGAAATAGACGTACTGGGCGGTACTGTAGAGGTTGATATTGTAGAGCTCGTTGTAGCGGGATGAGACAGTGTCGCATAAACACCAGCGATTCCAATTATTACGATGATCACGACGATAACAGCTGCAACCGTTCTTGAAATGGCACGCCCCGGATGACGCATGTATCATGGCGTGAGTCTTAAGATTACTTATTAATTTAGGTAAGAAGTCGAATTTCAAAAAATAAGTTTAATTTTTTGACTACAGTTCTCTCAAAATCACTTATAACTTCGCGGAGCTCAACGCTTTTTTTGTGCTAGAAGAACTCGGTGTCAGGCGTGTAGTAAACGCGACGGGCGTTCTCACTGTACTCGGCGGGTCTGTTCCCGATGACGAGGTCCTCTCTGCGATCCGTGAGGCTTCGAAAATCTACCTGGATGTGCCCGAGCTGCAACATAAAGCCGGGGAGTACCTCTCGAAACTTTTAGGCGTTGAAGCCGCTTTCGTAACTTCTGGTGCAGCTGCGGGGCTGGTCCTTTCGATGGCCGCGTGCATGACCCGCGGTGACCGGGAGAAAATGGGCCGGCTTCCTCGGGCAGAGGGAATGAAAAACGAGGTCATCGTTCAGAAACTGCAGAGAAACATGTACGATTACAACTTGGAGCTTGCTGGAGCCAAAATAGTGGAGGTCGGGGGCGCGGCCGGTACGACAGCCTCCGATCTGGAAAAAGCCATAACCGCTCGGACCGCAGCGGTCGTGTATTTTGTATTTGATCCGCAGAATGGCATTCTCCCTCTCAAGGAAGTGGTTCGAATCGCACACAACAGGGGAATCCCGGTCATTGCGGACGCCGCCGCAGAGAACCCGCCGGCTGAAAATCTCACGAAGTTCTATCAGGAGGGTGCGGACTTGGTAACATTTTCCGGTGGGAAGGACATCGGTGCGCTGAACAGCTCTGGTTTGTTGATCGGCCGGAAGGAACTGATCGACGTGTGCGCGAGTCTGGGCCCGCACAGTTACGAGCAGACGCCCTCGGGTACTACCAGAGTCTACATCGGTCGGCCAATGAAGATCAGCAAGGAGGGAATAGTCGGTCTCGTGGCAGCGGTCAAGAAGTACGTTCAGATAGACCAGGCCGCCCGCCTAAAAATATGGAACGACAAAGTGGATTACATCGTAAGCTCGCTCTCGAATTGCAAAGATGTGTCCGTCCGGAACGTGATACCCACGAACGTGGATCATCCGAGGCCGATGACAATCCCCCGGGTCGAGATCAAATCGGGTAGAATAACTCCGGAAGACCTCGAAAGAGAATTGAAGAAAGGCGACCCACCGATCTACGCATATGTTATGGACGAGCGTCTCTACGTCAATCCGCAATGCCTTCTCGAAGGGGACGAGAAGATTGTCGCGTCAAGGTTGCGAGAACTTCTTACGTAATTATCGCGAAGCATGAAGGAAGAGGATCATTATGACGCCGTCTAATCGCCAGGACTATGCTCGCCGGCTACTGACTCTTTACACGCCTTTAATCTCGGACGTTCTTGACGATAAGGGTTATCCCAATCAGGTGCTCGATCCCGGGCTAAGACCAATTAACTCGGAGGTCAAGTTAGCGGGCCCGGCTTTCACGTTCAAGTCGAAAAGCTTCCCAAAATACAGGAAAATAACCGAAGATTTCGGACTCAAAATCATTGACGATACCTTGAAACTCGTAAAGCCCGGCGACGTCCTGATTTGCGAGACTGGTGGTGAGACGAGAGTCGCGCTTTGGGGAGAACTGATGACGAACGCCTCCGCATCCCGGGGTGTTGCGGGTCTCGTGACTGACGGAGCGATTCGCGACGTTCCGAAGATCTTGGAAGTGAGGCCGCCGTTTCCGATCTGGAGCAGGGGATTTTCGCCGGTGGATGCCAAGGGGCGTGCCGAGTTCGCAGAGTGCGATATTCCAATCCGGTGCAGCGGTGTAAAAGTTCGACCCGGAGATTACGTCTTTGCGGATTTCGACGGCATCGTAATCATTCCAATCGAGAAAGTGGAGGAGGTGCTCCAAACTGCCGAGGACAAATTTCGACGGGAGAAGCAGTTTCGCAGGGACGTCCGGAATGGGATGGGCTTTATTGAGGGGAATGCAAAGTACGAGGTCGGATGACAGTGAAGCTGGAAAAATCCGAGAAGGAATTTGACGCTGCGAAGCTTCTAGTTACGGGCGGGGTTCACTCCGGCTTCAGGTACCGCGACCCCTTTCCCATTTATTTTCAAAAAGCTCTCGGATCTAAAGTCTGGGATATCGACGGGAAC
>JASHPQ010000162.1 GCA_030037995.1 Nitrososphaerales archaeon | reverse complement strand
GGCAAAACGATGAGATAGGCGCTCTAAATGAGATAAGTGCCGCGACTATCATTCAGGCTGCGAGCATTGTCAAGAAAGGCAGGATTTACTGTCTCGGTCATGTTCTCGAATACGGAATCCCTCAGCATTGGTTCCATGGGGAATTTCAATACTCCACATACAGGCGGCACAGTGACACGCTGAAGCTATTCAATGCGAAAAATCGTCTCGGCGCGATGAACATGAAATTTTCGATGGCCGACCACACCGGCACTCATATTGACGGTATAAACCATATTTCGATAAACGGAAAACTCTACAATGGTCATGATGCTGCTTCAATCACCGGAACTTTCGGTACTACAAAGCTAGGCATAGAAAAATCACCTCAAATTTTTACCAGAGGGATATTTCTCGACATTGCCCGACTGAAAGAAAAGAACGTCTTGGAAGCCAACTATGTTATCACTCCCTCTGATATCGTGGAGTGTTTAGAGCAAATGAACCTGAAAATCCAGCCCGGCAATGCCGTACTCATCCGTACTGGTTGGAGTAAATATTGGATGAAGGACAACACGAAGTATCTCGGCCCATGTCCAGGAATTGGAAAAAACGCAGCTCGATGGTTGATTCAGAAAAGGGTGGGGCTCGTTGGTCTTGATACTGACAATGTCGAGATAAGTCCAGATGAAGATCCTGAGGAGGTAGACAGTGTTCACCAGTTGCTTATCGTAAACTATGGAATCCGCTTGATCGAGAATCTATTTCTTGAAGATGCGAACCGGGACAGGATCAAAGAATGCCTCTTCATCTGCTTACCTCTTTTAGTGAAGGGCGGGACCGGGTCTCCAATCACTCCGATTGCTGTTACATAGCTTCTAAATTATGGATGCAGAGATTGTAGCACGAATACATGACTTAAATCGCGGTCCACCCGCCATCAACGAAAATTGCTTGACCGGTAATGTATTCTCCATATTCGGACGCGATGAAACAAACCACGTTTGCAATCTCTTCCGGTAAACAAAATCTGCCCAGCGGTATTCTCTCGATAAGATAATCATGCACGTTTTTCTGAGCAAAATAGCTAGAAGTTAAGTCAGTCTCGACCCACCCAGGTGCAACAGAATTGACGTTTATGCCGTACTGTGCTAACTCAGCAGCTAGATCGCGAGTTAGAGCGATAATTCCTCCCTTGCTAGCACAATAAGCAGGCCTGGGGGGAAGCGCCACCTCTCCCATGATTGATGAAATGTTCACTATTCTACCTTTTACTCCCTGTTCTTTCATCCTTTCCGCTACATACTTGGAGCAGAGAAATGTCCCCTTTAGATTAACATCAATCATTTGATCCCAATCTTTTTCGTCAGTATCAAATATTGGCTTGCGTCCTACAACACCGGCATTATTGACAAGAATATCGATCCTTCCAAAACTCTCTATGCCCTTCTGGATCATTCCTCGAACTTCCGCCTCCATGGAGACGTCGCCTTCGACTATGACAGCTTCCCTACCAAGTTTCTGGATTGATTCCACCGTTTCTTTGCAGTTTTCCGCTTTCAGATCGTTAACCAACACATGAGCGCCTGCCTTCGCAAGGGTGATCGCAATCGCTCTTCCAATACCCCTGCCCGCGCCCGTCACTAAAGCAATCTTGTCTGTCAGGTTGATACTGATAGTCAAAGTTATCTTTTTGGAGAACCACTAAGCCACGCAAATAAAGATTAGCGGACTCAAATGCGCGAGTTAATCAAATGGAAGCAAGTCTCCACCAGAATGGACAAATGGTTTTCTAGTTTGTAGATTGTAGTTTGGTTCAAGAGAGCAAGCGGTTGTTCGTACTTTCTAACACAAAATGTTAAGCAAGAATTTAGAATCGTTCTCGGAGAGAACTATGCGTGGCAAAGTGTCAGGTCAATTCCAAATCGGAAATAAGAGAATCGATGAACTTTGCGGATCTTGAAAGTTGTGAACCGTTTTCGTCAACCTCTGCCAACTCGATTGTAAAACATCCACGATAGTGGATCGCGTAGAGATATTGAAAAAATTTAAGGTAGTCGATTGACTGAATCGTTCCTTTACTTGGAATCCAATGTTTGTCGCTAATTCCATCATTGTTGTTAATGTGCACGTCTAAGATCATCCCGGGATTCGTTATTGGAAAAAATATTTGGTTTCCGCACAGAACCTCGTGGCCCAAATCGTACACAAGCCCGAGGCCGGGTACATCTAACGAGAGTTGATACGCATCTGTAAACGATGGAAAATAACCCCCTGGAAAAGGTTCCAATGCAACTAGTATTCCATATTTCTGGCCATATTGGACACACTTCTCCAAGCTTTCCTTGAAAAGCATGTTCGCACCAGAGAATGTCTGCCCCGAGTCTTTAGCGATGGAGCAAAGGTAAACAAACCTTCCACCTGCTTTGGAAGCATATTCTATGGATTCGAAAACATAGTTACGCGATTTGAGTCTAGTCTCCAAGCTTGGACTGTGTAGATTTAGCTTGGATGGATCACGAAAAAATGGGACTCCTAAACTCAGACAGGACAGGTCCAAAGAGAGTCGCCTTAACAGCCCTCTCAATTCTTCGGGATTGAAATCCAAGTTCTCCCTCGTCGCTGCTACCTCGACTGCGGCGTAACCACATACCTTTGCGAGCTTCAAGGCCGATTCAAGATTAATTAACGGCGAGAACCATGTAGAAGTTCCTAATTTCATCTTTTTGCTCAATGCCGGTTAGTTTACTTGCACTAGGAATTCATTCGGAGTGCTCAGACACATTCTTGCTGAAAATGTGAATTGACGCGTCCAAAATGAAAAACTTGGGACGCGTTTGCGTCTTCATATTTAATAGATTATTGCAGGTCCTCACTACAAAATTACTCAAAATCCCGACCAGAAATGAAAAAGTGCAATTCAACTATTAGTTCTTAGAATTCCTTAGATTGGAAAGAGCGAGGACAAATTGTTTCACGGTGCAAGGAGCTCCATTTGATCTAGGAGCCACATCAGTCCAGAAAAAATTGCGACAACGAGTTTTTCAGTAAAGTGCGGCAAGAGATGTTGAACAGGATGGCTAATGAGAATGTAGTTCGCGGAAATGCAATGTGAGTTGGAATAACTTCACTGCAGGGCGAAGCATTTATAGTCTAACTAAAG
This sequence comes from Nitrososphaerales archaeon, assembly GCA_030037995.1. Classification (GTDB taxonomy): domain Archaea; phylum Thermoproteota; class Nitrososphaeria; order Nitrososphaerales; family CADDZS01; genus DATLTL01. Next base: position 153 of record JASHPQ010000162.1, on the reverse strand, counting down.
TCGATTCCTTTCCATGCACGTAAAGAACAAAACCCTTGAACTTCTGAAGCAAAATAAAACCGTGATAGGTTTTATTGTCACGATTCCCTCTTACGACATCGCCGAGTTGTTGTCAAAAGTCGGATTCGATTATTTGTTTTTTGATTTAGAGCA
>JASHPQ010000161.1 GCA_030037995.1 Nitrososphaerales archaeon | reverse complement strand
AATATTGGCAGTAATAGTTTCCGCATTGGCCTTTCTGATGTATCTCTTCTCGAGTAGGCTAATCAGAAGAGAAAACTTCCTTCCTTGAAAACTCTTGACAGCAACTAAAACCGAGACAATAGAAGAGACAGATCGCGTTTCCGGGATATTTTCGAAAAGGTCACACTTACAAGTACTAGCCTTTCTAGCGTAATCGACTATAGATTTCGTCATCCACCTGCTCTTTGCCGGTAACTTACTCGTTTTTGTGGTGAGTATGACTACGAGAGAGTTAGGCGGGCTGAGCTGTCGTCAAATGATTATGTCGCCGGATCAGTTGCGGATTGGTCCGGCAACAACTCGCGATATTCGAAAAACACAATCTCCTTAGTATCTAACTAATTCGTATTTTGGATCCATTCTCGATAAATATTCACAAGACATTTAGATCGAAATTAGACCGTCTTATTACTCGCAGAACTTTCAGTCCGCGATATTCCAGATAACAAGAAATGGGAAGATATTCTATCCTTGAAACAGGAACAGGAAGAGCAAGAAAAAAACAGTAAGATCGCCGTGAAGATTGGGAGAGCTCTGTACGAGGATCTTGAAAAGCAAGTAAAGGGAAGTGGCTTCTCCTCAGTTGACGATTACGTCACATACCTCCTGAGCATTCATATCGGGAAAAAATCAGAGGAGGGGGAACTATCCAGCGAAGATGCCGAAGTGGTCACTTCTAGGCTAAAGGCGCTGGGTTACATTTAGCAGCTTAACCGGCTCTTTCTGCTTCATTCCTAGAAGCGACCTTCCATCCACGTTACTGGGGACCGGCAGCTTCATCAGGTCGAGCACCGTGGGGACTATGTCGTGCACTCTCGGTGAATCTAGCTTTACGCTGCAGCCGTAGACGAGCAGCAGTCCCTCGCGCCGGTGAACTCCTTTCTTTGTGAAGAGAGGCTTTCCAGCTAATTTCCTTCGGTTCCACCTGAGCGTGTCCACCGCCCAGCCATCCGGCGCTTCCACCAAAATATTCCCAGGAGCAAATCTCACGAATTTGCCCGTGTAGATCTTATCGGTCTCAAATATGTTCTTCAAGAGGCCCTTCTCTTTTAGTTCCTCCAGCTCCAAGATCAGAGAACCCTGAGTCACATTGCCTTCTTGATATTCGGAAATACGGAGCCAGGCGAGCGGTTCGTTAATGCTGAAGGCGCTGACCTTGGAGGCTGTAATTTGCCGGTTTTCATTGACAACCATTCCGGATCGAAGAGAATTCGTTATCCTAGTAGCCATCCAAGGAAAGTGCTCGAGCGTGAAACGGAATACCTTGCTCGTGAACCCCTCCTGGCTCAGCGATTCCCAGTCAAGACCTAGCCGCAGGAGTAGCCTTGATAGCACAGTCTCGTTTAGTGAGGTATATTTTTTCTGCAGTAACCACTCGTTCATGAAGAGGACGCGTTTTACATTGCAAAACCCGTGGTCCGAAAACACAAGGAGAGAATCCTCGGGAGTCATCCTTCGCATAATCTGCCCGAGCAATCGGTCCAGCGCGAGGTACATTTCATCGACGATCGCATCGTCTCCGTAGCTCAGGTGCAACAGATCATCGGGAAGACCCTCGACTATTATCGCTACGTCCCATTTTTCCGCGTCGATCATCTTCGAAATAGTTTTCGCACGCATTTCCAAGTTTTTCAGAATCTTAATAGAGATCTTTTTCGAACCCTCGACGAGAATCTTTTCAGTCTTTTCCTCCATCGAAAGGTCGTCGTAATCGAATCCCTGCAGATCAAACCTCGAGCCCGTGTCTTCTGGGTAGCAGGAGAGTCTGGGAGAAAACCTGCCTGGGACAAAAACCCCGTTGATCTTCGGGGCCGGATGGATGAAAGGGATGCCCACGGCCAGAATTCTCTTGTTTGCCCAAGAAAGGTAGTCCCAGAGTAGCGGCACGTCCGTGGCGCGCATGTTGGAGGGTAAGATCTTCTCTTCTCTCACCTCAAACATCTCGAAAATCCCGTGCTTCCCCGGATTGACCCCGGAGAAAATAGTGGTCCAGGCTGGAGCGGTGACGTATGGATACACGGACTTTAGGTCTGCAGCGGCTCCCTTTTCGATCAGCCTTTCGAAATTCGGAAGACGAGTTCGCTCTAACGTTTCCTTGATCGTATTTATGGAGGCGCCGTCAAGGCCCAGCAGATAAACCGTCATAGCAGAGGGGAATCCTCGCCAGTCGTTAAATCATAAAACTGGAGAAATCGTAACCCCGAAGCTGGAGGTCCGTGATTGGTAGTTGTATCTGATTTCGTCATGCTTTTCTTCGGATTCTATTCAAATCTCGGGCTCATATCGGCGAAGATTTTTCTTATTAAGAAATTGAACGTCGAATCTGTCTTACCTCTATTCAAGAGTCTCGGTATAATGAAATTCGAATCGTCCTAATCAGAAGGGGCGTTGGTCAGTTGGAAAGAGCAGCCAAGTGGCGCGGGGATCCAAGGGCGTCGAGCAAAAGAGAATTTGAACGGGTTCTCCGCTGTCTCAAGCCATCGAAAAAAGATGTATTTTTCGATCTGGGTTGCGGTTACGGAGGCCCTTGCATTTGGATCGCCCCAAAGGTGAAGCTGGCAATCGGAATTGAAAACCACTATTACAGGTATCTTCACGCAAAGCGAGACGTAAAAAAGTCCGGATCTACAAACATCAGAATTCTCTGGAATGACATCGACAGGATATCCTTCAGAGATGCCACGATCTTCTATTCGGTCATTTACGTTGGATTCGGCATCATCAGAAAGATCCAAAAGCAGGCCAGGAGAGGAGCCCGGATCGTGCTGCATGGTCTCCCACCGTATCCGCTAAAGTCGGAAAAGCTGTTCGGGAGCTACCATCGACTGGTCACTCCGCTGGAAAGGGTCGAAGACGAGGAGGAATTTGCTCGGATCTACCTCGGCGGTAGAAAACCGAGCATGAAAAAACTGATTCAGTCACTCGATCGAGATCAGGCGAGGGATCTCAAGAGGGAGATAGAGAACGTGGATTCAAACTGGTACAGCCTGGCTAGAGGCTGATGGTTGCAACGCAGATTTATCGGTAAATTACTCGCGAATAAGTCGTTTTCTGTCGCTATTAACAGTTCTTGCGTTGAGGCTTCGCTCGAAGACAGCGACTGCCGTGAGTGCCCACACGAAGATGAAGAGCATCTTGCCTTGTGCGATATCTTTCCGCGTGAGATTTAGTTTGAAAGCCAAAATTCTTCTTCCTTCTTCCTTTACTAGATGTTGTTGATCCTACTTAGGCTTGAACGAATAATTTGTTTAAGAGTCAAGTTTCCATTGCTGGAAATTGGCAAATATGCCCATTGATCATTTTCGAAAATCGAAAAGGAAAGAAAACGCAGCTCTCGAAAATTAGCATTCTCTTTCGTCCATCCGCCAGTATGAAGACTATACATCCCATTCTTCTGTTTCGAAATGCGAAATGGATCGCATCCTGTTATCACTTGTTTAGAAGCCATCGTTATCCAGTATAACGAAATTGGGGCGATCGATGTGGGAGAACGCTTTTCCCCATGTCTGGAAACCCCAGTTACGATTCGTTGATATTGCCAATGTTGTTCCCGTTCCAACTCGATATTATTGAAGATAGAAATCTCGAAATCGATCAATGCACATTTTGAACGTTTTTCCGATCCAACCTGTCTGAAAATTAACTGCCACAACACTCTGAAGGTTCCTTCGCCGTTGAAAGTTTGCTAAGATGATTCGCTTGTGCTCGGGCGGAAATTTCTCGGTGATCGATCTCTTATATGAGAGTAGCCATCCTGATTCAAGCCTTCGGACGATTTGGAGGAGCGGAGCGCGCTGCCCTCGTTCACTACTCCCGCTTCAAAGAAGCGGGCAAAGATGTTGATCTTTTCGCCGATTTCACGGACAAGCATCTCTGGGCACGCCAGGAGTTGAACAAGATCTCATTCAGGCCTCTCCCACAAAGCTTGGGGGAGCCGGAGTCTCTCACGCTAGTGAGAGATCTGGAGGAGTACGACAGGATCCTCATACACCACCACGTGGAGCCGCTGCTTGCATTTCGCATTGCCCGTTCGCTGGGGAAAAAGACAGCATGGTACTCCGGCAGTATCTTCGAGCCGGCTTACTCGGACCTCCTTCACGGCGATGATTACAGAAACGTGAGCGTCACTTTCGAGAAGACCACAAAATCCTTCTATGGCAATCTGCTCGGGGGCCTTGGGATAACTTTCTTTCCTATCTCAAAGAGAGTCTTGCGGATAATCGATTTCCAGACGGTGGCGAGATATGGGAAGATCATCTCTAACAGCGAGTACCAGGCGGGGTACATCAAGAACATTTACGGTCGCGATTCGGTCGTGGTCTACCCGCCGGTGGAGAGTGGACTACTCTCGGCCGAGACGATACCGCTGGAGATCGAAGCCCCATACGCGATGATGGTCGGAGCCTTTGTGCCCTACAAGAATTTCCAGGCAGGAATCAGGGCAATGGAGCCGCTGAAAAAGGAGTGCTCGCTCGCCATCGTGGGGTCGGGCCTCCTGAAGGACGAGTACGAACGGCTCGCTTCCAAGTTGGGAATCAGTCTCCACATCTTTTACGGATCTAACGACTCGATAATGCACAGTCTTTATTCCGGGGCGAGCTTTCTGATCCATCCTTCACTTTTTGAGGGGTTTGGGTTCATCCCCGCAGAAGCCGCCCTCCACAGGAAGGCGACGATCTTGACGACGCGCAGTGGCGTGAAAGAGCTCCTGGTGGACGAGGACAGCTCGTACCTGTGCGATCCTACGGACGTCCCGTTGATGCAACAGAGAGCAAGAGACCTTGCAGAGAATCCTCCTCGGGCGGTGGAAATGGGCTCCCGCGCTTTCGAATCCATCCACGACCTGAGCACTGCAAATCAATCGATGCGGGTATGGGAGGAGTTAGAGCGTTGGAACTGAAGGGTTACCTTTCCGAGATTAAGGGAGGCATACTCGGCCTCTCCCGAGGAAAGAAAATTGTCTGTACCATCTTGATCATTGGAGTACTCCTCACGATCGGCCTGTCCGGTCAGGTTCCTCCCCAGAATCTCCAAGTGGTCAACGGCCAGCAGTACCTCTCGAAGATTTACGCAGAGTCGCAGAACGCCACGATCGGGTTTCACGACAATTCTCCTACCGCCTGGAGTCTTTCCGGCGGGTCCTCACCAGACACGAGCTATCAGGTAAACTCCCCGGCGGTCGTCAACTTTTCGGGCTTTTTTGAGCCCAGCACCAGCGCGTCCAGCGCGCAGATCACGAGGAAGCTGTCTGTGAATGTTAAGGCGTACCCGATATTGTTCATGCAGATCGAGGTAACCCAGGGAGTTGGCTACGGAATCCGATTTTTCACTTCGAGTGATGGAAATACTGTACCAATATGGAATAACTCTGACATCCTGAATCACCGGATCGGAACCGGAAGCTTGGAGAATATTCAGGCCAACATCGAAGATCTCGCGGAGCAAAACATCGGAACTCCAATCCAGAACATCTCCCAGGTTCAGATCTACGTGGACCGGGCTCCCATCAACGCCACGACGACGTTCAGCCTTGTCTTGGACAACATGCAGTTCCTCAATTACAAGCTGATGGCCTACCAGAGCGGCCAGTCGTATCACTCAGTCTATCTCACGTTTAACGAGCTGCCAACGGCGGGCAATTCCTCCTGGGATCTTAACAAAATAGATCTGGGATTGCAGATCTCGGCTCCCGCGGGTACGGCCTACGAAATCTACCAGTTGAACGGTAGTTCCGCACTCCCGGGCACGCTCTACCATTACAGCTCCACCATCGCTTCGTACGATTACTCATTATATCCAAAGGGCAGCCCGATCGTGTTCCCCGACTCTCTGCCGCCGACCCACGACTACACCATTGCCATCGTGGCACAGACCGGATCTTTGAGCAATGTGACAGTTCAAAGCATTAATTTCGTTTTCACTCCGGCCCAAAACTCATCCTCTCCTGCCATTACTGCAGCTACATTGGCATCCGAGGGATCCTTCTGGTACGGGTACCTGATCTTCTTCCTCTTCGTCGCGCCACTTACGCTGGCGTTTTTCCTCTACAACAGATTCAGGAAGGACGAAGACGATTTCAAGCCTTGGCAGGTCGGCCTCGCGGTTCTCGTGGGGATCGTCTGCCGACTGGCTCTTGCGCCAGTAACTTCGCAACCCTTCGACATCAGTGTCTATGCGACGTCCGCTAGAGGATGGTTTGAGTTCGGAACTGCCGGCACATCACTTGGCCCTACCCTACCCTTCACGTTCTTCCTCTACTGGGTCCCGTACTCGTTTTACGCGCTCCTCCTCAAGCTGGGATTGCACGACTTTTACATCCTCGGCCACCAAACGGGTTTCTTCGAGACGATATTCCTCAAGGCATTTCCGATGACGGCGGACCTTTTCGTCACTTACCTGATCATCAAATTTAACCCGGGGAAGGTCGGAAAGCTGTTCGCGTTCTTCTACCTGCTGAACCCGCTTTCAATCTACGTCTCCTCCGTTTGGGGGCAATATGAAGCTAGTACCATCGCGTTCATAGTGCTGGGGTTTGTCTTCATGTTCAAAAAGGGAGACGACGGCGAGGAAGTGTCCCCAATGCAGGATCTCAAGGCATCCATCGCGTTCACCATTTCCACGATGATCGAACTGGTTGGATTGATTCCTCTCGCCTTTCTCCTGCTAAAGTCACTCTTCACTAGACCGCTGAAGGTAACCACGATCCTTCTTCTCCTTTGCCCGCTCGTACTCCTCGCGGTCTATCCACCGGAGCTCCACCTGATCTATCTGATCGCCGCCGCGGCCGTCGGAGCTTCGTCAGTTTTGCTCCTGGCCCAACCGCATACACCCTACACGGTGATTTCGAACTTCCCCCAGGTGGCCGCCTTGCACCCGCTCGTCTTCCTCCTTGGAGGCCTGGCGATTGTGTTTATCGCCCGCCGGAAATTTGATCTTCAGAGCCTGATCTCTTACACCCTCGTGGCATTCGTATTCTTCATGATCTTCTCAGCCCAGCAGCCGCAGTGGTGGGTCTTCATATTGCCACTAGGGTTTGTCTACGCGCTTGTTTCTGAAAAGTACTCAGTCGGGATCTACATGCTGGTATTCGGGGCCATGGTGGCCTTCCTGACTCTGTCCTTTACGCAGGGCTCGGGCTACATGCTGTTCGGCAGCGCGAAGTACAACATCTTTCCTGCGCTGGAGGATCTCAAACACGGGATCGACCTGTTTACAGTGACCACGACGGTCGGTGCCCTAACTCTGGTAGGCTACGTCTTGGCCGGAGACCGGATCGCTGGAACCCGCCCTCTCTTGAGGAGTTCCATAATCCTTTCCTGTGTGCTCCTGCTTTCCTTCTTGGTCTTCACAGTGGCCGGCGCAACTCTCTGATTTTCGTTCCCATGGAGGTGCCGTTCGTCTTTGACCTTGAAGGAGGAAGATGATGCGGCTTTGAGCCAGTTATCTAATCCTGATCAGGAAGAAGCGAAAAACAAAGATCAGAGCCGTCACATCGCTCGGGGCATCAGCTCCCTTACGATCCAGAACCTCGCTACAAGCGCCCTTGGCTTCGTGTTCCTCGCTGTGCTGCTGCGGCTCCTTCCCAACGTAGACTACGGTATTTACAGCGCTTTGTCAGTCACCGTTGGGATCGCGGCAGTCATCGCACCCATGGGTCTCCAGTACGCCGCCGCGAAATACCTTGCGGAAGTTCAAGAGAATGAGGAACTAAGATCTAGGGCAAGGAAGATCCTCGCGCTGTCGCTCTTGACGAGCCTGGTGGCTTCTGGAGTGTTCATCTTGCTCGCGAGAGCCCTGTCCCTGTATTTCACGAAAAGTACTACGTGGTCCGATGCCTTCATCGTCGGAGGCCTTTGGCTATTCACCAGCTCGATGAGCTCAGTGATTCAGGGCGCAGTCCAGGGACTCAAGAAGTACACTTCACTCGCCGCAATGCTCTTCGTGGCCCGGGTGGTGATGGTTGTTTTGATTATCGTGGGCCTCGAGCTCAGCCACAATCTCTTCGTCTCCTTCTACGCGTGGATCATCTATTTTGTGATGCTAATTCTTTGGTCGGCCGCCGTTCTACTCGCAACTCTTTCGACGGAGGTTGGTTTAGAAAACAGGAGCTTACCTGAAGAGTCGCTGAGATACCGGGAGCTTCTGAAATACTGCGCACCGCTCGGGATCGCAGGAGTGTTCTCCGTCTTGGCGGCTAACGTGGACCTCGTCGTGGTCGGAGGAGATCTTAACCCCGCGTCGCTGGGGATCTACAACACCGCTGTCACCATCTCCAACGTGCTGAATTTTGTGCTCATCACGCCGCTGGTCACCGCACTTCTCCCCGAAGCCTCTTTTCGAATTAGAACGCCTTCTAAGATCTCAAACGGGATGAGGCTAGCTATCAGGTTCGTAATACTATCCGTACTCCCCGCTTCTTTTCTGGTGGTGGCGCTAGCACCCCAGCTTCTGGAGCTTTTCTCCGGAGGCCTGAGGTACGAGAGCGGTTCCGAGCCGCTCCAGATTATAGCTCTGTTCTACGTTTTCTTCGCGGTGCAATTCGTAATCTATTCCATCCTACAAGCAAAGGGGAATACGCTTCAGGTGTTCGAGATCAGCGCCATAACTGCTGCGACCATTTTCGCGCTATCCGTCTTCCTCGTGCCGCATTTAGGGCTGGTGGGAGCTGCCATCGCGAGGTCAGTATCGGCGATCATCGGGATGTTGGCAGGCTGGTATGTTGCAAGGGACTTTCTGAGAGAACTGGACAGCGGGAGGTTTTACTTAACAGCGTCGGTATCTGCCACGATCCCTTTTCTCGTGATCTGGGGACTGACGAGATTTTTCTCAAGCAAGGTGTGGACGATCGTTCCCTACACGATTGTCGGTGCCGGGATCTTCCTTGCGTGCCTTCACTTGTTGAAGGTCCTGAGTAAGGAGGACAAGGC
>JASHPQ010000160.1 GCA_030037995.1 Nitrososphaerales archaeon | reverse complement strand
AGCAGGTTGTGCTTTTCCGCCTGCAGAGTCAGTAATTGGTCGCTCATGGGATCGTAGACGAGCATTCCCCAGCCGGAACCCTCTACTTGTTTCGCCGCTGCCCCCAGCTGCGCTTTGAAAGAGTCAAAAGATCCAAAATCCTCGTTGATCTTGTCCGCCAGCCGGCCTCCCGGCTTGCCGCCACCACCCTGCTTCATGTTGGGCCAAAAGATCGAGTGCAGCACGTGTCCTGCTAGGTTGAAGCTGAGGTCACGCTCTACGGCTTTCAGATCTACTCCCTGCCAGTTGTTTTTCCTTCCCTGATCAAGCTTGTCTAGGGCGGCGTTCGCTCCATTCACGTAGGCGAGGTGATGTTTGTCGTGGTGAAGTGTCATTATCTCCTTCGAGATATAGGGCTCTAATGCGTCGTACTTGTAAGGAAGATCCGGAAGAGTGTATTTCTTTACCATTTGAGGTCGCTGGGTGATCTCAATGGTTTTGGCTTTAAGAATTCTGGAGAAAGGTTACAGCGAGAAGAAGAGCTTGACAGTATTCTGTCGCGCAAAGCGCAGATTATCAATCCACATTGCATGTTTCCTGCAGGTTTAGCAGCAATTGGGACAGAACGTCCCAATAGTTGCTTTTACAATAATGGAGCCCCGTCGTCTCTACCGATCCGAAGCTTTAGGCCCCCAGAACAAAATCGGGGAGGGACTTCACGAGTCTTATACTTTGTTTAGCTTTCCGTACCGGCCGATGTTCAGCTGGATTTCCCCGCGGAAAGCCTTCGTGTATCCGTTTTCAACCCTCACCTTGTCGCCCACATCGACCATGTTGATCTGGTCTCCCCACAGAGACAGCTTTATCGTACCGCTATCGTCCTTTATCGTCGCGTCCGCAACCGTGGAAGAGCCACCGGCGCGCAGATTAACCGATCTCACATCTCCCTTTTCGATTATCTCTCCTTCAACGTCTACCCTGCTTTGTTCGCCCTTTAGATCAGCAATTCTCAATTCGTGTTAACGACTAAATCTCTCTGGGATGATAATATTTAAACTGATTAGCTGCTCTGGGATAGCATTTTAAAAATTAATTTGCGACAATGTCCGGAACAGGGACATTTAGAAATTCGCATTGCTCAGTACGGGTCTCGTTCTCTTCTGCGTCGTTGCTTCGCTTCTCTCTTTTCTCATATGCCTAGTTGGGACCAAGTATCTAATCGGCTATCTGCCGAAGAAGAACATGACTGTAATGGACTACCACAAAGAAGCTCGGCCCCAGATTCCCCGTCCCGGAGGCCCGGCGATAATCGCTGCAATCGTTTTTTCTGAGCTCCTCCTTTTCGCTTTCACCGGAAGCTATGCGGTTTTAGGGCTGGCCTTAGTAACGCTGCTCTGCGGGATCATCGGGGTTGTGGATGATCTAAAGACGCTCGGAGGCGTCGCAAAGCCCGCTCTCCTTTTGATCGGGGGCCTGCCGCTCGTTGCCTTGCAATATCTAGTTCCCAACGCGGTGGTCTACTCCCACCATCTGTACTTGCCGCTTTTCAGCGTCCCGACGAACGTTCCGGTGATCATCATCCTGCTGATCATCGTTTCCATTCCGATAGTAACCAACACGGTCAACACTATTGACGTGTTGAACGGAGTAGTGACGGGGACGATTTTGATCGCCTCGATCCCACTCGGATTCGCGATTATCCTTCGCTATCTGGTGGGAAAGGAAAACCCGGACGTTATGGCCGCTTTCGTTCCCTTCGTAGCGGCCACCATTGCCTTTTACTATTTCCACAAGTACCCGTCGAAGATCTTCCCCGGGGACTCTGGGGCAATGGCACTGGGCGCTGCCTATGGCACCATTGCCATAATCAGCGGGGCCGAGGTTGTCGCAGTAATCGCGATTCTTCCAGCGATAATGAACTCGTTTTTCTTTCTTTCCAGCATGAGGCGCTTGGTGGAGCATCGGCAGATCAAATCGCAGCCCGTGCGGATCCTGCCTGATAACACGATGATTGCCACCGGCGAGCCGGATGCACCGGTTACTCTGATGCGCCTCCTGGTCGGGACAAAAGCCAAATCCGAGAAAGAGATCGGAAGGGAAATTCTAATCCTCTGCGCGTACACTTCCTTCCTCGCGTGCATTACCGCGATACTGACTTGGGTGATTACACTTGCACGGTGAAAGGAATCCCGTTATCACGCTCATTGGAATTTTCACGGCAGCCTGGCTGCTCGTACTCGTAGGAACGGTACTCATCTTCGAGTACATCGTGCCGCTGACTATTTTTCACTCATTCCTGGACGGAATCGTAAAGGGAGTCCTTGCGACGATCCTCGTTCTGATATGGCTGCTTCTTTTCGACGAAATGCGAAACGTGATGGTCAAAACTCAGCTCAAGCTCGAGAAAAAAGTAAGTAGCTGAGGCCTACTGATTCCAGGCGAGTCGTTTTTTCTCGTACTCCTCCCTTGAATAAACGGGTTTGGCAGGGACTCCCACCACCACGGTTTCCGGAGGCACATCTTTCGTCACGACCGCGCCCATCCCGACGACACTGTTTTTCCCCACCGTGACGCCCGCCTTCACGACCGCCCTAGCGCAGATGATCGCACCATCCTCCACTTTTACACCGATCATCTTTTCGGAGAGGGGATAGGGGTCGTTTGTAAGAACCGCCGCGGGACCGATGAATACGTTGTCCCCGATCCTCGAAAGCGGGGCAATGTAAGCGAGTCCCTCGATCTTGCAGTTTTTGCCAATGACAACGTTGTAGTCGACGTGGGCGAGAGATCCAATTTTCGTATTGTCCCCGATTACGGTGTTCCCGCCGACGTACGCGAAATTCCAGACCCGGACGTTCTCTCCGAGCTTTGCTTTGGCGGAAATGAGATTGGGAACTTTTCGGGGAGCTTTTCTAGAAGTAGCTCGGGACTTGCGTTGCATTCGATAAGCACAGATGCTTGAAAGAGAAACGGAAATTATTCCACGTGAACCGGCTTGCCCTGCCTCACAATCTTCTCGGGAAGCTTCTCCCGGAATTTCGTCAGGAAGTCGATGTCCTCGCTCTTCTTCCTCAAATCGTCGGGCAGCATTACGGGAATCTCGTCGATAATAGGATAGAATCTCCCGCATTGAGTACAGAACATGGCGCCGTCGACAATCACCTCATCTTCGGTATTAATCTCGAACAGCTCCAAGGGATAGTGCTTGTCGATGGGGCAAGCAAGTATGTCCAACATTTTGCGTTTCATTTAAGGCACTCCTCTTTTTGGTACAAAAATAGAATGCGCGGAGATGGTTATTTAGCTTGTTGTCCCGGACGCATCCGAAGATGGACTTTTCTCCGCATCAAATGTCCGGATCTTTTTGATGGTTTCCGGATCGAGCTTTATGTTAAAGGCCTTCGGCGGTTTTTCTGAGAAGCCCTTGATCGGTGGGCAAACCACCGAAAGATCCAGTTTCACGCCCATCTTGGAGAGGTGATC
>JASHPQ010000159.1 GCA_030037995.1 Nitrososphaerales archaeon | reverse complement strand
GTTAATTCAGCTAACGAAACGCACCAATCTAGATTTGTATTCCGATCTCGACAGACTACCAAAATCCACGAGGCTCACTTCTGCCCTAAATAGAAGTTTCCTGTGAATCGCGTCCTCTATCGAGTTTTTTAATTCAGTATTATCGCCAGGATCGCGCCCACATTCGACGTTGATGGGAACCGGAGCTTTCGTTTGAGTCGCAGGATGCGTGAGGAGGATTTCAATTTCTCCGCTGACTCTTGGGAGGAACTCTCCCACCACTTCCTTAACGCTCGAAGGAAACACCGTAACCGCCTTTACCTTGAACATGTCATCAGACCTGCCCAGAACGCGGATCATGGGAGTGGGCCTCCCACAGGTACACCCAATGCCGGTGACTTTGATAATATCCCGACTCCTGAATCTCACCAGAGGCTCGCAGCGCCGCTTGAGATGCGTGTACACCAGCTCGCCAACTGCTCCTTCCGACCACTCTAAGCTTTCAAGAGAGTCCGGATCCACGAGTTCCGGGTAGATGATGCCTTGTCCGCAAAAGTGCATCCCGTTTTGTTTCTCGCACTCCCCCCAAAAATCCACGCTGATGTCTCCCATCCCGAGACTTTCCGTGGCCACGCAATCAAAGGCACTTTCAATTTTCGACCGCATCCCTTCCTGCCAGCCCGGTTCGCCGCCAAACTGCATTTTCTTGACTCCCAGCACCTTCGGATCCATTCCAGCTTTTTCGCAGTGCTCCAGAAGGTACAGAGCGTACGAGGGGGTCGAGGAAAGGCAGTCCGCCTTGCCCTCCCGGAAGGCGTCCACTATACGTTCCGTCCTCCCCGGGCCGACGGGCACTAGGCAGCACCCAATGTTGCGCCATCCCTCTAGAGTGGTCCCGGCGATGAAAGGGCCCGCTCCTAGAGATGATACCACCCAGTGGCGCGGCCGGAACCCTGCAGCCCAGTACGACCTGCTAGCGCACTCGATCCAGTCTACGAGGTCGCTTTTAGTCAGCCCCACGAAGGTAGGGGTGCCAGTGGTGCCGCTGGTCATGTAAATCCGTTTTATCTCACTCCTGCTGCAAGCTTGGTGCCGGCCAAAGGGGGGAGCTGCCTTTTGGCTTTCTCTGAGCTCGTGCTTGATCGTAAAGGGAAGCTTCTCAAGATCCTTGAGATTGGAAAGACTCGCCGTTCCTTGAAAACTCTCTTTCAGTTTCTCGTGGTAAAATGGAGATCTTCTAACGTAGTCCAGCTGGGCTTTAAGCAGCTTCAGCTCCAGCTCTTTCAGAGAACCCAAGGGCAATGTTTCGAGAGCAGGATTCCAGAACCGTCGCTCCTCCGATTTCTCCGACTCGCCCACAAAATGCACACTCAAGATCTTCCGCGTTTAAAATTTGTCAGCAGCTAAACCCGACAGTACACGGAAGTGAGAAGAATGCAGTTTGACTATAGACAGCAGCGAGTGACTGGGAATTGTAATGCGGCTTTACTCTGGAGGGATCTCGTTAAAGACGAGACTGAGATCCAGTCCCTGGCTTTTTCTGATCGCCCTAGAGATCGGGTAGAACAGAATGGAGGCAATCAATCCAAACAACACCACCGCAATCGCCCCGATGGAGATCTGGCCGGTGCTAGTTCCCGCCGCTGCGGGTTCCAGAAAGGTAAGAAGGATGATGATGACGAGGCCCACGCCCTGTATGAGCCCGGTGATGGTAATCAGCGGAAAGCCGGCGACCTTCTTTTTCGCGATCGGAGGAGCCAGATTGTAGATGTCTTTTTTCCGGAACGGCAAAAGGGCAGCAGTAAACCCGTTTGGCATGAAGGCGATCGCGACGATCAGCGTCGTGGCCAGCACCTCTCCCAAGGCAGCCGAGTAATACGCGTCTATTACGGTAACGATTCCCGTGAGAATTCCCACGAACGCGAGGGAAAAGACCGGAGTTTGCGTCCTGCTGGATACGGAGGAGAAGCGTTCAGGAATTAATCTGTCAAAGCTCCACGCAAAGAGAATCCTGCTCGCGGGAAGCAGGGTTACTGAAAGGAACGCTATGAACGCGAGTCCAAAACCCATCCCGATCAGGAAGGTGATATTCGGATTTTTGACCAGCGCCAGTAGCAGCGTATTGAAGGTGAAAACTCCCAGTGAGGCCGTAGAGGGATTCAGGGATCCGAGAAAGCCGAAGTCCGACATGAACGTGTATCCGAAAACCGCCAGGAACCCAAGAATTCCAATTGCAGCGATCACCCATGCCATTATGGTCCCGCCCATCAATCCAACGGTCATGCTACGCTGAGTGTTTTTGATCTCGCCGGCAAAGTACGCAGATATGGGCGCCGCCATGAAGAAGAAGAGGAAGATCATCGCGCCCGCGGTCGCCAGAGTCGTACCAGGAACGGACTGAGGCCACCCGGAGGCGGTGGCATTCGTAACCACGGCAGAATAGGTCAGCGGCGTTATCGCCTGAGCGTTGTAGTTGTTCATGATTGCCTGATGGTTTGCGGTAAGGAGATACCCAAAGAACACTAGCGTCATGATGAGGGCGTAGATCGCAAGCGCTTTGACAAACCAGAACCATTTCCTTGTTCCGATGATCGCAAAGCCGAAAATTACCAAGATAATGAGCAGACCCAAAGCTGCAACATTGATGGGGGCGCCGTAGATCCAGGTGGATACGGTCCCGGCGAACTGCGGATAGGAGGTGAGGATGGCGGGTCCAATGAAGGCTTCTAGCCCGACGAGCGATAGGGAGGCTATTCCCACCACGAAGGAAAACTCTACCATGAAGGACGGGATCATCCCCCATACTGGATTGACTATTCTCGAGCCAAACACGTAATCCCCTCCCGCCCTTGGAAGCGTAGAAGAAAGGCAAATGGTGTTGTATGCCAGGGTGACCAACAAGATCAGGGAGAGGCCGAAAACCAGAGGAAGATTAACCCCTTCGTATATGGATGGAAGCTCCGTAACACCTAGCGCTATCAGGACGATCGGCCCCGCGCACGAAAGTGTATAGATTAGAACATCGATCGCTGAGACAGACTTTACTAGGCCCGTGGAGTTTCTCGTAAAGAGTACCGGCTTGTCCTTATCCTTGCCTACTTGAGACAACATCAAAGCGCGCAAAATCCTGTGTATTAAGCCTTTTGAGAGAACGCAAGAGTTTGTTAAGCCGATCGCAGCCAATCGCAGATTTTAGATCATACGTGGATCGTCTTATGGGCCAGAGGGGAAATAGGGTATTTCTCCAAACCAAGACAATACAAATGGAGTGAGATATAAGGTTCCAATTTAGCTTGCACGGGCTTTGCAAAAATAGATATAATGAAGCGTAAATTTCTCTCCAAATATGGAAATTGTGACGACTACTTCGCCAAAAGGTGCATTGACCGAAGAGGAGCTGGCTGCCCTAAATTACCCCGGGGCGCCCAACGTTAGGATCACCCCTCCCGGGCCCAAAGCGACCGCGATCAGGGAAATCCAGCAGAAATACGAAACTCACACCGTGAAGTACATGAAGTATTTCCCGACCGCGTGGGAGTCCGGAATGGGCGCAACCTTGAAAGACGCGGACGGCAACCTGTTCATTGACTGGAGCGCAGGCGCCGGAGTGATCAACGTGGGGTACTCGAACCCCAGGGTCACCGAAGCCATAGTGGAGCAGGCAAGAAAGCTCACTCACGGGCTCGATGTGCCGACGGAGGGCCGTGCGAGATTTCTCGAAACGCTGATTCCGCTGCTCCCCGAGGGCCTGCGCGATCGCGCGAAGGTCATTTTTTCCATAACCGGTAGCGACGCGAACGAGGCTGCGGCCAAGGTATCAAGGTTCATCAAAAACAAGCAAACCATTCTCGCTTTTGAAGGTGCGTACCACGGCATGCACACCGCAGCACTTGCGATGTCGTCGGTGGCCCCGCTGCAGCGCGGGATAAGTCCGTTCATGGCTGGGGTAGTTAGGGCGCCCTACGCTTACTGCTACAGATGCCCCTGGGGGAAAACCTATGGAGACTGCGCATACGAGTGCTTGCGATACGTGGAGCATCTCTTCGAAGATCCTTATTCCGGACTTTTTGAGCCTGCCGCGATTCAAGTGGAGCCGGTTCAGGGGGAAGGCGGATACATCGTACCTCCCGACGAGTTCCTCCAAGGATTGCGAAGGATCGCGGACAAGTACGACTTGGATTTGATTTTCGACGAGGTGCAGGCCGGCTTTGGACGCACGGGCAAGATGTGGTCCTCCGAGTGGTCGGGAGTGACTCCGGACATGATGGCGATCTCCAAATCCATCGCAGCGGGCATCCCGCTAGCTGCCCTCATTCTCACAAAGGAGTATGACGACAAGCTGCCGGACGCTTTCCATCTCGGCACTTACCGGGGAAACGCCGTGGCCACCGCCGCAGGCGTCGAAGTCCTCGACTTTCTCCAAAATTCAGGCGTGGTGGAGCGAGCGCAAGTCCTCGGCGAGGAAATCAAGAAATTCCTCACTGACTTGATGAAGGAGTCAAGTACCATCGGAGATGTCAGGGGCAGGGGGTTCATGATTGGCATCGAATTCGTGAGAAACAAGCAGAGCAAAGAACCGGGTCCGGAGATCGCGAGCAAGGTCCAGGCCGAGTGCTTCAGGCGCGGCTTGGTTGTACTGAAGATGGGCCACTACGGGAACTGCATCCGATTCGTGCCCCCGCTTACCATCACGAAGGAATTAATCGACAAGAGTCTCGCTATCTTTGCCGAATCGGTCAAGGAGACGGAAAGGAATCTGCCCCCTCCTGAAAGCGAGCATGCCATGGGATGAGCGATTAGTACGCTCGGGATTTGTTCGACCAGCAAATCCGAGAATCGAACTGACGCTTTCAGAGAAAATGCAAAATGCCGAAATGATTTGGATGAGGCATCGGAGCAAGTCATGGCTAGCTTCATAGTCGATCCCTGCACTGCAAGAGCGTTTTCCCCGCTGAGAAGAGGGCAGGAGATCAAAGTGATCGACCTGAAGGGCGGGCAGGTAGCCGACTTCATCGTATTCAATCTGGAAGATCCTCGGGAAAGACTCTCGCAAAGTCAGACGATGGTGTTCAACGGACAAACGCTTTCCCTGAGCAAAGGCTCTTCCCTTTACTCTACAAAGCAAAACAAGATGTTGACCATCATCGAGGATACGTGCGGACGGCACGACATTATGCATCCTCCGTGCAACAGGAAAATACTGAGGGATTATCTCGCTGACGGAGACCGAGACGGTTGCGAAGAGCACCTGGCGTCGGAAATGGAGAAACTTGGAATAGATCCATCCCTTTTGCCATATCCCTTCAATATCTTCCAGAATACCATAATGGAAGGCTACAAAGCGAGAGTGGACCCGCCCATAAGCAGAGCGGGTGATTTTGTGACCCTCAAAGCAGAGATGGATTGCTCCGTCATCGTCTCATCATGTGCCATTAGTTCCTACGGTAAAAAACCGATCGAAGTAACGATTAACTAGAGATCAGGATTACCAGCGAACTTCTCGAGCACTTTGCTGAATTTGCCGCTCTCCTCCAAGAAAGGATAGTGCCCGCTTTCCTCAAAAATCTCCAGCCTTGAGTGTGGGATCCGTTTGCAAATGTAGTCCCCCAGCTCCACGGGATAGAACGGATCGTGTCTTCCATAGCACACGAGTGTTGGGACGTTTATTTTCTTCAGTACTTCGCGCATGTCTAGATCCAGCTGGTGGCGCACGCACTTCATGGCTACCATCATTGGAGTCTTCATGTGGATCGAAGAGATCCATTCCGCAGCTTCCGGGTGCGGTTTATGGAACCCCAGCTTTGCGAACTCCCTTTCCCGCATCGCCCGGTTGTCGATCCTTTCTTCGAAGAGCTTGTCCAGATAGTCGAGGGTCATGGCATATGGAAAGTCAGGAGTCGAAACTAGGCGTATTGGGCCGTTAATGAGAGCCAGCCTTGATACCCTGTGCGCCCCGAACCTCTCAAAATATCTCAGACAAATAGAGACGCCCATGGACCAGCCCACTAAAAACACATTATCCAATTCGAGCTGCTCCAATAGTTCTTTCAGATCGGAGGAAAATTCATCGAAATCATAATTGGTGTTGGGTTTTCCCGAATCGCCGTGGCCCCGGTTGTCCAAGGTCACCGTACGAAACTTCGGAGCGAGATCGTGGACGGTTCTCTCCCAGAGACTATGGCTTCCAGTCCAACCATGAACGAGGACGATGGGCTTACCTGAGCCAAACTCTTCGTAATAGATTGAGGTGCCGTCGAAACTCAAAAAACGGTTGGGATCTCTAATCCCTGATGGTTTGTGCTGACTCGAAGGTTCCATGCGAAAAGATTCACTTGGGCCTGAACGCCCTTGCGAGTTCGAGAAATCGATCGACGTCTTCTCGGGAATTGTAGAAGTGAGGAGAGACCACAACTCGTCCGAAATTGGCTGCAATTATTACGTTCTTTGCGGCTAGTTGGCTGGCAAATGCCTTCTCATTTTTAATTTGGAACGCGACTATGCCCCCGCCCTGCGTTGCGCTGTCTTCAGGAGTAACAATATCAAAGCCGAGTTCCTCCAGACCTTCCACCAGTTCTTTCTTTCGCTTTAGGATGGTGGAGTATCTCAAAGACTGGTCCGATTCCAGAACAAATCCTATGGCTTCCCGGACTCCCTTTAGTACGACGGGTGACCACGAGCCCCATTCAAATCTCGCTGCAGAGGATGAGGGCTTTGGATACTGGAAGGGAGTGCGGAAAAGATCTTTGCCGGCGAGTTTCCTTTCAATAATATTTCCCTTGATGCCCTGCCAGCCAAGGTATGAAGGTTCGAGTTTTCCCAAGAGTCTTCTGTTGACGTAGAGGCAGGCCGCACCAGGTGGGCCGCACATCCATTTGCTGAATCCGCAGAGCAGAACGTCGATCCCAAGCTTTCTTGCATCCACAGGAAGGGCACCGGCCGCATGAAAGGCATCCACGACGAGGATCGCACCGTGGCTCTGGGCGATCTCCGATATTTCTTTCACTCTTTCGACGTACCCGTTGAATCCGGAAACGTAATCGACTGCAACTACTGCCGTGTGATCATCAATAGACTTCTCGTAGCTCTCGATAGGAATTTCTCCGTTCTCTTTTTCCAGCAAGCGTACGTCCCTCAAAAGACCTCGCCCCTCCATCCCCTGCCAGATGACTTTGTTCACAGCAAAGTTCAGGGAACTAACTACTGCATTACTTCTCTCTCCACTCAAATTCAACGAAGACGCGATTGCCACGAGTCCCGCGCTGACGCTCGGAATGATGGCGATCTCGTGTGCATCCACCCCAATCAATTTCGCAAATTTTCCCTTGATTGCAAGGATGTCATCCATCGAATCGTGCCAATGCAAACCTAGCCGCGACCAGTCATCAATAGATCTTTTCATCGCGTTTGTTACGGATAGATGGGGGATACCGGCGAGGGAGCTGTTAAGATAAGTGATTCCTTTCAACATCGGGAATTGTCGTTTGATTTCTGACATGTACCAAGCAGCCTTACATAATGAATCAATTTCACGTTTTCCATTTACGTAAAAAAAGCGAGTGAGATTTCAAAACGTGACTACCAACCACTGGAACGTCCAAGAGAACCTTGATCATGCGAACTTCGATCGAGAGTTTTACGAGGATCTGAACCGGGGGCGACCGGGATTCAAACTAAAGAGGAGCATCGCGATCGGGCCCCGATCCGGGAAAGCCTTCGTAGTTAAGGCAGGGGAGATCTTCCGAATAGTGGAAACAGAGGGTCCTCAGATTTGCGATCTGTGGCTCTTTAATCGAAAAAATCCGAAGGAGCATTTTTGGTCCAACTATACCATGGTGCTGGAAGGGGTGTATCTGAAACAGTATGGCAGATTGTGGTCGAACATGCCCTGGTTTCGGCCCATGGCCACCTTTATGGAAGAGACGGTAAGATCTAGGGGCGGGTTTCCGCACATTATCTCGTTTGGTTCTCACTGCACCTCCGAGCTGTGGGAGCTGCACTCGGGAATCAAAGGGCTGAACTCTTGCCACATCAATGGATTGAACGCGATCGCCCCTTTCGGCCTTAAAGAGGAGAATCTTCACGACAATTTGAATGTCCACATGAAGGTAGAAATTAATCCGAATGATGGCCAAGTGTCAGTGTCTAAATCAGACTGCGTAAGGGGTGATTACGCGGAGTTTTTCGCGGAATTGGATCTCTTGGCGGCCGTGTCGGCCTGCCCTCTCGGAGATGGTAGCTATCCCAATTCGATGCCCGAGAAAATGATCGTCGGGCCATTAGAAATAGAGATCTACAGTACTGGAATCAGGCCGAAGACCTTTCCCAAATGGTACAATTGGAGAACGAATAAACCCAGAATTAAAAAAGAAGACAGCATTGAGTTGAAGGCAAATACCTAGAAATCCATTAATATCCAACTGATCGTGAGGGGAGTCTTAATGCAGAAGATTCGTAAGGGTGTTTCTAGGACAATCGTAATTGTTGCTATTGTTGTCATAATAATAATCGTGGGCGCTGGGGTATTTGCCCTAACTAGAACCTCGACGAGTTCCCCAACCAGTACGACCTCAACGACGACTCCCATAACGTCATCGACTTCGGTTTCCACTTCTACCACGTCCACCACTTCATCAACTTCGAATTCTTCCGTTGCACCAAACACCAACCAAATAGTGATAGATGAGGCGAACAATCCGGACACTTTGGATCCGTCGAGCGCATTTTCAAGTAATGGAGTTGAGATCAATATGAATGTCAATATGCCCTTGATCTTCTATGCGAAAGGGAGCTACACTCAATTCATTCCAGTTTTGGCAACGTCATGGAATGAATCGTCGGACGGCATGACCTACACCTTCGTTTTGAGGCAGGATGTCCACTACAGCAACGGCGACCCGTTCAACGCATATGTCGTGTGGTACAACGTGTACCGTGGCCTGATCACGAATGCCCCGGTCGACTTTATTTTTGGACTCTGCCTGAACTCCTCTGGGGTGACCGCGGGCGATTTGAATTCTTTTGATAACGCACAGAATAGCCCTAACGGCAACACCACTTTGATGCAGATAATGGACAACGCGAGCGACTCGGTAACCGTGCTTAATTCGAGCGTGGTGCAGTTTCATTTGGAATACGCTTTCACGGCATTTTTAGAACTCGTTATGGGTCCTCCGTTTGAATACGTGGATCCATACGTCGTGGGACAACATGGCGGCGTGATCGTGAACACTCCGAACCCCTGGATGGCGGTCAACGGGAGTACCGTTGGCGATGGCCCTTACGTGGAGCAGATTTTCATTCCAAACCAGTACACGATCCTCGTTTCGAATCCTAATTATTGGGCCCAGAATATGACGAATAATTATATTCTCGCGCCAGGAGCTATCCCCAAGATCATACTGAATTACAAAACGGACGAGCTGACAAGATCGCTGGATCTTGATACTGATAAAGCTCAGGCAGCAGTAATTACTTTCAACGACATCAATAATGTGCTGCAGTCAAGCAAAAATCTTTATGTTCCGAACATCGGACCGTCCGGGGATATCGAGTCCATTCTGATTAATGCGGAAAAGGCTCCCTTCAATAATACTCTGGTTCGGCAGGCTGTGATAAATGCCATCAACATGAGCCAGATCCAATCAACGGTGTACGAGGGATACATAATTCCTGTCGTAGGACCGGAGCCGACCAATATTCCTTACTACAACAGCTCAATGACACCTCCATCGATTAACGTATCGAAGGCTAAGGCGCTGCTCGCTGAAGCCGGCTATCCTGGCGGCAAGGGGCTTCCTACAGTAACTTTTGTCTACCCGCAAAGTGAGTACGTCAACTTGATCGCTCAGATTCTCGTTGAGGATTTCGCGAACATTGGCATTACACTCCAAGCTCAGCAACTGACCTACGACACTTACACTTCTGTCGGGGGAATTCTAGGGAATGATTCCGGCGCGCCCAATCTCTACTACAGCGACTGGACATTTTACCCCGATTTCAGCGGGTACGAATATCTCATAGATGCTCAGCTGGGACTATTCCCGTACTTCAACAACCAAACTATTCACAATCTGGTGATCGAGAGCAATTCGCAGTTGAACACCACACTCAGAGCACAGGAGATCTCGCAGATAACGCACGATGTTCAGCAGCAGGCTGCAGTTATTTGGCTGGGTCAGGCAACCGATCTTTTCGAAACTGGTGGTGGATATGGTCCTGAGGTGTGGAACACTTGTGTAGGCGGCATGTGGTACAGCGCGGCGTTTATGAGCGTCGACTTCAACTCCCTCCGTTACGTCTGTACTCCGTAAAACATAACCAAGTGTTACTTGGGAAATTAACTTTAATCGAGAGCCTAACCGCAAGGTCGCAAAGTACTCTTTTTGACCGAAGCTGAAGTAGACGTAGTGCCCCAGAAGAACTTCCCGAATCTTTCGTCGCCCATTCAAGTGGGGCCCCTGACGTTAAGGAATCGGATCGTTAGTTCCGCCAATTTTACCGCTCTAGCTGAAAATAATCTCCCCGGCGAGCGCTTCGCTTACTATCACGCGGAGAAAGCGAAGGGAGGTCTAGCCCTCACTATTACAGGTGAACTTGCGGTATCGCCATCCAGCAAGTATTCGCTGCCAAGATCCATTCATGCTTACGATCCAAGGTGCATAGTTGGATTCAAGCTCATGACAGAAAAAGTACATAAGTACGGCGCTCTGGCAGTGGCACAACTGCAACACGCGGGGGCGCGGGAGTACGGATTTGATCCTTATGGAATGTCCGTAAAGCTGCCAATGGCGCCGTCAAATCTCTCCACGACCGTAGACCCGGACGGATACACCGTTCCCTTATCGATGGATGAGGAACAAATTGAACAGGAGTTAGAATATTACAAACTCACAACAGAGAACGTGATCAAAGCCGGTTTTGACGGAGTCGAAATAAAATCCGACTCGAGTTCCTTGCCAGTTCAGTTTCTATCGCCGCTCACAAATCGCAGGGAAGATGGGTACGGTGGGTCCTTGGGTAATCGCCTTCGATTTCTGGACTCGGTAATCTCGGTAGTTTACGAGGTTACCCAGGGCGAAAAAATAATGGGAATCAAGATCCCGGGAGATGAATTTACGAAAGGCGGCCTCTCAGGGGATGACATGCTACAAATCGCAAAACATCTCGACAGAGACAAATCTGTCGACTACATCTGCGTCGGTGGTGGCAACCTAGGCTTTGATCCTGATCTGAACACCCCGTCTGCGTACTATCCGCAGGGACTATTCGTGCCGCTGGCTGAAGGGATAAGAAAAGTCACTTCCCAGCGATTGAAGATAATCGCACTCGGCCGTATCGTCGATCCCTACTTTGCTGAAAACGTGGTTTCAACGGGAAAAGCCGATCTTGTCGTTATGATGCGCGCCATGATCGCAGATCCCGAGCTTGCAAGAAAGACCTTCGATGGGCGGGTCTCTGAAATTATTCCCTGTATAGGCTGCAACCAAGGATGCCTGGTCCACGTACTGTCAAATCGCCCAACTAGCTGCATTTTGAACCCGACGATTGGCCGTGAGAAGGAATGGGGGATCGGAACCCTTCAAGAAGCGAAAGACAAAAAGAGAATCCTGATAGTGGGAGCAGGACCTGCCGGTCTGGAGTGTGCCAGAATAGCTAGCATGAGGGGACATCACGTGACTCTCTTTGAACAGACCGATCGAATCGGTGGCCAAACCAATCTTATGGCATCCCTCCCCGGACGGAGCGATGTCCTGCGAGCTATTGCCTTCTGGAAATCAGAAGTGGATCGCCTTAAAATTGAGCTGGTTTTGAACCACCGCGTGGTCTCCGAGGAAATAGGAGGAATTCACCCGGATGTCGTGGTCTGCGCAACTGGTGTTAAATCAGGCAAGACAGTTCTCTCTCCTGCCTTTTCTCCACCAGTGGGAACACAATTTCTCAAGCCCCTGACTGAGATCCTGTCTTTCGGCAGGCAAAGCATGACGGGCAAACATGCCGTCATATACGATGATCGCGGTGACTTTCAGGCGCTCGGTTGGACAGAATTACTTGTGGACGCTGGGATGGAGATAACGCTGGCGACGCGCCATCCTCTCGTGGGGCCGTTCATCGAACCTTGGACGAGACTCACTGCCTGTAAAAGACTACTTCCAAAAGGAGTAAAATTTGTGGCAGACAGCTATCTCAAAGAAGTCAAATCCGATTCTGCCGTTTATTTCAATGTCTTCTCAGGAAAGGAAGCTGAAGTTAGGTCGGATGCCACATATTCTATTTCCTGGCCATTGCCAGAAAACTCACTATGGGGCGAAATCAAAGCGAGTCGCGACTTCAAATCCTATCTCATAGGCGACTGCCAAGCTCCGCGAAGTATAGAGGAAGCTGTTTATGAGGGGCATGAACTCGCCCGAAAACTATAGGTCAATGAGCTAGTTCCTGTGAGGAACTCCAAAAGTCCGGTTAGCTGGTTCAATAAAAACGCCGGAGAGAGCTAACCGCTACCTAAAGAATTGATATTTGCGCTTGGCATGGAGAGTTAACTGACCATTGAATCTGTCTCGGATATCTTTCGACGTTAGTGGACTGAACTTCGGCGAAGCGCGAGCTGTTTTGATTGAGTCTGAGAATGCGGGGATCAATCGCGTGTGGTTGACAGAAAACTCCTTCACCGATGCCTTCGTTACGATAGCAGGAATTTTCAATTCGACAAAGAAAATTCAATTCGGAACCATGGTTACAGGTATCTTCGCGAGGCCACCAATGATCGCATCGCTAGCCGCGGTCACACTTTCCAATTTGTCGGGAGGTCGTTTCGTTCTTGGGCTTGGCACCCAAACGAGAAATTCCGTAGAGTACTGGTATGGCAAGCGGTTTGTCAAGCCACTTTCTCAGATGTTGGAGTTCGTCCAAATCTCTCGGGGTCTGCTTTCTGGGGAGAAGGTTACGTTCCACGGGCAATACTTTACCGTCCGCGATCTGCAATTGCCATCGTGTTCCTATCCGGTCAAAATTTTCATGGCAGCCATCGGTCCGAAAATGATTCAGCTGGCAGGGCAGGTGGCGCACGGAGTGATGGGCACCTTCTGGACGCCAAAATACATTGAAGACACAGTGATTCCCAATCTAAGAATTGGGGCGGAGAGGGTGGGCCGTTCGCTGAAGGATTTTGAGATCCTCTGCTCGCACGAAGTGCTCCCGTTTAATGAATTGACGACGTACCAAGCGATGAGGCCGCATGTTGTCAGTGTTGCGACTGTTCCCCTTTTCGAGCCCATCTTTCGCGAAGCCGGCTACGAACAGGAGTGCCAATCCATCAATGCTGCCGTGAAATCAGGAGATGTGCAATTGGCGCTATCAAAGGTCAACCCCGAGATGATAAAGGATCTGGAGATTGCAGGGAGCAAGTCGCAAATTAGGGATAGGGTGGATCGGCTCATAAGATCAGGGTTGACAGAAGTCGTGTTACATCCCTACGCCGGCAACATTTTCTACGAACATTTTCCTGACCAATTTCCATTTGATATTACGCGATTCAACGGCAGGCCGGTGTACGAAGGATTAGAGGCGTACATCAGTATGATCCAAATGCTGGGCGGATAATTCTCTCCTTCTTCAAAGTCGTATGCTTTATGAATTCTATTGGGACCCAGCATCCTGTCAATGTTGTACGCAAGAGTTCCTGACAGGGAGAGAATAAGAGAGCTATCGATCCAGGAGGCCATCCATCTTGATGACGAGGAGCTTGACGGAATTGAAAATCTCTTTCGACAGTTTATTGAATCGGCAAACGTTGTGAGCTCTTTAACCGAAAGCATTCCTTATGCGAAGACAGGAAGGAGGGATCCCGGTTACAAACCGGATCCCAGAGAGGATCCTTACAATTCGTTCATCAGAAAAATTTTCGTGAGAGGCTCTGGAGCCGGTCCGCTCCTGGGCAAAAGAATCGGTATCAAAGACAACCTCGCCGTGCAAGGCATCCCTATGACAAATGCCTC
This sequence comes from Nitrososphaerales archaeon, assembly GCA_030037995.1. Taxonomy (GTDB): domain Archaea; phylum Thermoproteota; class Nitrososphaeria; order Nitrososphaerales; family CADDZS01; genus DATLTL01. The sequence goes on along the minus strand of JASHPQ010000159.1, from coordinate 47,368 downwards.
GGATCTCACCAAAGACTTCGTTCCTGATTATGACGCGACGGTTGTGACACGCCTCTTGGAGGCGGGCGCAGACATCGTAGGAAAGATGAACATGGACAATTTTTCTTTTTCTGGAACCTCCGAAACAAGCATTTTTGGCCCGGTGCACAATCCAGTAAATCCGCAGTACAGCCCGGGCGGTTCCTCCTCGGGCTCGGGAGCCGCCGTTGCGGGCAACCAGGTGGACATTGCAATCGGTGTAGACCAAGGGGGTAGCGCCCGGGTTCCTGCGTGCTGCTGCGGAGTAGTCTCCATCAAGCCCACGCAGGGAATAGTTCCTACATTCGGACTGAGCTACATGGATCATACGCTTGATCACATCTGCCCCATCGCAAAGGGAGTGGAAGACGCCGCTACCACCCTCGGAGTAATTGCTGGGCCTGATGCAGATGACCCCCAGTGGTCGAGGTCAGCCCTTCTCTCGAAAGTGGACTATAGATCCAAAATGAAAGAGTCCTTGCGAGACACTTTGCGAGTCGGAGTCATTTCTGAATCCATATCTTGGGAGGGCACCGATCCGGAGATCCGGGAGTCCTTTAGGGCGAGTGTGGAGCGGCTCGGAGCTCTCGGATTTGCAACTAGCGAAGTTTCAATTCCATTGTTCAGAGAATCCGGGGCGATTTGGATAACCCTCGTCGTACACTCGATGCATGCAATGATAGAGTCCAGTGGGGATGGCTACTGGCACGGTGGCCGGTACAGTCCCGAGTATAATCAGCACCTTGGCAAGGCGAGAAAGGAAATGGCGGACCTTTATCCGCCGCTGCTGAAGGGATCGACGTTAGTCGGAAGGTACCTAAGGGAAGACTATCACAGCTCGTTCCATTCCATGTCTCAAAACCTTAGAAGTCGCCTGAGGAACGACATTGGCAAAGCTCTTGCGGGCGTCGACTTGCTGGCAACCCCGACCATGATCGTAAAGCCGCCGAAGCTGAAGGACAAGATCACTTTCTCAGAGTCTCTGACCCGCGGGGTACTGTTGCTGAACAACACTGAAGCTTTCAACCTGACCGGCCACCCCGCGATAACCATCCCCTGCGGAATGCGAAGCGGTTTTCCCGTCGGGCTGCAATTGATCGGAAAGCATCTCGACGAAGTGACGCTGTTCAAGGCAGCCTACGCTTTTGAAAGCAAGTTTGACTGGCGGAAACTGTGATAGTGGATATCTCGACCGGAATTTTACGCGGCGACACGGACCAGATCTCCAAACTATTTTATCTCCGCCAGATTTCTCGTTGTCCCGTAAAGCTTGCGGGCAGGGAAAGCTTCCAACGGCAAGTTCTCCTTCTTCGACAGTAACGGCCCCTTCCTGATTGCGTTCTTCGTAAATTTCGCAATTTTCCTTTCAACCCTTCTGATCATCTCTCTTTTTCCTCGCGACGCAAACCTGCCGCTTCAACTCGCTAACACCCCTAGAAATTTCCCCTTCGGCAGCATTACCGCCGTCTATTCCCCGGATACCCAGGTGTTTCTCGATTTCATGTCGTGGAAATCCTGGTACCTCCTAACGCTGGCTAACTTCACTGTTTTTCTCGCTCTATTCCTGATATTGAACTGGAATCTGCAGAAGCGCCAAAGAGGGCTCAGATTCGTGTTTTATTCGGTGGTGTTTGTCGTGCTTCCTATTGTTGCGAATATGCTTAACATTCTATTGATCAATCAGTCAACGTTGGGGCCCAGCGGAGCATACTTTGCCTCCGATGGGTTAGTTGTCGGATTCGGGCTGGTGAACCTCTGGGCCGGAGATAAGGCTGGAGGATTGAGAGAGATGGTGATGGCCCGAAAGATAGATGCTTTGCTGTTCGTCCTGAACGGCGTGATAGGCACGGGCTTCTTGCTGCTGTCCTTCATTGATCCAACCGATTTCTTCAGCGAGGTAGTCGCAGGATACAACGTGGGATACGGCATCCATATCTTCTGTTTCTATGCTGCGGTAGTGCTCTCGTTGTTATTCGGTTATTTGAGACGCTCTTCCTTGGTAGTCCCGCGATTGCCATCGGTGGACGCGAATGTTTCAATCTAATGGACGGGAAGTGAAAGAGCTTCGCAGCTCTAGGGCATTTATGCAGTTAAAGGCTGGAAGACGTCAATCAAACGGGTGTTTCGGAAGAGATCAAGCAATCCATCGTTCGGCGTCTTTTTTGCGAGCCCTTCGAATAGCGTATCATTGAATCCGAGCTCCAGACCAAAGCTCTTGAGCACCTCCAGTCTCTTTGGGTCTTTACCTTCGAAATAGGCGTCCTGCAGCTTGCCGATGAAATAAGTGACGGCATACAACCTGTTAGCCTGATCTTTTCCCGCCACAACCTCAACTTCAGACAGCACCGTACTGAGCTCATCGGAATGTTCTGTCAATCTCTCGGAGCATAATTTGGTCATTTCATCAACAGGATCGCCGATCTGTTTCTCTTCGAGTACGGAAGAAAGATCGAGCATCGTCCTTCTGGGATTTATCCGTAGGCTTGATAAAAAGCCAAGGGCAACCTCCCTTGTTTCCAAAAAACTTCGAATGGCTTTCTCCGCTTTGAAGAGTGCCTCCCTGGACTTTCCCTCGGCCTCCTTCCTTGGTCGAGAAAGCAGCTCGCTTATCTTTGAAGCTTCTCTTGGCTCAGGCATCTCGATCAAAATGTCGTTATTGAGAAGCAGGGATCTTCCTCGAAGCTCCACTGTGGTGGAGGCATCGTATGTAATCGAAAGCAGAGGAACCTGCTTATTCAAAAATAAAACTTGGCGATCCGAAGGGATGATGTGGTTCTTCGTTACCAGAATTTTCGCTTCTTTTCGCTCCTCCTCCAGTTTCAGAGTGCACCTCTTGTACACCTTGCCCTTGTACTTCACCGACTGCAGATCGAATGTAAGTTCGCTCATGGCCTGTTTGTAATCACACTACCTTCTCGAGACTCAGCTCTGGAACCTTGCTTGCAATCGAGTCGTAACCTTTTTTCAAGGACTCGTACGTCAACCCTTCTTTGAGCCCGTAGATCATTAGAAGATCGTAGAGAGAAGACGAAAACAATGTCGCGCCACCGTCTCTCGGATAACCTTCATGATCCGCGCTGATAGCGTCCTTCAGATCCTGCCGCCGGTATTTTGCGAAGGCCTTCTCGATCCTATTCCGAATGTCGATCGGGGCGAAAGCTAACAGGCATGCCGTAACAACATCCGCTTTCTTCGCCTCTATGGAAAAACTGGATTCCTGCGCGCTGAGCGCGTTCTCGACCGAGGGGTACACCTTTTCAGAGGCTGACAAGATGGCAGAGAGGCAGTGTTCCTTTATCCCCAGTCTAGAATCATTTCCCATCATATCCATGACGCTGTCCACTCCGGAAACAAGTAGACTTAATATCGGGATCAGAGCCTGAGCGCGAACGACGAGCCCTCCCCTTTCTGTGTAGAAGATCAGCTCCTCGACGTATGATGTCGAGACGGCAATCACTGGCAATCCCTGTTTTAATGCTGTGCCGATCGCGACGAAGCTGGTGTTCTGCTCGATCAGCGTCGATGTCTGGTCAGCCGTTATGGCAAGAACGATAGTGTTCTTCCACGACTGCTGAATTGCTGCCAATGCTAGCACCGACAGGGACTTTCTCGTGTCCACTATCAAAAATCGGTAGTGGGACCTGTCGAGCCCGATAAACTTCATCCATCTGCCCAGTTTGCTGAGGTACTTAGAATAAAAGTCCAGCCAGCTCGTGGCATCTGCCCGTCTCAGCGTGAAGCTCTCTACTTTCTCCATTTCATTTTCCCCGAGGAGTATAGAGGAGGTGAAAACGTCTTTGTCCTCGGCCAGGGCTGACCCCGGAGGCGTGGGCACTCCTACAAACACCATCGACACTTTCTCAAAGGTCAATTCGACCTTGGGCAGGGTCTTGAGCTGCTGGAGGCAAGGGTCCTTGTACTGCAGGGCAGCCCCACAGGTGCTACACTTCAAATGAAGAGCGGTCGAATCCGACTCTTCATGACCGTTGATACATTTGATCGTGCTCATAGGTCAGCTCTCCCCGTTCTTCATCGTAAGAATATGACCGGTTGGACGCTGCGAAGGATTTGAGAAAGAAGGTCGCAATATCCCGCTGGAAAGGAAGATCTGTGATGCGCACGACGTCCTTATTCTCCGCAAACACTCGGCGCAACAGCCTCAGTGCGACCGGGTATTGAGATATTATAATGAGGCTCTCTTCGTCCAATTTTCTGTACTCCGAAAGAGCCTTGAGGATCGGCAAGGCTTGCTTCGAAAGAGAGATTGCGTCATTAAAGTTCAGCTGGATTCTGCGCGTCGCACCTTGGATGGCGAACATGTCATCGAGGATTCCTGTGGTATTCAGCTTCAGCACGTTGGAAAAAGATGGGTCTACAGTAGACACCATTTTTCTCACGGTCTCGATTTCTTCGATTGCCCTACCAATACTCTCTCGCTGGATCTCGATCGTACCCTTTACATTCTTGAGCATCAGTGGCGCGCTCGAGGGAGTCGTATCGGTACTTGCCCTAATTATTCCAGCCAACCGCTCGTGGTCTTCTTCGTTTGATGCTCCTTCGACCTTGGAGATGGCATCCAGAAAGGTCGTCAGCCTGTCATGATACCTTTCGTTCTCCCTGATGTGGAAGTTGAGCCAGTAATGTTCCGAAACCAGCTTCATCGCAGTAACATAATCTCGAGATTCCAGCAGCGATGCCGGACTGACGGGAGGGGCGAGTTCTTCGAGAGACATCAGTACGCCGTATGCGCCAATCGCCTCAACGTAGAGATCGAAAAGCTTTATCGTAGTCTCTTCAATGGAAACGATCGCCTGTTGATAGATTTGGAGCACTTCCTCTAGTGGCGCCTCGTGCGAAACGGGCCGATCCATCGACGGATATCTTGGCCCAGGTGCCCTGCTCTCGTCCAGACGGCTGTTCGTTGTCAGCGAGGCGGAGGAGAGGGCTTGCAGGCCACCCGTCAGGCGCATCATGAGCATCTTGGGCATAACATCCAGAGAAGGAAATATTCGGTTCTCGATGTCTGAGATCCAGCTGAGAAATGACCCATAACTCGCCGTGGGCAGCTGGGTCCTTACATCCGCCGCGTATGAGGACTGCTCAGTAAGAGCCTTCCTCTCAGAGCTGAGGTCAATGGACGGCGCGCCGGTGGAGATCGCTTGGATTTCATCTTCAATTGCTCTAATCCTACTATCCAGATTTGATAGCAATTCTTCGAGCTTGGCCTCAGCGACCTGAGTACGCTCTAATCTCTCGGTAGCTAGTTCTGTCCCCATCATCAAACCAGCTATTCCCACGGATCCTGCGACCATAAGGTACGGACTGCCGCCGCTCAAGATCCCAGTCTGGAGGACATCTGCGCCTTTCTGAGAAAGGGCCAGCATTATCACTAAGAAAGTAACAGTAGTGATCACGGAGACTATTATCGGCGTAAGAATCTTCGAATAATTTTTAGCTACTTCGATGACCGAGAGTTCCTTCGAAAGAGTACGCGCAAAGTCCGCCACAGAAACGAGTGCCACCAGAACAATCCCAAAGACGATCAGCGGGATGTAGACCACATAGCTCCTAGCCGCCATAAAGTCGGATACCGCCAGAGCGTGGGAATAAAGATAATTCGCAGGCAGGCCACCCGAGAACAGGTTGATTCCCCCCAATGGCGGTCTCAGGTGGTTAGCGAGGTAGCTGAGCTGGGAAAAAATGATGGGTGCGCTCGAAGCGGAGCCCGCTACCGAAGTATAGTAAATGGCGTTGTTCAGCAGCAAAAGCGGTGTCAGCAGAAGTACGAAATTTGCAGATTGTATTCTAGCGCTGCCAAAGCCTCCAAAGATCGTGACCACCAAGATCAAGGGAATGGAAAGGTAGTAGACCCGGGTAAGCATGAGGGCGACCGACAGGATGACAAAACAGATCGAGACTCGCCCTAATCGGTCGCTAAGAAAGCTCAACAACGGGATAATCATCGCCAAGATAATGACAACGCCCACTGAAGTTGCTAGTAACTGGAAGAATCCAAAGCCCACCAGCTGATAGATAATCGAAAAGTAAGTGAGAAGGTACAGAATGATGAGGGCGATGTCAGGTTCCCTCAGATAACCTATCGTCAGTCCGATTGCGACAATGATGGGCAAGGCGTAACCGCCGGGAAAAAGCGGGGCTACCGAGAGAAGAACGAGGGCGGTAATCCCCACAATCAGCGAGTATGAGTAGGTCTTGATTTTCTCTCTGATCTGGGAGCTAACCTCCGGGTTCGTCGCCATCCACGATGCCATCATTGTCTATCTCTTCCTTTTTACAGACAACGCAAAGCCAGTTGGGACAACGTCGCTCGCGCCAGAAAAGGATTGTTGCAGCTATTGCGGATTGCTGAAAACTGCAGCTGCCCTTTCAAGAGCCCTATTCTTCCACTTTGCGCGTGGCCTCTTGCTGCTCGAGCTTCATCGTTAGCTCGTCAATGTTTTGAATTCCTTGTTCAAGCAGAAAGCTTCTGAATAGGACTCTTTCTGACTTGCTAATCGCGTCCGTATCGTTCTTCATCGACGTGAATTTTTCTATCTGGTCCGTTCTGGCTTTCGCGAGTATTATCAGGAAGGTTATCGTCCAGGGATCGATTTGAGTCAGCTGTCTGATCGAGATACTCTTGCTCGATTCGATGCTGGAAAACACGTTCAGACTGTTATTAAGAGCTCCCTGTAGATCCTGATCCCATAGGCCCGAAGGAATTCCGACGGTAGCCCATATCAGGTCCGTTCTAAAATTCTCGGCCAGGCCTGCATAGTTGGCGATGCTGAATATCCTCATGTAGCTTGTCGCGATTGACCTGAACCGATCCTTGTCGACAATTTCCTTCAGTATCCCCTCGCCCTTGAGCACCTCTTCCTGTTCGCGGAGGATCTTCTCCATGATCTTCACCTGCTCTGCCTCGCTCAACTCCACTACCCTCTCATAGTAACTGCCTGTGGTAGTGATCGCACTCATCATGGAATTGAGCTGATTTGTCTTGTTTACGATCTGGTTTAACAACTTGTGGTACTGGGAAGCCATCTCGAGCTCACTTTCCAGCTCGGCAAGTTTCTCCGATTCTACCTTCAACCTGTCACAGTCTGTTCTCTGCTCAGAGAGCTGCGCCGTGAGCGCGGCCGCGTCGTTTTGGAGTGAATTCAGGCTCTTTTGCATCAGTTTCTTCTTTCCTGACACGTCCAGCTTTACCTTCTGTATTTCTCTCTGGAGCCTCGTGATCTCGGTTTGCTTTTGAGCTAGGAGTCGCTCTGTCGACTCTGTGGTTGCAAGAGCTTCTCTGAAATTCGAGTCTACGTTTTTCCTGATAATTCTAATACCGGGGATGTACTGATCAGAGACTTTTATCTCGGTCTCCGGTCTGGTGAGAATATATCCCGCTGCCCTAAAAAGAGGCAGTAAATATGTATCTTCCGACGGCGCTGTATTGCTCGCGCCTCCGGTCGCCCCCCGGTTGTCCCTGCCGTTGAGCACCGCGACCTCGTCAGCAACGGCCTTTGCCCTAATATACAGCGTCATAGTGGTAAGAGCCGTATTGATTAAGTAAACGAAGCTGACATAGGCCCGTATTTGCCTGATCTGGCTGGAGGTCAATGCCTTGCTCGCGGTCAGGCTATCTTCCAGGTCGGATAGCGCAGTAGGCAGGTCCCTTTGTAATTCTTCATACGTACTGCCGATGTGGGAAATCTGATCCTTCCACTGCTTTACCTGATGAATGACTGCGTACTCTGCACTTTCATCGGAGAAGACCATCGCCTGCAATACCTTCGCCCAAGAGTCGTTGTATCGGAGGGCGAAATCTTCGAGGCCCTTTACCTGTCTTTTGAATTCCGAATCAAACTTGCCTGCGCGATGGATGACGTCTTCGACGTCCTTCTCAAAGGTCTCCGCTCTATAACGGTTCATGGACATGAGGTGTCTACGGTAAAGCTCTTTGGACTCTAGGAATCGGTTCTTCAGAGTCTCGTTAATCGTGAGCAGGGCTTCCTTCTTGAGATTCATAAACGTGCCCATCAATTCGGTCATGCGAAGGTACTCGTGAAAATAGTTCACGTAATCGTCCACAGGATACCTGATCCTCAGATAAGCCATCGTGTGCACCCAGTTGGGGCCAAAATTATTGTTCGTCCCGAGGCGGCTCAGGAGGTCTGCGAGATCGAAAGTGGAGAGTATGTGCAGAGTGTCGACAATCGCATCGTCAAGCTCCTTCTTCGCGTTCACCAAATTGCTCCTGTTGTTGTAGACCGGTTCCAGCGGCACGAAAAAGAGTGAGGTAAACGGGTTGCGATAAGCTTCACCGAACTCTTTTGCGACTCGGTCGTTCAGATCCAAGTTGAAGAGCAGGTCCGCTTCCATCAAGCTTGTGAACGAAGCCGGGCCCCTTGCAAGCAGATCGTCCGCGATGCTGGGCAGAACGCAGAGACCAATTATAGGAATTGACCCGCCCAGTTTAGATCTCAGATGTCTTACAAAGTCAAATAACATCCCGCTGCCAGTCCCGCCTCCCAGTCCGAAAACGAGCACGACGATTGGTTGCGTTTTGGAGGTGAGAACCTTGTCCTTGAAGACGGACATCACATTGTTGAGCTCCATATAATGGTAATAATTCAGGTTGTAGACCGCCTTGCTCAGGGCACGCATTCTTCCAACACCACCCGCGAGCGGCGGAATGGACATTGAAGTAGCAATCCAAGGCTTGTAGTTGTTTACGTGAATGCCATCTTTCAGCAGATAGCCGTTGTACTTGCCCATGAATTCAAACAATGCGTCGGGAGTGCTGAACTTTATGTTCAGGCCCTTGACCCATAGCCTGTCGAGGGAAATCCCCTTCGATTCCAACTGGGTTTGTACGTTCTTGTACGATTTTTGAAGATTGGCGAGATCTGCGTCCGCGATGTCCAGAGCTAGGCACGCGATCGAAAAATCCTCGGAGGAAAGAAGTTGTGTGAACCTGCCGCTCTCTATCATCGACTGGATTACGTTTGTGCCAGTTCCACCAAGGCCTATGACGTGAATGCTTGCAAAGGTGCGCGCGCTCATGTTGCGTCGTTCAACCTTTCCCTCAGCGCTTTCATCCTGTCCGCCAAATTCTTGTCGTACCTCGTCGCCGTTACTTCTAGCGTCGCAAGCTCCCTCTGTACATCGGAAATCACGGAGGAAGTGACACTGGATTTCCCGCTTCTTCTCATGCCCATGACCGCAAGTACGACAGCAACAATTATGACTACTACCAGCGCCACACCGAGGTACGTCGCCGTGGAATTGTTAGGCGGAGCTGGAAACGAACTCGAGGTCAGCACACCCAGCAAACTCGTTGCCTGAGTGACCAAGCCAGAACCGTATAGAGACTGGGATTGGTTCAGTATGTTATTGACAAAAGACGAATAGGTGCTGGGGATCTTCCCCGAGGACACCAAAGTGGAATCCTGCTGGTAGGTGGTCAAATACGTCTGGATCGTCTGATCTTGCACCGTTTGCGAGACGTTGCCCACCTGTGCACCGCCGCTTACACTCACCGTTATCAGCGGGAAATCATTCTGCGCAAGATGGAGAACGACTCCGCTAACGCTTCGGAGCGTGAGGTTGACCGGAATCTGAAAGACGGCGGAGAGATCTACCTGCCCCTGAATCTGGGTGAAATTCACGGTCTTGTTGCCAGGGACAAAATTGGAAGCGTTGTATCCGGCGTAACGAGGCGTCTGGACGTACCAGAACTGACTCCCCTGCCGTTGCAGCAGCGGACTTAAGGATACTTTAAACTGCGAGTTTGTCTGATTGTACGGAATAGCGATCGAGAATGTCACATTGTACGAGTGCCCCGCCAGCAGTGGTTGCCCCGGTGAAACGGTAGTACCGCCTGTCAAGTCGTGAATCGCTACTACCGATGCCCAGCCCGTTGCAGCACTTGCAGAATTGCTACTGAAAATAAGAAGTATCATCAGGGCAAACGTCATTACAGAGAATAATATAGAGCGTTTCAATAAGAACTTCTTTGTCTCTTAGTATTAATATTGCAATTTTAAACCTTACCGGAAATTCGAGAGGGGCTTTGTTTCTTTCTAGGCGCGATCGCCCGAATTTTAAAGCTCACGGGAAATGCTGCAAAACAGAGCGCAATTACAGCCGTTGTCACTATAACGAAAACAGTGATATCGGTATAGTCGAGACCAAAGGAAGCTCCGACCTCCTTTGGTGTACTGACATTTACCAGCGTGCTTATGTTGTTGCCGATCGCGGCTCCAGACCAGTCATGGAAAATGTAGATCACACTTGACGGGGAGGCCGTCAAATTGACGGCAGTGTAAGGCAGCACGAAGATCGTAGCGTTCGAGCCTGGCCGAATGATTCCGGTCTGAGTTCCTGACTGATTTGCATAATTGTATTCTACAGATCCGCTGGGGCCGGAAACGATTTTTAGAGCTGCATCGAAGATCGCGGTTTCGTTAACCGGACCCATCATGGAAACTGTCTCGTTGTTCGTGGGTCCACTGTACGACCTAGCTCCTGATCCTGCCCAGGAAACAAATTCCCAGCCCGGATTTGCGGTCGCAGCTATGCTGATATTGTTCCTCGCGTTGTACCAACCGGCCGCCGTGCTCAAGCTCCCTCCTCGGACATCGTTTAGCTGATCTAGTAGGTAGTACTGATGAACGTAGACGGCAGTTTGGTTAAAGACGCCAGAGACCGAATCCACTGTGGTGGTCGCGTTCGTGACCCACCTCTCAGAGGTGGCGGTGGACGGCAGTTGGAGCGATTTCGTGAGCAACCATGATGAGTCTGCGTCAACCCAGTAAGAGGTTGGAGTCTCATTTAATGCGGTGGAATTGGGCATCCCAAACACAGTGTAGTTCAGCATCGGCGCCGGCGGAGATCCTCCGAGCATAATCGTATAGTCCAAGGATAGGGCGTACTGATTGAAATAATCGAAATCTATTTGATCCGAAGTCGTCGCGATCCCATCTGTCGCCTGCGCTGTCGCCCATCGCTCGGATGCACTGGAACCCGAGAGCTGGAAATTGGTTCGCCAAGAAGTACCAGAGTCCATCCAGTAAACAGAGGGGGAATTTGTAAGCAACGTCCGGCTGGAAGTTCCAAAGGAAGTGTATCTCAAGATTGGATTGGAGTACCCCCGACCTTGACCCATGATAGTATAATTCAGCGAGTATGCGAACTGATGGAAATAGGTCACGCTGGTGGTGTTTGAGGATATGATTGGTGTCGACAGTTTCGTAGACCATCTTTCCGTCGACGTGGAACCGACGAGAGGATTGGTATAAGAGCAGCTTGATCCGACATCAGCCCACACTTGCGACCCCAGCGATCCTGATTTCATTACGCCGAATTGGGTATAATTTACGACCGGCGGAGTATAATTCTCGCCACCTCCCACCACTGAATATCGAAAGGTCACGAGGTACTGCCAGTAGTAAGCAATGGTAACATTTCCCCCGGATGATACAAATCCGCTCGTAGGAAGATCCGTCTCCCATCTTTGCGTTGTGGAATTTCCACCGAGCGCGTTCGTCACGTTCCACTGAGTATCAGCGTCCATCCAGTATTTCTCAGGCGACATTCTCAAAGTTGCAGAATCGCCGAGTCCCCGTGAAGTGTAGAAAATCGTAGGATTACTGTATCCGGAGCTTCCGTTACCAATGATCGTGTACATCGCAGTTATCAAGTACTGCTGTTGATAGAGAGGGGATATCGTCGTGGCCTCAGAGACAGTGCCCGTATCAATCGAGCCCTGGGGAACGATCCATCGTTCCGAGTTCGACGCACCATAGAGGCTGCTGGAAATGCTCCACGTAGTTCCTGCGTCGGCCCAGTATGGCGTCGGATTGATCGACGGCGAAGTTGACTGCGGATTCCCGTACTCCGTGTAGGTGAGTTGCGGAGAATCGTACCCCGATCCGCCGGTCACGCTGAAGCTCGCCGTCAGAGAAAACTGGTTGTAATACGTAATTGTATTGGTGTCCCCGGCAACAGAAGCAGTGACCACTCCCTGAACATCACCTGGATATGCCGCCCATTGTTCTGACACGGTTGAACCCCCCAGCGTGCTTGCGACTGACCAAGTTGTGTCGCAGCAGTCCATCCAGACGTCAGTGCCCACGGGAGAAGATTCGCGCGTACCTTCAGAGGTATATGATAGAGTGGGTGGAGCGTACCCGGTGCCCCCACCGGAGATGGTGAAAGTGAAAGCCTCTTCGACTTGGGAGTAAACCGAGAGCTGAGTCGTATCGAAGGTGCAAGTCCCGGACGTACACGTGGCAATTTGTTCGGATTGAGCATCTCCAGCGAATATGGCCCTCGTGTAGGCAGCGGTGGCAGGCTGCACGGCTGCCCAAACACTTCCGCCTAATTTAGCCGGGACACTAACGGTCACAGAAACAGGAGTTCCGTTGCAGACAAGGCTCGCCGGCGAAACCGTCGCATTCCCCATCTCCGTCAAACTCAACGTGACCGGGGACGCTCCCTCTAACGTGTTGCACGTAATTGAAGACGACGCTTGCGCCGATGAAAAATGGACGCCAGCGATCGAAATAAGGAACAGCCCGAGCAGCAAGCCGATCGGCATTGATTTGTAAAGGGCGTTCCGTCCTTTACCGGCGGCAGCTGCACGGCTCATTGGTTCTTGATAACTTCCTATTGAGATAAAAACTAATTTCTTTTCTCCAATCTCCGTTTTGGGAGACCATTCGCAGGCCCAAACTCACACTTACGACAATACTTTCTTGCCTGGGTCTGAAGAGGCTATTCATTTTCAAAGCTCGATCCTGTCAATGGCAAGAGACGCGAGGTAGACCAAAAGGAAGCTTTCCACTACCAGTGCCCCCAGCTCCAGCGGAATGTCGAAGCCCGGTATGCCCACGAGCGAGTTCCTCACCAGATCCGCAACGTAAGTCAGCGGATTGATCTGGAAGATCAATCTGAGAACGAGGTACTTGCTGTAGCTCGGATAAAATACGGAGCTCAGGAAAGTAAACACGAAAAACATGAGGTTCATCGTCGCCGCAAGCGCCTCGCTGGATTTCACCCTCAGTGAAACGACGATCCCAAAGCCCCCGAAAAACAACGACCCCAAAATCAAGGATCCGAACAGCTCCAAGATGGAACGGGCATTCAAAATCAATCCTGGCGAAACAAGGATCGACACGAGAAAGACTAACGCCGAACTCATGATTCCTGTCAGAACTATGGTCAGGGCAACGCTGATGACGTACTGGAGTCTGGTGAAGGGCCCCATCAGGATCTGCTCGAACATGCCAAAGTGCCGGTCAAACCAGATCATCGTGCCCGAGAGCATGCTTGAGGACATTACCGTCATCGCAACCGCTCCGGTTGCAAGGAAGGTCTCGTACGAGATGCCTTCCACTCTGGGAATAATCAGCGTGTACCCAAAGCCCGCGACGAAGATGAAGAAGAGCGGCAGGACGAGCTGAATTACTAGAAACTCCCGGTCAAGCGAGGCCCTGAAGTTTCTCCTCGCGAGCCGGACGACATTGCTCGGGGCGGAGTAGTTTCCCATGGGTTTTCTTTTAGATCTCCCCTTTGATTTGTGAGTCGCCGAGCAGTCTGACAATGACTTCTTCAAGCGACGGCCCCGTAACGGAAATCGATTCGACTTCGAATCTTTGAGACTGGAGCAGCTCCGAGAGGTCGGAAACGAGCCGAAAGGGATCTTGGGAGACGATACGGATCTCGTTGCTCCCGTTCACAATCTCCTTCTTCTGCAAATTTTTGGAGACGGCATCCAGTGCCATAAAAAAGGCTTGCACGTCTGAATTTTTTCTCAAAATTACCGAGACACCTTTCATATCAGTATACTTTTTCTTGAGCTCCTCCGGAGAATCAAGCGCGATGATCTTGCCATGGTGAATTAGGGCGATTCGATCGCAGATGTATTCCGCTTCTGATACGATGTGCGTGGTGTAAAATATCGTTTTACCCTTCGCGGCTTGTTCTCTGCAAAATTCAAGGAACATATGCCTCGCGAGAACATCCATACCCACGGTGGGTTCATCCAATATCAAAAGCTCGGCATCGTGGAGGAATTCGCGCGCCACCTGAAGTCGGCGGCGAAGCCCGAACGATAGCCAACGAATTTTCCTGTTTAGACTATCTTTTAGACCGAACTTTTCCACCAAGAAGTTTATCCTCATTGACGCCTCGTCGTTGTCGACGTTCCAGAGCGAGGCGTACAGGCGAAGAGAGGCAGTGACCGTAAGATTCCTGTCATAGCTCTCCTGTTGTTGCACCACGCCTATCCTCTTGCGGATCTCAAAACCGTCCTTTGCAATGTCGTATCCGACGACCGTGGCACTTCCTCGCGTCGGCGGAACTAGCGTCGAAAGCACCTTGATGGTGGTGGATTTGCCCGCACCGTTGAGGCCGAGAAAGCCGAAGATTTCTCCACGCTTTACGGCAAAGGAAACATCATCCACCGCCCTGACTTGTCCGTAGTATTTCGATAAGCCCTCGGAAATGATCGCCTCGTCCGTGCTTTTTGTCACTCATTCCTCACAAAAAAGGGAAATGAAAAAATCATCCGAGGGAGTCAAATTTAGTCTGCTCGTCCATCCTCTCCGAAAGAAGCACTTCCTTGTCAAAGAGCGTCTGAGTGAGGGACTCGTACTCCGATATTATCTCCTTCACTTCCTTTGTCAGGTTTCCATCCGGTATGGTTCCCGCCGTGATCGCACTGGAAACCCACTGAAACACCTTCGATTTGTTAGAATCGATTAATTTGTCTCTCTCAGCCTCAAGAGCCGCTATCTCTCTTCGGAGCTTGTCCACCACCTCCGAGTTCTGGCCTCCAGAGACCCAAGTCCTGACCATGAGAGTACCTGTTGGACGGAGATGACAATTAATGCTTCCGTACTATCTGTTTTCTCCGATTGAGGTGCTGTTCTGTCTCCCAAGTCCCTCGTTCTTTACCCTAGAACTATATCGAGAGCGACAGTTCATTCCGGGCCATGAGCAGCAACAACAGTCAGATATCGGGTAGAATAGTGGGAGTGTCTCTGGTAATCGCGGTCCTCGCGATCGCCTTCTTGGGAGTCGTGGCATATTCAGCCACGATGGCGAAGTCCTCCCAAGCAGATACCGGAAACACGCAACAGGTAGTTAGCAGTGCAACACCCTCGACAATAACGGTCACTGGAACGGGAGTCGCAAGCGCGGTGCCGGATGAAATCCAGATTGTACTTGGAGTCACGACCTCCGGGCCCAACGCCACCCTGGTCCTCTTGCAAAACAGCGCCAGCATGACCACCGCGATAAACGCCATTGAAACGAACGTGGGAATCAACAGCAGCGAAGTGCAAACGACAAATTTCAACTTCAACCCCACTTACTCGCCGGGTTCCAACTTAATCAACGGGTACCAGGCCAGTAATGACATCCAGATCACATTGCAGGGAAGTAACGTCGCGAAGCTCGACGCCGTGATAAATGCCGCCGTGAATGCAGGAGCAAACCAGATCCAGAGCATTCAGTACGTGCTCTCTAACACGTTGCAAAACGAGCTTCAAAACCAGGCTCTCAAGGATGCCGTATCAAGCGCGAACCAGACGGCTCTTCTGACCGCGCAATCTGAAGGCGTGAGCATCGTCGGAATTCAAAGCGTTACGATAGTGGGGAACAACTACCCTCAGCCATACTACGGCAACGGCAGTTACTTCACGATGGCGGCGACCGTTTCCGCATCCACGATAAATTACAACGTCCCCATTTCGCCCGGACAGACCCAATACAGCGTTCAAGTGCAGGTAGTGTACCTACTCAGTTAGACAAAATAGCACACTCTACGAAGTTCATCTGGGGAAGAGCGAGAAAGAGAGGTATTCTCTCCTCCCTTCGATTTTTCTTTTTATCTTCCGTTCATTTTGCTTCAGACCTCCCATCGAAAGCTTTAAGGACATGGCTGGATTAGCCAGACAGCTATGCAATCTTCCTCGAAGAAGATAGCCGTAATCGCGATTTTCACTTCGTTGATAATAGCCACAGATTATGCACTGGCACCTGCTCTAAATGTCAAGCTCATGGATACGCTCGTGTTTTCTTCTTCGTTTGTTTTCGGATTCAGGATCGGAGCATCGATTGCTGTTCTGTCGGAGCTCATTTGGAGCATCGTCACGCCCTTTGGATTTTTCCTTCCGATAGTTCCCTTCCTGGTGGGAGGAGAACTGCTCTTTGCCGCAGCGGGATACTTTGCATCCAGAATCTGGGCGTTTGACGACGTTTCACCGGTCGCGGTTGAGAACTTGTTTTTCGGTGCCATTCTTGCGATATGCGCGTTCATCTGGGATTTCGAGACAAACATCGCCACCGGCCTCATCGCGGGAGCGAGAAATCTAGTCACACTTTTGGGCTTTGAGATCGTCGGTTATGTCGGGGGCTTCAACATCGCTCACGAGGTAAGCGATTTCGTTCTGGGTTCTACACTCGCTCCGCTCGTAATTGTCTATCTTCGGCGTAACTCTGGAAGATTCAAAGTTCAGAAAGGAGTGGCCACTGAGGTTCCAGGTCAACATATCGGAGGAACGATCTAGTTGGCAGCAAGACAATCTCGGAGTCTCTACATGGTAATTGTCGTTTTGGTAGCTTTGCTAGTAATTGTGTCAGGCGTGGCTGTCTTGTATTACTATCAATACAGTCAGGCCTCCTCTTTGAACTCGACGTACGTTCAACAGCTGAAGGCCCTTAAGGTGGATTACACTACCGATCTTGTGATCGGATTTGGAAATAACACTTGGAAGTGGTACAACGATACTCTAGTTCCTCCGGGTTCCAACCTTTACACGGCCACAATCATAGCCACCAACGGCAACGTGAATTCAACTTGCTGCGAATTTGGATCGCACTTTGTCACCGGAATCGAGGGTGTCCAGATGACCTCTACGATTTATTGGTGGATATGGATCTACACAAAGAATACCACTTCTCCCTGGCAAATTGCCCCCGTCGGTCCGGATGAAATGGCGATTACAAACGATTCCACCGTGTTTGCTTGGACCTTATGCGGCTCTACCCCGGCGGGCCTTCCCACATGCACTCCAGTTTGAGCCAAGAAGAGGGGTTCGAACGTTGTGCGGCCGCACTCAGAAGACTGATTGTTGAAGCTGTTTACGCTTCCCATGGAGATTCTATTTTATTATCCGGCGGCCTCGACACCAGCATAATTGCCGCAGTCGCTTCGACGTTCAATCCAATCCTTCGCGCATTCACGGTGATACTAAAGGACTACCCGGCACCGGATCTCCTTTACTCCAAAATGATCTCCCAGAAACTAGGCATGAAACAGGAAGTGATCGAGGCGAGCTTGGACGACGTGGAGGAATCCTTGTCTGACGTGATCAGAGTGCTCCGGTCCTTTGATCCCATGGAGATCAGAAACAGCGTTGCAATTTATCTAGGATTAATGAAAGCTAAATCCGACGGCTTCTCGAGAGTACTCACAGGTGACGCTGCGGACGAACTCTTTGCCGGGTACAGTTTCGTGAACAGCCTTGCGAAGGAGGAGGCCCTTGCAAAGCTCCATCATCTTTGGGAGGTAATGCACTTTTCCTCCATCTCGCTCGCATCGTCTTTGGGAATCGAAGCCCTCCTTCCCTTCCTAGATCGAAGAGTGAAGGAATTTGCTACCAGCGAAATCCCGTTCGAATTTCTCGTGAGAAATAGCAAAGAGGGAGCTGGGGTCGTATTCGGAAAATTCATCCTGAGGAAAGCCTTCGAGGAGATGCTTCCTCCAGATATTGTCTGGAGAAAGAAGACCCCGATAGAGTTCGGATCGGGTACAACTATTTTGCCGCAGATTTATTCGAACAAGATCGGGGCCTCCGAATTCGACGACAAGAAAAGGATGTATCTTGAGAAAGATCAAGTCAGAATCCGGGACAAGGAGCAGCTTCACTACTATGAGATCTACCGAAGAATCTTCGGGCCGCCCTTTTTTGATTCAACCAGGCGAACCTGTCCAGCGTGCCATTCCAACGCGGCGGATTCGGCAAACTTCTGCACGACCTGTGGCGAGTATCCTATCTAGATTGCTCAGAGATCAAACGCTTAAGAAAATGCAGGTTAAATTAATTACAACTGCGAATTTGAGTCTCTATCCTCCATCACATCTTGAACACAAGCCATCGTCCTCCAGTGCAAGAGAGGGGACTTCTGAGGGGAGGTTTGCCGAGAGAATAGTTACGACGCTTCCCAGCGCGACGGAGATCGTGGCGCTTCTGGGCCTTGCTAACAAACTCGTCGGGATCACCCACGAATGCGATTATCCTCCCGAGGTCCGTTCAAAACCGGTAGTGATGCGATCCGTCTTCGATTCTAGGAAGATGACCAGCAGGGCGATCGACGATGCGGTGCTGGAGCGGGTGACAAAGGGTGAATCGGTATACGAGATCGATGAGCGACTTCTGAAGTCTCTGGCTCCCGATCTAATAATCACGCAAGAGCTGTGCGAGGTTTGCGCGACCCCTCTCCGGGAGGTGTCTAAAACCATTGCCAACCTTAATCCGAAACCAAGAATTCTTTCACTGACGCCACACAATCTGGAAGACGTCATTGACGACGTTGAGAGAGTCGGCAAGGCAACGGGAAAACTCGAAAGAGCGCGAGAGATCGTCTCCGAACTCCAGAGTCGCGTCGATAAAGTTAGAGAAAGGTGCGCTAGCTCACAATTTGAGAGGCCTTCGGTCTTTTGTCTGGAGTGGCTTGACCCCGTCTACTGCTCCGGGCACTGGATGCCGGAGCTCGTGGATTACGCAGGAGGTAGGGAGATCCTGGGAAGGTTTGGAGAGCCATCGACTGTCGTGGAGTGGGAGAGAGTTCTAGAAGCCGATCCGGAAGTTATTTTCGTCACCGTGTGCGGGTACGATGTCCAGAGGGCCCTTTCGGAGATTTCTACTCTGACCACGAAACCAAAGTGGAGCGAGATTCGAGCGGCCAAAAGCGGCAGGGTCTACGTGTTGGACAGTCCGGCTTATTTCAGCAGGTCCGGACCGCGGCTCGTAGATGGGCTGGAGATCATGGCGTTTCTCCTGCACCCCGAATTATTTCCGGATTACAGGCTTCCAGAGTCTGCCGCATATACTTTGAATGAAAGAACAGCTAACTGAAAAGAGAATATCCCCCGACAAGATCACGTCTCCTAGGAAGAATCAACAAAAAAGAGAGGAAAAATCCTATCTTGGAAAAGCCGCTTAGAAAACAGATCCAGGCGATCCTCACCTCCGATTATCGAGGGCCGAGAGTTTCGTACGGAGAGGTAGACGTCCTGAAAGCGCTATTTGCAATCGGAAATTCTGAGTCAAGCCTGGGGCGTTTCAAGCTTGGGCAAACCA
This sequence comes from Nitrososphaerales archaeon, assembly GCA_030037995.1. Classification (GTDB taxonomy): domain Archaea; phylum Thermoproteota; class Nitrososphaeria; order Nitrososphaerales; family CADDZS01; genus DATLTL01. Next base: position 27,983 of record JASHPQ010000159.1, on the reverse strand, counting down.
CGGGCCTGGGACAGGGAGAGGTCAGAACGTTGATCGCCCGCCTGAAGGACGCCGGTCTCATTACGGTCGATTCTCGCGGCTGTGCGCTGACTGAAAAGGGGAGGAGAAGGTTCGAGTCGATATCGCGGGCGATCCCAAAAAGCTCCTTCGTCCAGGCAAAGGAGCTGGATCTTGGAAGATATTCTTGGTACGTAATCGTGCGTGATCTGGAAGCGAAGGTAAGGAAGGGCCTTGAGCAGAGGGACGCCTCCATCAGGGCGGGTGCTACCGGAGCCCTCACCGTCGTTTATTCAGAGGGCAGGTTCCTAATTCCAACCGACGGCGCAACTGAAGACTGCGAAGCTATGGGCCCTTCCGAGCCGTGGACCACGATAAGGAGTAGCTTCGCTCTAAAAAATGGAGACGTAGTGATAGTGAGTGGAGCAGATTCGCTTTTACTCGCGGAGGACGGTGCCCTCGCCGCGGCCCTCACCATTCTGTAACGGGATGAGATCGGCAAAGTAAAAACCGTCCCTTTGGACTATCTCTCCTCTGGTTACTTTGATCGGATTTTTGAAAATTGGTCCCTCGTAAACGAAGGTGTGAAACTCACCGTTCTCTCCGCACGGATCTACCCCAGCAGGGATCTCAGAAAGAAATGCCCGATCGAATTCGCGACCGCAAAACTCGGCGGCAATTTTCTTCGGATCTATGGTGCAAATAATTGCCTTAAACCCTTCATCGATAAAACTGTTTGCCAGTGCTTTCGTGTCTTTGCCCCAAATGGGAAAGAGGCATTCCATTCCAACTTTGGAAAACAGTTTCTCTCGGTATTCCCGGATGTCTTGAAGGAACAGGTCACCGAAGATGACCGCGGAGACGGACTCATCCCTTTTGAGGCGTGACAAAACAGATGTGATCTCCCGTTCGTAGATCTCGTTTGTCGAATTCTTTGGAATGGGAACTTCGAACAGAGGCAGTCCCGTGGAAGACGCCTGTCGTTTAAGGAGAGATCTGCGGACGCCGTGCATGCTGATTCTGTCATAGTCCGCCGTAATAGTTGTCAATAGTCCCAACACCGTGACGTCACCCCTCCTCAGAGTTTCGTTCAGGGCAAGCGAGCTGTCCTTGCCCCCGCTCCAAGAAACAAACGCGTTCGTCTTTCAGATCTCACTTCCAAGAGATGAGAATAGATTCACGGTTGAACTGCTTGATCGTCAGCCTCGCAAATCCCACCACGGCGAAAACAAGTATGATCGTTATGAAGACCAGCAAGTAGAAAGTGGAGGCGAGAGCGAGCGACCCGATAACCAGGATGATAAAAAGCGGCATGACAGCGAGGGTCGATACCTGCTGGGCGGCACGGACGTCCTTCATCTTCGTCGAAACAAACAGCGCGACAAAGGTGCCGAACAATGCGACAAGCGGTGCCATCACGAACATCTGGTAGAGCATCGTGTGCGTGGGCAGGATATATCCACCGAAGACCGGATACGTGAGATAATCCACCGCGGTAATCATCGCCGCGTAAGCCAAAAAGCCCAGGATGACGGCGGGGACGAACGGAGTCAGTGCCTTCCCCATCAAGAGCTCGCTGTCGGTAATGGGCGTTGCCAGCAGGGGCTCCAGGCTTTTGTTGTTTTTTTCGATGACTACGCTGGTCGCTCCTATTAGGACGCTAATGATCGCGGGAATAAGGATGATGATCTCGGAAAATGTGGAGATCAGGATCGTCACTTCCGCAAGAGAGATCGGAGTAGAGCTGACTGCTGAGTATACATCCAGGATCGTTACGCTCACGAGCAGCACTGGGAGGACCAGCATCGAATAAAACACATACCGGTTCTTGCTGAGCTCCTGCAGATCTTTGATGAAGATCTGTTCCACACTGCTCCAGTTCAATTGCCTAATTCGTCACCAGCTTTAGATACACTTCTTCAAGGGAGTGCCTGACTTCACCAACAAACTGCACTTTGTATCCGCTCTTCACGAGCAGCTCGAGAATCTCCGGATCGTTGTCCTCCGGATTATCGAGATCTAAAACCAGCTTGTTTCCGATCCTCTCTACGGATTGGATAAACGGCAAAGTCTTGAGTTTCTGCAATATCGAGTCATCGGCCTCCTTCAGATGGAATACGACGGTCCTCTTGAACATCCTCGTCCTCAGGTTGAGTGGAGTGTCGAGAGCCAGGAGATTTCTTCTGATCACGGCTACCCGGTCGCACAGTCGGTCTGCGTCGTCCAAGTTATGAGTGGAGAGAATCACCGTCTTTCCATTTTTCTTGAGATCCAAAATGAAATCCCGGACGGTCTTGGAAGCTTCCGGATCCAGTCCGGAAACCGGCTCGTCCAGAAAAAGATATTCTGGATCGTGGAGGAGGCAGCGGATGATCGCGATTTTCTGCTTCATTCCCTTTGAAAAGGTCTGGACGGCATCCTCCTTTCTCTCCCAGAGCTCGAAGGTCTGCATCAGTGACATGATCCTCTCCCGAAGTTTCGGATCCCTCAGCCCGTACAACCTGCCGTAAAAGTCTAGGTTTCTGTAGGCGCTCAGGCTTTCGTACAGCCCCGGGACTTCGGGGAGGACTCCCACGTTGCGATGGATCTTCGGGATGTTCTGAAGAGATGAAACATCCAGATCATCGACCTTGGCGGTACCCTTCGTCGGTGAAATCAAACCGGTAAGCATTCTCATCGTGGTCGTCTTTCCCGCTCCGTTCGGACCGAGGAAGCCAAAGATCTCCCCGCGCTCTATCGTCAGAGAGAGGTCTTCAACTGCAGTGAAGCTTCCGAAGCTCCGAGTGAGCGAAGATGCGACGATCAAGATAAAGAGTGACAAGTGAATCGTGAAAGTTGGTAGATAAACCAGCCCTTCGCATAAGAGAAGATGGAAGACCGATCTTCAACAAGCCGTATCCCGAGTGTACTCTCAAAGAGCTGAACGAGTACAGAAGACTGCACAAGTTATGGAGAAAAGCAAACAGACACATCAAGGACTTTAGACCGGAACGAGTAACGAGCAAGACCCTCGATTTACAGACGATCGAAAAGGATCCAGCAATCCAGCGGTACTACACGGTCGTCAAAAATAGACCCGAAACGCTGGCTTCCTATCTGACAACACCCACGACAAGACACTTTGTAAAGACGTGGACAGATTTGTCAAGTATTCAGTACGAGTAGGACTGCTTGCACATGTTAACGGTAAGTTCCAATTCCCAAATAACTCGATACTTCAAAATCGTGGAACACCTTTTCCATCAAACGGATTCCTAACCTCACGCAACGGACTGGTGTGTCGGTATTGTGCAAAGACCATAGACCTTTCAAAAGTCAAATTGACTAGAAGAATAAAGTCCGAATACCTGCGTAGATTCATAGGGCCAATTGATCATGATCCCTTTCAGGTAAACCTGTCCATATTGCACCAAAACGTCGATTCACGATTACTACAAGGATATCAAGCCTATCCTTCCAGAATCGCTCGAGTAACGAGATTCAAACGGCGAACTTAATTCAAAATAATTCTATTTGAAAAGAGATTCTTGTCCGTTACTTGTAGAGGACTCAGAATTATGCAGGCAATAAATCAGTTCGGGATTTTGCGTTCTGTTTCCATATTGTTAATTCTATTAGTAGTCATTGCAGCTGCCTTCGCTGGAGTCTTTGCTTTCCAGACAAGATTTCATTCAAACAGTATTACTAGAATAACCACAACATTCCCTAGCACCGAGACAGTAATCGAATTTCAGACCAAAACTCGGGTTTCTATCTCACCCCAAGTGACCACCCAGACCGCGATCAATTATGTTACAAATTCTGTGACTGTGAATAGTGCGCGCGCCAATTGTAGGGTCTAAGCCTACCGCGTGGACTAAGGCGGGTCGGGGTACTCCGAGGGGCTCCTCCTCCATTTACCCAGTTGCGAGAGCGTAATCAGACTTGGGGATCGACTCTGCAATTTAAGTACCCTCGTTGCACCTACTCAAACCTGAAACATGCGGATCGAAATCATTGCGGCAGTTCTTGTCGTCCTAGTTCTTGCAGCGCTAGGCGCAGGCTACTTCATTGACAATAGCAATCGTCTTGTCACAACCGTTACGTCCACGTCGATCGAAACTACTACCTATACGTTGATTGAGCCATTTACAGCTACATCTCTCCAGCCATTTCCAGTTACAACAACTGCCACAAGTGCCGAGACTTTCACAGTAACATCCACACTGACCTTGGGAATTCCTGTACCTCTCTCAAGCGTGGAAACGGCGAACATCTCCATTGGTGGCTCGCCGGATACCATAGCCATCAACCCAAACACCGGTAGAATTTACGTTTCAGGTGAATCGAATATCCTGACGGTGATAAATGGGACTTCATACAAGATTGTTGCCAATATCACTTTGCCCGCCAGCGCAGACGGCGCGATCGCAATCGACAACAAGACAGACATCATCTATGTCCTGCTTCAAAACGGAGTCGCTGAAATAAATGGCAGCAGTAATCAGATTATCATGGAACTGCCACTATCCCTCGGGTCAATGGCATACGATTCCTCCACCGACACGATTTACGGTTCTGCACCAGGCAATTATCTCGTCGGGGCCAACGCACAGACGGGGATGGTTATCGCAAATGTGTCCCTTGGATATGGCGCAGATATACTGGTCAATCCGCAGATGAACTTCGTTTACGCGGTAGGCTGCAATGAATATGGGTTGGCTTGTAATTCAACAGTTTCCGTCCTGAATGGGACAAACGTAAAGCTAGTCAATCAAACGGACCTCGGTTCTCCTTACTATGCAACGACGGCAATCGATGAGAGCACCGGCTTTGTCTACGTTTCAGGCGAGGCGGAGCTCGTAGAGTTAAATTCCCTTGGGAATGTGATTTATAACAGCTACCCGGAAACCTGCGGCCCCTTCTTGTCTATGACTGTTAGTCCGACACTAGATCAAATAATTATGGCGCCCCAGAATTACAACTACATTCTGGTGTACAATGAACAATTTGGGAACTTGGTCAATATGTATTCTCTGCCAAGTCCTGCTCAGTATGTGGCTTTCAATCCAAACACCAATGAAACGTATGCTATCATTTCTGATTCACTCATAGCTTTCCATAGCGTTGGTACTGGGTATGTCAACGCCACGTTGATAGGAGTAGATGGATTTTGCCCCACGGTGTAAAGTTTCTGGGGAAATGTCACACTCTCTCGAAAATGGAGTGAGAAACCATACAAATAGAGCGTTCCTTTATGAAAAACTCAGCCTTCATAGTTATCGACGCATTGGAAAGCGCGCGCGCTCAACGTCTGGATTTAGACAAACTGGTAAAATCTAAGCACTGACCGGCGAACCATTAACGTGCTAGTGACACACGCTACGCTTCGCTACATCTTTCATTCGCTTCAGCTCGCTACGCAACGCCAGGAATATACGATGGATTCAATTATCTTTCAACCGAACATTTTTCAGGAAGTGTAACTAGGGAACAAATCGCTGGACGTAACCCTCCAACCTAAGACCCACTACTTGATTCACGGAGAGACAATCCTCAAAATTTCGACCTACGAGTCAGAGTTTGAGTTGTTTTAGCATCAAGGAAAAAACATTGAAGCTCCTCATTTCCTAGAACATCTTCATTAACTCCCAATATTTGAAGACAACCCTATTAGACGATAGGGCAAAACAACTAGAACTTATGCCTCAGAACACATGGAAATTCTAGTGGTGCTATTACTAGTTAGTAATGTACTAACGTAACGTTAAATTAACGGTTTATCATGTGGGCTCGTACTTCGTATCATCTAACGATTTTTCCTTCTCTTCTGCTGGACTCCCCGGTGGAGGCGACTTCTTGGAAAAATCGTCGCTGCCAGATGATGCAGGCACATCCTTTTCTTTTTTGAACGCACTCCAGCCTACTTTGAAGCCGCACGATGGGCACTTGATATCTCCGAGTGGTCCGAAGGTCAGTCCCAAACCGGATTTTTTCTCGGTCATGAAGGGCCGATCAAAATGATGTCCGCAGTTGGGACAAACAACTATGGTAGCCATACTAGCTCACATTGATGCAACTGAAGTTTTTTGAAGAGCCTATTTACACATTAAGATCTCCAAGGACTTCTTAATTGTCAGACAGCTATCTGAGCTCTGCTAAAAAATGAATTCTTAAATCTGGAACGACTGTCTAACTTTCGTCATGGAAACTACCAAACCCGTCAATCCTAAACCGAGTGTCGCTCCGGCAAAACCTGGATCCGTCGTCGCGTCGCGTGATGGACAACATGACTTTGACTTTGAGTTTGGTACCTGGAAAACCCATTTGAAGCGACTCCTGAATCCCTTAACGGATTCGACTACTTGGGTAGAGTTTGAGGGTACGATCGTGTGCCGAAAGATCTGGGAGGGTCGAGCCAATCTGGACGAGTTCGAGGCCGATGGCCCGACCGGCCACGTCGAAGGTCTTACGCTGCGCCTGTACAATCCCGAGACTCACCAATGGAATCTCTACTGGGCAAACAGCAAGAATGGGACGATCGCCGGCCCGCCCCAAGTGGGCGAATTTAAGGATGGACGTGGCGAGTTTTTCTGTCAGGACCTGTACAATGGCAGGGCAATCTTTGTTCGATACGTATGGTCTGATATCACTCCGAAATCTGCTCGCTTTGAACAGTCATTCTCTGATGATGGAGGTAAAACCTGGGAAGTGAATTGGATTTCGGTGGACACGCGAGTGGAGTCCGAGCCCGAGAAAGGGAGTTGAAACTCTCGGTAGATTTAGTGGACGTGCTTTCTTTTTCATTTGCTCGAAGCGTAATCTCTTTCGAGAGCTTCGACATATTGATCCCAGACCTTGCTCGTGGACTCTACCTGCTCCTCGATTGAAGGAATGTTTTCCAACTTCCAAGACTCTTTAAAGACCATGCTCAGCTTCGTCTTGTTCTTGTCGAGACTTGACAGCTTGTAGTCACCGATCTCAGTGTCCTCCTCCCCGAAGTATTCTAGGTGCCACGAGCTCGGTGCCCTAAGAGTGACTATGTTGACGCCAATCTTTTGGCTTCCGTCACTGCCAGTGTATAACGAGACGAACACCGAGTGCTGTTTACTCTTCTCCAAAATTTTCCTCTGACTTTTGGAACCGGTCAGAGCGGGATCATCCTCCCTGAAATCTGTACACCAGTTGAACACAAAGCGCATGGGAGCATTGATTGTTTTCGATACTCGAATAACCTGCATGGGAGATCTCTTGGATGCATCAGCCTCTGGAATTTCTATTTAAGTCCATCAAACTGTCAAATTCCGTCACCTCTGCTCTCCCAGTGTTGATTATTAACCCCCGGCCACTCTAACCGCTGGGAGAGTGCTTTTCAAAATGGTGAGTTACTGCACATACTGCGGGGCCGCGCTGCCCGACGCCGAGGCGAGGTACTGCCCCCGATGCGGCGCGCCTGTACTGACAGCGACCGCGAAAAGAGAGGCTTATCAAGAAACTTTCAAAGTCGGACAGAGACCTAGGATTTCTGTTAAAGTTGGTACTCCGGGATCCATCAACGTCGTCAGCGGGGCTGAGGGTCAAGTTGCGGTCACCGCGGATATTACCGAAAGGGGGAGCATCGATTATCGAGCAGCACAAGAAAGCAACCTAATCACCGTGTCGAGCCGTACCAAAACCTGGGACCCCTTGCTTTGGGGGTCTTACGTTTTCTCTGGCGGCCCGAGGGCCAACATCAATGTCATTGCCCCGCGCGACGCAGATCTCGATCTTGAGACGGTTACCGATGCAATTTCCGTGAGCGGAATCGATGGCATGATCTCCGCAGAGTCTAAAACGAGCAATATCCGTTTCCAGAATTGCGCTGGAACGATCGCAGTCCATACCCACACCGGAGAGGTGAACCTGGAAAACGTAAATGGTTTGATCGATGTTCGCGATACGATAGGGATGGTGAATTATTCGGGCTCGCTGGCCACGGGATCCAGCGCGATACGCACGACCACTGGAGATATCAATGTTGCCCTAAAGGGAGCGCAGGATCTTTTCATAGAAGCCAGCACTACGGTCGGGCACATCGTGTCACGGATCGACCTGGCGGAATCGAAATATGACCGAGGGCAGTATATCGGACAACACATCTCGGGACGGGTTGGATCCGGAAGAGGTCGGCTGGTGCTCGACGCGACCACCGGTTCGATTACAATTGTGCAAGCGTAGACTCGTACTTCTAAACGGGATGTATCGCAACTAGATTATTCGCAAGTCGCTTTGCCGCTTTGTAAAACGCGAAGCAATCTCCGAGCATGTAAAAGGGACCTTCAAATTTATATCCCAGGAGACTCCCAGACATACCCTAGAGAACGCACATACAAGTCAGCACTTGGCGCGAGAGCTTTCTAAGGTACTTGTTTCTCGCGTTGAAGCAAGATTCGCGGTCTCTCTTCCGGACGCTTTCTAGAAAAAATAGAAGAGTGAGCAAGAAAATTGGCAATAGACACCCTCGTCTTCAGAGACGATGGCAAGCCCTCCTACGTGGAGAATCCTAAGATCTCTGGGATAAAGTACTGCAGGCACTGTAGCGCGTGGCATGAGAAACTCTCGCTTGAAACCGGTACGAAGTTCTGCGCCTTCTGCTACACCACCCACCATTCGCGGGCGTGCCGAGCGGGACTGGGACAGAGGTGTCCGGATCCCTCGATTGATCCGATTCACGATTTTTTGAGTGCCGAGTGCTCCAAGAATCAAACATTTGATCTGTCCTTTTGCAAGGAGTGCAACTGCTTTCACTCCAAGCAGGGGTGGAAGTTCTGTCTAGAGGCTAACCCTCCGAAAAAGTACTGGAGTCAGAGCCGCCAGACGATCTGGAAGGTGCGCTGGGATGTCTGCATGGCGGAGGGCGACTCTTCGATGAAGAGAGAGCGCAGTCTCTTCAATGTCTCGGAACTCATGATGATCGTGCCCTACGAATACCCGTTCTCGAACGGAAAATTCGTGCACCACTGCAACGTGTAGTCTTTTATTGTTCTACGCTCAGGAGTAGCGGCATTCTGACTACTGAGCTGTGAGACTGCCTGCGACCGAGACGCCGGATGCGAAAAAGACCACATACTGATACGTCGCGCCAGCTTGTATCGATACTGCAGAACTGGTCGCCGGATAAAACGTGAAGACGGAGGTCAGTTTGCTCGAAAGCGTGTCGCCGAGGTGCATCGAAGAGAATGTCTCGAGATTAGCTGGGCTCGAAGCCCTGGAAGAGTTGTCCCATGCGATGATGGGCGTAAAGCTTGAGGACTCGAGCACGATGGATGAGATAAAAGTCGTGGAATTTGGATTGTAAAAGCCAATTAAGAAACTGGCGGTTGCGTTCGAGGAGGCCGTGGCAGTCTTCCCACCGTACAGAACGGCTTCTGCAGTTGTGATCTGGGAGATATTTCCGCTGGTCTGGAAGATCGTTATCGTGGTCGTCGGGGTAGCTATGGTCGTACTAAACTCGGTTGTCGTTTCGTCTGAGACGACCACTTGGTCCGAAACTGAAACCGACGTAACGCTGCTAGTAGTTGTCGCTGTCTCGGTGATTGACATACCTGGCAGTGTAGTCGTGCTAATGCTGGTTTCGGTCACGACACGATTCGAGGCAATATAGTAATCTGCTATCCCGATTCCGATCACCGCTACAAGTAAGGCAATAATTGCCGCAGTAGCTACAAGGCCCCGCTTTTTCGATTCGGCCATTCGATACTCGATCCTATGCAGCAACTGAAGCAACTTTCAACAATAATTATGTTCAGAATATGGTGTATCGAGTCTGGATCTAAAGTCGCCCTCGATTTACGAGAAGAGAGGTGACCACTTTTCATGCAGTTAGTTCCAAATTACATTATTAAGGCGGCTTGGTCCTAGCCGGTCATTTCTACTTTGATAATAGCGGTCTTGGGTGCGGGAAAAATCGGTGAGGCAGTGGCGAGAGGACTGGCCGAGTCAGACGATGTATCGAGGGTGATCATAACGAAGCGCAACATATCGACCCTAGAGAATCTGAAGCACGTCAAGAAAATTGAGATCTCCTCCGACAACAAGAAGGCCGCCCAGAAGGCAGATATCATCGTCGTCGCTGTAAAGGCAGGCGACGGAAAGCACGTTTTGCAGGAAATAGCAGACCAAGTTTCAGACAAGATAGTGATTTCGCTCATGGCCGCCATCTCGATCAAGTCAATCCAGAACATCCTGCCTCATTCGAAGATAGTCAGAGCAATGCCCAACATCGCCGCCACGATCGGTGAGGCAATCACAGCATTTTCTCCAAGTGAGAAGCTCACGAAGGAAGACCTGGAAAAAGTGCAGTTTGTTTTTGGTACCTTCGGCGATAGCATAGAGGTGCCGGAAACTTTGATGGATGCCGTGACTGCCCTAAGCGGGAGCGGCCCAGCTTACATTGCCGTCATGATTGAAGCGATGGTAAGCGCTGGATTGAAAGTGGGCATGCCCCGGGACACGGCCTTCAAGCTCGCCACGAAGACCCTCACCGGGACGGCCAACTTGCTCAGCGCGAAAGGGATGCATCCTGCAGAGTTGCGGGACTCTGTTACTACGCCGGCAGGAACGACGATCGCCGGACTCTATGAGCTCGAGAAGGGATCATTCCGGACTAGCATCATGAACGCAGTCGAGGCTGCGACGCTAGCGGCTCAAAAGGTCGCCCAGAAGTTCGAAAGCTGAGAAAAGTCTCGCATCTTAGGACTTTCTAAGCTCTAGCACAGATTCGTAATTCTTTAGCGAAACGAGCGATCCCAAGATTATGTAGAGGACCGTCACTCCCACAGGGAGACCTCCGCCAACCTCAAGACTGGGTTTTGTACTAATCACCACCCTAAGAAATACTCCAATAACCCCCAAGATCGAGGCTCCGGCATAACTCCAGATTTTTCCCTTCCTGCAATAGTGGATGAAAATGATACTTAGAATAATGATTGGAGAAACCAAGATCGTTGCCAGAAGCTGTACTTGGAAAGGAACACTTACGATCGTAACTATTAGAGTCACGATAATTGCGACCACAAACAACCCCAGCAAATCAACGGCCGTTTCCATATTGACACTCAATGGTTTAACAACCGTTGACAATTGCTATGTTCTGAAGAAATCGCCTCCCGGTAGCGTAAATTAACTTTTTTCGCTCGAACCTGCCCGAAGCCCTTCTATTACATTGATAATGCGGGTTCCAAGACAATGCTGACGATCTTGTATTTCTACTACAGCTGCTTACTCTCCCCTCGATCCGGGAAAAATGGTTCTCCCCGGGCTTCACGAAGGAAAAGAGCCCGTTTCTAGACGCTATTTTCGTCTGGTTGCTTTTGGATCAAACCCTCCTCGATCTTTGCAAGTGTCAGAGACCAATTGACAAAGCATCCCCACATCAGATAGTCGTCTCGATCTTCGCCCTTTTGGTTTGCAGAGGATTCTGGCATTAGAAAAGAACACTCACAAAGAATTAGGGCGCATTGAGGTGCCTGTTGAAAAATTGCATCGTCAGTTCCCAAGCGTCTTCGGCGGCTGCTCGGTTATACACTGGTCTAGTCTCGTTGAAGAATGAGTGCTGGGCACCCTTGTACACCTTCATCGCAAACTCCTTCTTGTACAAGACCATCGCCTCAGCTACCGCCGGTATTCCTTGATTTATTCGATCGTCCTCCCCAGCGTAGAAAGCTAGCACCGGGCCGTTAATCTTGGCAACGGCCTCGATCGGCTTGGGGTTCGTCCCGTAGAAGGGAACCGACGCAGAAAACGGGTACATGGTCGAGACTTGGTAAGTGAGGCCTCCCCCGAGGCAAAAGCCCGTAACTCCGAGCCTCTCGTGGTTCACAAAATCCAGACTCTTCAGATAATCCTTGCAGCTCATGAGGTCCTGCGCCATCTGCTTTTCCATTTCCTCTCTTCCGCCGAAAAAGAGCTGCAGTACCTTCCTGTCCGTCTCTGGCATGGTCTTCATCAGCTCCTGCATCGCGGTGGGATCATTTCTTTTTTCAGGCGGGAGCGACCACAACGGGCGCATGGCGTTCTCAATGTTTTTCTCGTTCATGATATCAGAGTTCCTCGAAAAAAGGTTAGGCGCAATCGCGACAAACCCCTGCTCCGCGTATCTGCGCGCTACTCCGCGGATCTGCTGATTCAGTGCGAAAGCCTCGTGGATCACGATGATGCCGGGACTCTTCTTTACCTCGCCCGGCGTTGCAAGGCACGCGAGGATGTCAGACCCATCTGCACACTTGAAGGTCACATCTTTAGAAGAAGAAGCTGCCAAGGAAGAAAATCACTTTTTGTTCCTTAAAATCCTGAGAATCAAAATATTGCATATTAGCGTTATCCGCGAGGAAGGTAGCGACGTTTAAGAGGGTGACCAGCAGAAAGATATTTCCCTTTTTTTCGAAGGAGCCCTGATAAGGAGTAAATGAAGGCAATAGCAAGGACGGAGCAGATTCCGGGCTCTATCTCGACGCCCTCGATGATTCGAGCTACCCGGAACGTCAGTCCGCTGACCGTTTCGATCTGCGGCAGCTACCACAAGCATCTGAAAAAGATGCACAAACTCATCAAGGAGTGTAGGAAGCTGGGGATCGAAGTGCTGATCCCAAAGTACGCTGTGAAGAAATCATCGACGAACGGATTTGTGTACCTCAAGGGAGAGATGGGTACCCCGAAGCAACTACAGGAGAAAAACTTTGACGCGATCGCACGCAGCTCATTTGTTCTGGTTGTGGACACGAAGGGGTACATCGGTCCCAGCACGTCTATGGAGATCGGCTTTGCGATCGCGAAGGGGATTCCCATATTCTGCACAGATCCTCCCGAGGATTTTGTGTTCAAACTGTACACAGAGTACGGGAAGACTCTGCCTGAGATCAAGGACCAGCTCCTGAACAGCTGAAAATGTACTCTCAAAGGTCACTCTGACGCTATCATCCCCTGGGGATGCTCTAACACAATATAAAAATGCGTGCATCTTTTGTAAACAAAACATCGATATTAAATGTCAGAGGTCGTACGAGTTAGAATTCGGAAAGATGTGAAGAGAGCTCTCGAGCGGAACGGAATAGATATTTCGGTAGCTGTACGGGACTATCTTGAGGAACTCTCTTGGAAGGTCCAGAGGAAGGACAATGTAAAACGGCTCCATCACCTCATTGAGCGTTGTGTTAAACCTTCTCGAACAGGATTCGTAACGAGAAGTGTAAGGGAAGACAGAGACCGTAAGCATTGAACGACGAAAATCTTGTGTGGCCGAACAAATACAAGCTACCCCGTTTGCGTATTGCATAGAATTCAAAAAAGCATTAATGCGCGTCAAGACAGGCTTGTGGACTCAATCCCCTTTCCTTGGTTCACGCTCGCGAACTCTTTACCGTCGATCAGGAGAAGCTCAGCCTCTTCAACGAGGGACGACTCCAAGCACACATCGATAACAAGTGTGCCTTCTGCGGAGCTGAGCTGAACGACCTTCGCAAGATCTACTGCAATTCGAGTTGCCGGCGAAAGTTCAGGACAAAGTACCGGTATATCACCAACTCCTGGGCTTCCACAAGATGGCGAGCTCTTCGGAGAGACCATTTTCTTTGCATCCCGTGCGCAAGGGAGGGCAGGAGAACGTACTCTCGAGAAGTCGACCACATCATCGAGATCGCGGACGGCGGCGACGAGTTCGACCTCGCAAATACCCAGACGATCTGCAAGAGGCACCACCGGTTGAAAACGGCCGAGAGTCGCAGGATCAGAACTCGAGAAAAGAGGGGCTACAAAGAAGCAGTTCCCCGGACAATTGAGCCTGGCAGTAAATCAGAATCGCTCTCATATCAGGCGAGCTGATCATCTCATCTTTGTTTGGATGACATTCACTCAGCGAGGCGTTTCAGGACAATCATTGCCCGCAGCGTGATCATCTTGCTGGGCTCGCCGGGCGATTCCAGCGCGAAAGGAGTGGGTGCCTGCTTCGGGTGCTTTGCGAACCACTCCGCCATCCCGCCCTCGACATCGGGGTGAACAGCGTCCAAGTTCCACCGACCGGTGCGTGCGTCCTTCTTTTTCTTCAAGATCTCGATCGCATGTCCCAGTCGCGAATCACTTCCACAACCCAACGCGGTCATAAAATCCAGTCCCACCAGCAGATCGTAATAGTAGTGGACGGGGTAATGAAAGCGGTACCACGGCTCGTAGTGCTCCCCCTGCTTGTGGAGCTCCCGCTCCAAAAAGAACTCCACCCCCTTCTCCACAGCTTCTTTCATTTCCCCGCTCCACTTTTCTTTTGGATAGACCGCGAAGGCAGAAAGTGCCTCCCAAGAATCCAAGTTCCGTCCGCTCCCAAAGCACGACCATCCTCCCAGTTTCGCCTGGGATTTCACAAACCACTGAAAGCAGCTTTTCACAGCCGGATGATTGCCATATCCAAATTTTACGAGGGCCCGGGCGGTATTACCAGCAGTGCAGAGGTGACTTATTTTTGAACCGTCCATTGCAAACCCGCCGTCGGGCTTTGAGAATCTTTTGATCCATAGCTCGCAGGCTCCCGCAATTCGCGGATCGCTTTCCCTTGTCATTCCGATGTCGGAGAGCACCAAAAGCATCCAGTTTGTCGAAAGGTACTTTGGCGTGTAGAGACTCTTGCTGTTCGCCCAATAGCCATCGGGTTCTTGCTTGGAGAGGATCTCCGCCGCCCAGCCCCGTTTTGTGATCAAATTCTTCGCAGATTTTACTTCAGGATCGCTCTCCTTCCTATCGAGAAGCTGTGTGAGTGTGAGGTACTTTATCGAGGGCTGCTCGTCTTCCAGCAGCCAGTCCAGCGTTGATTTCATTTTCCCTGGAGCTATCCCAGCAGTCCGGCTTCTTCCAGAACATCGCCGTGCCCTCTGGTAAAATCATCCGCCTTCAAATTCAGCTTAAACTCAAATTCCTTAAACCACCTTGGCTGCTTCAACTTTCCCTGATAGGAAGCTACCTCGTGGACAAAGCAGATGTCCCAGTGCGGAATCGAAGGATCTTTTACCGACGGCCTCAGGTGCGACTGCGCGTCCACGAGTTTCAATCTCTCCTTGGGGACATCCTCAATCAGTGCCATCTCTTTGAGAACTCTCTCCGCGGCGTCGAGGGGGGACTCGTACCAAAGAAGATGCGATGCGGGCAGCAACAATTTTCCGCTCGCAAGAAAACTCGGGCCGTTGGTTGGGCTGACGAAGAATCTTTCGAGCCAGACATCGAGGAGATTCATGCGGCCTGCGAGGATCCCTCCTTTGTCATCGGTGACCGCGACGAACGATGAGAGGCAAACGGACCCTGGAGGAACGTCTTCTTTAGTGAACTGCGCTTTCTTTCTCTCGACTTTGAACGACGACAACTGCTAATTCACTTGCAAGGATCCGAATTTCGTAGTGCATTTGATCTTTTATCTCCCAGTTCATAGCGACCTTTTTCTAATCTCATATGCAGGAATAAGAAGCGGTTGAGCAAAGCGGATGCTCGGAACTTTCTACTATCCTTGGTACGGCGACGGGAAAAATCTCTGGCGGCACTGGAAGGAGGACAACCACAACCCGCCTCAAACGTGGGCGTCCAATTTTGCACCGGATCTCGACTCTAGTGCATATGATCCAAGT
This sequence comes from Nitrososphaerales archaeon, assembly GCA_030037995.1. Classification (GTDB taxonomy): domain Archaea; phylum Thermoproteota; class Nitrososphaeria; order Nitrososphaerales; family CADDZS01; genus DATLTL01. Next base: position 12,369 of record JASHPQ010000159.1, on the reverse strand, counting down.
AATCAGCTGTACGGTTCACTCGAAGATCGGGTTATCCAGAGACAGATCTCGTTGATGAAGCAGGCGGGACTGGATTTTGCAGTGTCGTCGTGGTGGGGAAGCGGTGACTACACTGACCAAGCATTCAAGAATGCCCTTGCAATTTCAAAGAAGGAAAACCCTAGTCTCAGGTGGTGTCTCTACTACGAGAAGGAAGGCTATGCGAATCTTCAGGAATCGGTAATGGGATCCGACCTTGAGTACATCAGCGGCACCTACAGCAAGGACTCTGCGTACCTCAAGATTGATGGAAAACCGGTCGTCTTTGTCTATTCAAACGCGGACGATTCTTTGGATTACATTCAGAGATGGGGCCGAGCGCACCAGAATTTCGGCTATGTCTTCATCGTGCTGAAGATCGTGAAGGGGTTTCGACAGTACACGAACCTCGTGGATTCTTGGCACCAGTACGCCCCGGCAAACCGCATTGCGAAATTTGAGCCGTACTCCGCGTTTGTGTCTCCTGGCTACTGGAAGTACCACGAGCGGCCAAAGCTGGAGAGAAGTTTAGGGCAGTTCAGAGAGGCCGTGAGACAGCTAAAGGACACGAATGTCCAGTTCCAGCTCGTGGAGACGTGGAACGAGTTCCACGAAGGCACCATGATCGAGCCGGCGAGGCAAATAGTCCACAACGACGGAAATCCTCCGTTCAGAGAGGCCGGCGGGGGGAGCTATGGTACTGAGTTCATGGATGCCCTGCGGGACTGAGCTTGTCTTACTTGGGAGTGTACTTGTGCCTGCGGAGGTCTGACATGTCTGGCACTTCGCGGACGAAACCCTGTTCGACTAGGTAGCTCAGCGCCGCCTGGAGAGTTCTCTTCGGCAGGCCCGACCGCTGGATGAGCGTCTGCTGGTCGATGGGATGCTCGGTCTTGATCAGATGGAATATGAATTTCGAAGCTGGAGAACCTTGCACGCTCTGCACGGGCGGAGCGACCCCCAGCGTTTCGGTAGTAAGACCGAGCCGCTGCATCTCAAGTGTGAGCACGCCGTTGATTGGAACGCCAGCGAGATTTACATTGGGACCAAATTCGAGGGTTAGCGCGATCCTCTGAGATTCCAGAGGGGCTTCAAACACGAGACTGGGGGGCCCGAATCTCCCCACGATATCGTTGAGACCGTTCCATACGATCTCTCCTTGGGCGTCGAAGATGCCCACCGCCTTTCCGTTTCCCGCCTCGATCACTACTTTTGGACTCTTCAGTTCGAAAGCTTCCTCGATCTTCGAGATCAGCTGCGAGGTGGACTGCGGTCTGCCGGGATCCTTTCTCCCCACTTCGAAGATATAATCCATGGAAAGTCTTCTGATCAAAGTCAGAATCTCCTCCTTTGCTTCGTGCGGAATTTCGGCCGCGGACTCACTGATCTCCACAGTGTCAAAACCCAACGACTTCAAGCGCTCGAGGACCTGCGGAAGGATCCTCTTCTTGTACGCCACCTGGATGAGAGTACCCCCGCTCTGCACCTTCATGCCGCAGTCGTGGAAAAAGCGAATGCGTTCGACCAGCTTGGAGCGCTCTAGAATGAGGGGTAGGCTCTGGCCGATCTTTATTGCATCCGCATACTCGGCAATCTGGGCAAAATATTCCCTGTCGAGGAGCGCCAGATCGTCCGTTGCGAACGTCAGCCCCTTGTCCCTAGGCTTGCCCTCTCTTGCAAAATCAGGAATGCCCGAGGCAAAAGCAGGGGGCGCGAGTCGCTCGCTCATTATATTAATGCAGGTTTCGCATGTTGCTTAAGGGTTTCCATGTAGTATTTTCTTTGGATAAACCGAGGTTTATATTAAAGTGCGCAAGTGGCAGATACGGTGCAATTAGTCAGTGGAAACTAGGGAGAAGGATGGTAAGGCCATAATTCGCGTTCGCTACCTCCCGATATACAATTAGTAAGCAGCTGAACAAGTTTACTCCATTCCCTCGATAAAACCATCCACTACATCGAGTAATCTGATGATTTGTGGAGACCCGACCCGATCTTCGTGGTCTGGGTTATCCCCTAGCTTTCTTACTCTTTTGGAAAGTTCAAGTTGCCAGTATTGAATTCTACCCCCTTTCGCTCGTAAGGAGTGAAGAGCTGCTGGTGATCTCATTAGTTTGTCTTCTAGCTGTGATAATCGTTAGGCGGTTTCTTGGGCGGCGCGTCTCGGTACAAGGACACCAGAATAAATTCTGAAGACCGTCACTTGCCAGCAATCGTTTTTTTAAGGTCGTTCGCCATCCGAAAAAGCTGATCTTGCATTGAAGTCTAAACTGACCTATACCGGGATAAGGGTGAAGAATATCGACGAATCTGTAGACTTTTACGTAAAACTGCTCGGTATGAAAGAGACAGGCCGATCCAAGATAGAAGCGGCCGGTGGTGAGGTCGTTAGCCTTCAGAGTGAGCCGGGAGGTCATGAGATCGAGCTGAACTACTATCCGCCCGGAAGCAAATTCTTTTCAAACTACGTTGCAGGCGAGGGTCTGGATCACCTTGCGTTCCATGTTGAAGATCTCGATAAAGCCCTTGAGGAAGCGGCGAAAGCTGGCCACCCGGCAGTCCTCGAGATGAAGGGTCAGACTAGCCGGTGGGCTTACATCCAGGATCCTAACGGGATCTATATCGAACTCTTCTAGGTAAACTGAATTGTCAAAAAACTAGGGTCCCCGGGAGGGCAAAAAGGTGCACCCCCCACTCCTTCGACCGTCGTCATCACCATCAAATTGGGCGCCAAATGATACCAACGTTAGGTGAGGGACGATTTGAGGAATCAAGCGACAAACAAGACGAAATCTTGACTTAGCGCCTTGGGCAATTAGGTGGTTTGTGCCAACCGAGGACTTGCCATTATAGCAAGATTGCACCTGAACTTTTCTGGAATTCCGCAAAGTATCCCGACACTGATACTGGTGGTGTTCACGGTACCGACACCAAAGCATTAGCAAGCACTCCCTTATTCAGGATCAGTCTAGGCTTGGAGTGGGCATTAGGGCGGTTGGAGGGAGATTCTCACTATCTTGTCAAAAATGGCAATTTACAAGCTACTATGATTGTCGTTGGATATCTTCTGACTTGACCTAAACAAGGCTATGAAGCATAGTCCTACTCCGAAACACATGATACCAACAATGTCCGCCTGAGCGAAATTCAAAGCATTGAGGACAATAGCGACTAATGCTCCCGCCAGTGCCGCTCCAATGACAAATACAACAGGCAGTTGAAATATGTGGTCTCTTCTCATGTTGAAATAACCACATGTCTTGGAGTTAGCGAGCCTTCATAAAAGGGAGCATTACAATTCTCATTTATGAGAATCAGGATTTGAACTAAGATGTGTTCTCTGTTTCAAATCTCAAGTCCTTAGCCTTGAAGGCTAGTAAGGGTTAACGCATGTGGGGGCATGATTTAGTAATTGACGAGAGGGCCCCCTAGACTAGCTTGGACGTGTGAGCAATAGTGATTTCATGGATCCCTTAAACCACTCAGCTGGTCTGCTTCTCACAGGACTGGCATTCAACCCCTCGATTGGTTGCGAGCGTTTCACAAATCGTCGCGATTCTTCATTCTCTCGAGAAAGACAATTCTCTCAACAAACTGGACCGAGATGCCCGATAGTATCCGGGCTCTAGTTTTAGGCACATATATATCAGCGCCAGACTGCCCTGTCGATTCAGGAAACCAAGGCAGAACTCGAAAAAGAGATGTCCTCAATAATCGAAGCTTTCAAGTCTAGAGATCTGGGAAAGCGGACGACCGCGAGGAGGTCGACCCTTGAGACCTGTCTCGACATCCTGAGAGCGATCAAGGGTGGGTCTTCAACGAGTACAACGATCATGTACAACGCGAATGTTTCTTGGGAGGCGATGCAAGACAACCTAAAGATTCTCCATTTAGCTGGCCTCGTATCGGAATCCGGAAACAAGAGCAGAAAGAAATACGAAATAACTCCAAAGGGACAACGTCTGGTCGCCTCGTACGAGGAAATCATAGGGATGATGACCGACTTCATCACCGAGCAACCGGAAAGGGTTGCGCCAATAGTCCTCAACTAAAAAGAGCGCACTCCTGAAGTAAGGCTGTTTCTCATTTTCGATGGCGTGGGTCGAATTGTCGATTGATTGACCCTTTGTTTCCAAAAACCGCCTAAATACTCGTAAGAATTATCAATGAACCTATTACAAGGAGCACTACTAGCGAGAGCAGCCTCAATCGTTTCGCAGACAAGTATGTCTTGAGCTTGCTCCCTAGGATGGTTTCTACAGCCGAGGCGGCGACCAGAGCGAGCACGGCTCCCAAGAACACGAGCAATGCGTTTGAAAAGCGCGCCACGAAAACAATCGTCAGCACCTCCGTGGCGTCCCCCGCTAGGTCCAGCAAAATAAGTAGTGACACTGCGCCTAGGAACACCGACAAAGCACTGGTCATCTTCGTTCTCTCCGGTAGCTTCTTTTCTTCGCTCCCGTCCCCGGTGCTGACGTACTGCAATACCGCAAAGGCGATCATCACGAAACCACCCGCGAGCCTTATCCAGAAAACGGGAACGATTCTTACAAGCAGATAGCCCACCGAAACAATTACGGCGCTAGTAATCGTAAACGCAGTAGAACCTGCGGCAAAGGCCGTCCAAGGCTTTATCCTAGTTGCGAGCGCTAGTAGGAGCAGAGCATCCTTGTCTGTGAGCTCGGCGACAAAGATGGTTACTACGACCGTCAGGAAGGGAGCCAGCAAGGCGCCCACGTCGGTTCCCAATTGCTGTTGATTCTAGCACTGCTCACCGCAGATATTGAGCTTTGAGGATAGGAGTTCTTTGACGTGCGGTCACAGAATCGCGCATAATAAATTCCCGCGAGGAAAAAGAATCACTCGCTTACCAGAAAAAGAGAAAAATTCTTTTAAAAATCCAAGGAAATGGAAATGTCTCTCTCAGTTCTTTATTGAGAATTTTCAGATCTGAGATAAAAAAAGGGGCGGGAGCTAAAACATACTCTCCAGGAGGGCACAATCGCTAAAGGAATTTTTTTACCTGCCCAGAAACGCCTGGATCCTAACCTCTACATCGGCTCTCTGGACGGTGGGGAGCGCAATGGCGACCCCGTACCAGACCCTTTACTTTGCGGCCCTCGGCGCGAGTCCGGTAACCATTGGATTGCTAGTCGCTTTCGGTACCGCGGTGACCATCGTTGCGACTCTAGTCGGGGGATATTTGGCGGATGCTCTGGGAAGAAAGATCGTCGTAATTGTGTTCAGCTGGCTCTCCGTGCTCTCCGCCTTCGTCTATTTTGTGATCAACTCAGCGACGCTGATCATCCTGCCGCTTACGATTGCGTCCGTGGCCGGTCTTTATTCTCCGGCGTTCAATTCAATCATGATGGACTCGATAAATCCCCAGGATCGCGTCCGGGGATTTTCCGTCTTTAACGCGATCAACACTTTCCCCTCCGTTTTCGCACCTACGTTCGGAGGAATCTTGATGAACTATCTAGGCGTACTTGACGGAATCAAATTCGCCTATCTGGGATCGGCGCTCTTCGGGGTCGCGGCGGTGGCAATCCGCACGAAGAGGCTCCAAGAAACCTACGTCATCAAGAAGGAGCCCACGGCAACGAGACACTCCCCCTGGTTTTACGTCAAGAACTCCCTCCTCTCCAGCATAGCGTCCATAAGAAAGTCGGAGAGCGTCGTGAAAAAATTGCTCGTTTACGTCACCCTCGCAGGGATCGGCACCGGCTTGACTTCGCCGTACATCTCCCTCTATGTGGTAGATTATCTGAAAATCTCACCCGTTGCCTACAGTTTGGTGGTCGATCTGGCGGGCGTCTCCACTGTCGTGCTGCTTCTGATAGTGGTCTTTTTGATTCAGCGATTGGGGGCCAAAAAGAGCACGCTCCTTGCAGCCGTGGCGGCTCCAGTCAGCAACGTCATGTTCGCGCAGGCAAAAACCATGGACGAACTGTTGGAGTGGGGAGTGACCGGTGCGGTTGCGACCGCGATTCAGACGCCGTCGCTTGCGACGATGCAGGCGGAAGCTATACCAATTGAAGAGCGGGGAAGAATTCTTGCAATGTTCAGCATCCTCCCGTTGGTCGTCTCGTTGCCTTCGCAGGTGGCCGCCGGATTTCTATATGCAAATGTTTTCCCCGCTTCTCCCTTTATTATTTCCCTGCTGCCATTTGGGGCGGCGGCACTGGTCTTAACTTCAGCATAAAGTCTACTCCTTCAATAATGAAAAAGCGATCCTCGATCCGTATCTTCGCGGATCCGATATATCGAGCAGCAACATATTCACTTTATTTGCAGCTGGATTCGACGTACGGATCGGAGATCCATATGGGATTTTACAATCAAAACATTGATGCCCTGGCAGAACCTTGCCCCATCTGCGAAGAGCTGGGCGCGGAGCTCGAGAATCTCGAGGAAAGCGAGCTCCTCTGGTTTGAATGCCACATGGAAAAGGAGCACGGTCTGGTAAAGTAGTCGCATACTGCCGCGGTTTAGGCGGACACTGGAATCAAATTCATCTTTTGCATCGATTCGGTCAACTTGTGCAGCTTCTCAAGGTTTTGAGTTAAGAAGCCCTTGCCCGAATCGGTCAGCGTGAAGATTCTCTTTCTTCGAAGTTGATTTTCCCCTAGAGAAACCCACCTTCCCTGTATCAAGCCGAGTCGCTCCAGCGATGCCAGGTTGGGATAAAGGGTACCAAAACTAATTTCGTGATTGAACGAGGATTTGATGCTCTTCCTTAGCTCGTAGCCAGTCAGCGGCTTCGTGTGAAGCAGACTGAGCATTTCAAGTCGCAAAATATCCGGCATCCGATCGCTTGTGCCGTTTGAAAGCTTCGACGACGGCACGGAAGAAATAGAAACGTCAGGGGCCGACACCTGGTTAGCGATCGTTTCGCTTTCGATCTCAGATATTGCTGTAGGCTCTTGGGAATCTCCAAGGATTCTTTCCAATTAACAAACGGCGTCATCTCATGAGAGCAACGAATAAGATATTTCGGGAGTTGAGACACCGACTTCGGATCCAGCAACCTGAGATCTGGACGAATCTAACGAATTGTAATGATATTCAAGTCCTGTCTGATGTTGTTGAACGTGCGCACCAGCTCGTACCCTTTTTCAGTGAGCTCGTAGGTCTCCCGTTTTTGCTCGGCCTTCGCTTGAACCAATCCTCTTTCGATTAAGAGTTTCAGGCAACGCTTCGTCTCTATCCAAGACATGTTGGCGTGGTACATTATCCGCGTGGGGGCCGTCTCGCCGGACGCAATGACTGCGAGAGTATCGCAGAGCATCTCCATTTTGGATCGCCTAACTGAGCGTGTCTGTCCTTCCTCTTGGCGTACCTGCTGCTGCTCCTGAAGCTCGACTTGTAGATTCATGTTAAGTATCTTCAATATTGAGCATAGAGCTCCGGTTTTATCTCGATTTCCTTCCTTCGATTTGAAACGGGGGTGACATCTGTGATTTATAGGTACGAGAGTCTCGAACGGGTGCTGAATATTTGGTGACGTTCTTGATCGGATATATCTCCGAGCCCGATGCATCGAGATCGCTCGTATTCTCTGTTTATTTCGTCGGTTTCCCGCTGTACAGTTCCCGTCTGAACTGTCTTGGACTGTACCCTGGGGAAAAATGAAGAACTATCTCTTCATTCCATCTCCCGTCAAGATTCAGGATTCCGGTCAAGATGGGGCCAGTGTCGGACAAATTATAATAACTCAGGGCTCTTCAGCCGGGAAAAGAGTTCCGTTGGCTGAATTTGATATCGTTGTGATCGGAGGGGGACATAACGGTCTGACCCTCGCCGCCTACCTTGCAAAAGCCGGATTATCAGTGGGCGTGTTCGAGCGCAGAAACGTTCCGGGAGGTGGTCTCTCTACGGAGGAGCCGCTTTTCCCGGGATTCCTTCACAATATGCATGCCAACTTTCACCTGTGGCCAGATTTTGCCCCGGCTTGGGAAGACTTGCAGATAGAGAAGTTCGGAATGGGCTACGTTCATCCGCCCATTCCCTGGTCTGGCCCACTTTCTAACGGAGAGCAGATTTTAATTCACAATCAAACCGCCCTGACGGAAAAGAGCTTAGCTCGATTTTCTGGAAAAGACGCCCATACTTATTCCAAGCTGAAGCGAGACCTTGACCGGGTATTCAAGCGAATCATGCTCGCTACGTTGTATTCGGTTCCAAAGGAGCCCAACCCTGAACTCGAAAGGGAGCTCAGAAAATTGTCCTGGTTCAACAGGGAGTGGTTTGATATGAGCCTATTCGAGGTGGCGGACGATCTTTTTGAGAACGAGACCGTGAAAACATTCATCCTTGCAAACATATGGTTCGCGGGCTGGTCGCCGGACTATCAAAAAATGGGAGATCTCGTTCCGACCTTTCTCGGATTGTGTAACCATATGTACCTCCCCAAGGGAGGGACTTACCGTCTGGCTCAAACGCTTGCGAGGATCGTCGCCCATTATGACGGAAGAATTTTCACGAACTGCGAGGTGGAAAAGATTGTCGTTAAAGACGGTCGGGCATCAGGAATAGTGCTGGCTAACCCTTCACGGCTGATACGGGATCGGGAGATAACAGCGCGGAAGGCAGTGGTCTCGGCTACGGACGTCACTTCGACCTATCTAAACCTGATAGAAGACGGAGTCCTCGATTCGTCCGTGAAGGACCAAGTAAAGAGATTTGATTACCGCGGAAACTCGCTGATAAATTTCCACTTCGAGCTGAACGAAGCTCCAAAGTACAAGACAAAAGATCGTCTGATCGACAAGGGATGGAGCCAAGACATCGGGTACGAGAACTATGACGACCTGAAGGATGACATGGATTCGATTAGCAGGGGAGACATTCCGGAGACTCCGCGTTACGAAGGTGGCGTCAACACATTATTTGATCAAAGTTACGCGCCGCCGGGAAAGCACATCGCCATTGCTTACCGCGAAATGCCTAACACTGACAAGTTCAACGGCGGAATAGGAAAACTCGAAAGCGTGATGGAGGATTACGCCGACCGCGTTCTCGAGAAGTGGGGGAGTTACGCGCCTAACATGAAGAAAGATAACGTGATCGCGCGGTACGTCTATCATCCCTTCGAGTACGAGCGAAAAATAGTCAGCATGCGAACCGGGAATTGGAGTCTCGGCCGAATGGATTACGGTCAATCAGGTGTAAATCGGCCCATTCGGGGATACGCCGACTACAGGACTCCGGTCAAGGGTCTTTACCTCTGCAGTGCCTCCTGCCATCCAGGAGGAAGCATTTTCCTAGCGGCAGGCTACAACGCTGCAAACATCGTTCTCGCTGACCTGAATAACTAGCCATGCTTCCCCGGTCGCAGCTGTCTCAAACTCCAGATCAAAAGTCACTAGGCTGAAATCATCCGGGACTTTCTGAATTATGGAAAATTACTCTCGTCGAATTCTCAATGCCGCATTTTTCCTCGCCGGTATCGTTCGTCGAAATACTATAGTTATATATGAAAGAAGCCCGAAGGGAATCTGTTTTTTCATTATGTGTGGAATCATTGCTTACGCTGGAACCGAGGATGCTGCTCCCATTCTTCTGGAAGGGTTGAAGCGTCTCGAATACAGGGGGTATGACTCTGCCGGTATCCTCACGATTAACGGCGGTTCTCAATTTGAGCTAAAGAAGGACGTTGGCAAAGTACTTGAGATCCACCTGAAAGTAAATCTTCTTGATCTGAAAGGCACCATCGGGATCGCGCACACTAGGTGGGCAACCCACGGCGGCGTGACCCGGCGAAACGCACACCCGCATGTCTCCAACAACGGCAAGATCGCAGTGATTCACAACGGAATAATCGAGAATTACAAGGACCTGAAGGCCCAGCTCGAGTCTGAAGGGTTTCACTTTTACAGTGAGACGGACACTGAAGTCGTCCCCAATCTGATCGAATACTGGATGAGAATTCGCGGCGCTAACTTTGTGCAGGCTGCCCTAAATTCCTTCCAGTCACTGGAGGGCAATTTTGCGATTGTGGTCATCGACGGAGATTCCAAGACGATGATCGGATCGAAAAACGGATCGCCCCTCGTCCTAGGGGTCGGACAGGATCGCAACTACTTCCTCGCGAGCGACATTCCCGCCTTCCTCGACCGCACGAAAGACGTGGTGTACCTCTACGATGGCGATACGGTCGTGATTACCCAGCAAGAGACAGATCGCTACGAGATCTTGGACTTTCGTACTGGAAAGAAAGTGGAACGGCCAGTGCAGAGCGTCTCGTGGGACATCGAGCACGCCGCAAAGGGCGAATTCGACCACTTCATGTTGAAGGAGATCTCGGAGCAGGTGGAGACCATCCAGCGGGCCGCCTCCCAAGACAGGCAAACAATTGAAGAGATCACCGCGCGGATAAGAAAGGCGAGGGGCGTCTTCCTCATCGGATGTGGCTCATCGTACCACGCGTGTCTCTCGGCGAGCTACCTGTTTTCGAAACTCGCCTCGTTCCACATCAACACGGTGCTAGCGAGTGAGTTCTCCGCCTATGAGGACTTTTTGAAGGAGGACACGCTGGTCATCGCGGTTACGCAGAGCGGCGAGACCATCGACGTTTTGGATGCGATAAAGACTGCAAAGCAGAAAGGATGTCAGATAATTTCGATCGTCAACGTGATGGGCTCCTCGGCGACGCAATTTGCCGACGCCTCCATTTTCCTGAACGCCGGCCCCGAGGTTTCGGTCCTCTCGACGAAGACCTACACTGCGCAGCTCGCAGTACTGACGCTGCTCGCCTTCTCCCTCGCGGGCAAGTACGACGAGGGGGTAAGAGAGCTCAAGTACCTGTGGAACGTCGTTTACAATCTCACATCGCAGAACATGAGGACGCGGTTGAAGCAACTGGCCGACCGCCTGTCGACATCGGAGCACATCTTTGTCCTCGGAAGGGGATCGCTGTACGCCACGGCGCTCGAAGCGGCGTTGAAGGTGAAGGAGGTGTCTTACATCCATGCCGAGGCATTTGCTGGAGGGGAGCTGAAGCACGGCCCGATCTCCCTAATTGGCAAGGGTACGCCTGTGATGGTGTTTGTCTCGAAGGATACCGAGTCGAAGATCCTTTCAAACGCGATGGAAGTGAAGAGCCGTGGAGGTTATCTCATTGGAATAGGGCCTTCGGCGATCGACGCGTTTGACTTTTTCATCAAGGTGCCAGAGAACGAAGAGCTGAATCCGATCTCTCAGATAATTCCGATACAGATTCTCGCCTACCAGCTGGCAGTCATTTTAGGGCATGACCCAGACAGGCCGAGAAATCTGGCCAAAAGCGTTACGGTCCGCTGACTAGCTCAGCTTCACGTATTGCCCGGATGTAGAAGCATCCATCGGAGAGATCACTACCGCCGTTCCGAACGCGATGATCTCGTCCATCGTGTTACCGACTTCGGTGGAATCGAAATTCACGCTGATTACTGCATTCGCTCCCATTCCTCTGGCGTGCTCCTGGAGCCGGTCGAGCGCCTGCTGCCGGGCCTGGTGAGCTAATTCGGTATACTCTTTGATCTCCCCGCCGCCGATTGTTCTGAGGCCCGCGATAATATTCCCGCCGAGCCCTCTTGATCTCACAGTAATTCCGTAGGTAATCCCCAAGACCTTGTCGATCCTGTAACCCGGCACATAATTTGCTGTAAAAAGCATGGGCAATCCCCACCCGCCGCTGGGACCCGCCATCGCCGGGGATGGTATTGGAGCAGCGGCTACTGGGGCTGACATGGTACTGCCGCTACTATTGTCGGTTGGTTTTAGCTGGGCCCTGCAATTCGGACAAAAAGTGGCATCGTCGCTAACCTGCTTTCCGCACTTCGGACAGAACATATTCGTAGAAGACTCTCTGATTCCAACCGAGATTAAAACAGAGTATAAAACAATAACAAGCGATTCTGCTTTGGGTAGATCTTGGGCAGTGTAAACTGGAAAAAGCCGAATGCTTCATCGAAAACGTGATGTGGGTGTGGAGAGAGCTTTTTCAAAGATCTGCAAAGTCGACCTATCCCATTAAACTTTGCAAAAAACGACAGCCGGTACCTCGCGCTAATGAAAAAAGTCGACTTACATTAAGATATCGATGATGAAAGTTCGTAATTTTTCCGAGAACTACCCTAGCAGAGGACTTCCTTCGCAAAAAGATCACCACTTTGGTTTTCGAAGCATGACTCCTTTTCATCTTTCGAGGGCATGACTATTAGAGCAGTCGGAGGATCTACGTAGCAGGCCCCAGGGAGCGTTCACCCTGATATTGTCCGGAGTATTTGCCGGAAAATTCCTTGTCAGATTTCAGGATTACAAGTTGTCCGATCCTTGAAAATCTCTGGATCCGGGCCGGCCTGTGAC
>JASHPQ010000158.1 GCA_030037995.1 Nitrososphaerales archaeon | reverse complement strand
AGGCTATTTTCCAAGGAGTATACCGTCTCCGAGTTAAGGCATAATATCGTCGGCGGAGTGGTAACTTTCACGCTTACTTAATTTGAGCGACTCTATTCCAAGAAGGTATGGTGCGGCGTGCGCTATTCGTTTCCCTTGGTCTTTTCCCAACTAAACCGTGGTCTGCAAGAGAACGAGCTTCGTCTGACCAAGTGATCATTAGTTCAAAAGACGATTCTTCTCAGATCCATGTCTTGGATTCTCTCGACAGTCTGTAATAGGCTGAAGTCTGCCCTTACCAATTAGTGCAGAAAACAGAGACATTATAGAGTGCAACTACGCACGACTTTCGATTTCCCAAATTCTCCACCTTCTTGAAAGTGCTCCAAGGATGGGCGATGATCTTTAGGTTCAAATGGTTGGCATTCGTCATCCAGTTTGGATGCTGAGATTAACCTTTGGGGATTTGTTTTCCGCTCAAGAAGAATTTGCTTCTTTGACAGCCTTTTTTATCCTGCTCTGCGACCAGCGCCTTGGTTTCCACTCTGCTCAATCCAAGTATTGCTCGGCTCGGGTTTCGGATTAATATTCTGGTGGGCATACCCACAGTCCTTAACAATTCCTCACCCAGCGCGCTAGCGCGCCCGTTTGTCGTTCAGAAACGATAAGTGTATCGAGCCTAGCAAGATTAGCAAATGGTTAGCAAAACAACCACTACGTATAAGGTGGCCGGACAATGCAGCGTGAAAGCTGATATTTATAGAACCGACAGGGACACGCTCCAACCTGCAGTGGTGTTCATCCACGGTGGTTGTCTCATCGGTGGGGACCGCGCTGGCTCACCCCACCTGATACATATGCTCTATGAAGCTGGCTACACTGTAGTCTCGATCGACTACAGACTTGCTCCGGAGACGAAGATCAACGGCATCTTGGAAGACCTGCGCGACGCCCTCGCCTGGGTTCGTTCTTACGGAAGCGTCCAATTTCGCATCGATCCAAACCGGATAGGAGTGGTCGGCGAGTCAGCCGGTGCATACTTGACACTGATGAGCGGCTTCCAAGTTTCACCCCCACCAAAGGCCCTGCTCTCTTTCTATGGTTATGGAGACGTGGACGGGCCGTGGTACAGCAAGCCAGATCCTTACTATTGCAGCCAACCGCCGATTTCGGAATCGGCAGCCCGTTCATCCGTCGGCACTGTGCCAATATCCGAGACGCCACAACCGAACAGACGGGGGCTATTCTACAGATATTGCAGGCAGAACGGTCTTTGGCCTCTGGAGGTGACCGGGCATGATCCCTTTGAGGAGCCAAAGGCTTTTGACCCTCTCTGTCCGGTGAGGAACGTTACCCCAAAGTACCCGCCGACGCTGCTTCTACATGGAGACGCCGACACCGACGTTCCCTATCAACAGTCTGTGGAAATGGCGAAGAAACTCACGGAGGCCGGAGTCGACCATGACTTCATCACAATTCACGGCGGTGGTCATGATTTCGATAGCGCGAGGCTTACCGACCCTATCGTGGTCAATGCGTTGGATAGAGCAGTCTCGTTTCTAAACCAACATGTATAGCCGGTAACGCAGTTCCTCGATTGTTCTAATAACAGCCCAATGATCATTATTCTTCTCTTAGATTAAATTTGAAACGGTTTTGCAGTAAACCGAGGAAACGATCGTACTATACTTTACCCCTGAACGGACACACGCACTAGTCCATCGAAGGAGCCAATTATACGGCCTTTCCTGCAACTGCAAGAAAAAGGAGGGCTGTATAATGGGATTGGATATAATCTTCCAGATCCATAGCTGAAATCCGAACCGCTTATTTTTCTTATTCGGAGTACGGACTCGAGCTCTGGATTTGAGGCAACAAACAATGGAAGTTAAAGTTGAAGAGTCCAAATGCTGGAATCACTCTGACTCAGGAAGATTCAAGGATTTTCTGGATTATGAGATCATGATGGCTTCGCACGACTGGAAGATAGTCGATTGCAAGGAACAAGGAAGCAGGGGGATCTTCATAATGATGAAATGCAAGAGGTGCAATGCGGATCGTCTCGGCATCTTTTCGCCGGGACATTGACGCCCCGTCGGAGATTGTAACATCCTAGGGAGTTGGGAATTTCGATAAAATCTGGAAACTCCTCTCAGACCATTACTCTTGAAAATTATTCGGAGCGCGTCAAGTATCAGTGTCTGACATGCGGAAGGACAGTTTCGGCAAGACTTCCACATCTGCACAAGAATAAACAAATGGGATACTGCGAGAACTTGGATCCCTTGAATTATTCCAATTTTTCGGACGGCCCGATGATAGATTGAAAGATGATAGAAAATCTAAAGCCAAAAACTGCGGGCTGAGGACATTATCGAAAAGAGGGACCTTACTCAATATTATTTAATTACTCTCATTATTTCAGTAATTTTCCATTATAGGGATTAGATCTTCGCCTAGATTGGTTCCGGTCACGAAGTAGGCGTGACTAGCGCCTGCGCAAGTTGCTTTTGATAGTCGTGTATGTAATGGAGCAACGGCTCTTGCATCCTATTCAATTTAACTTTCTACCTCCGAGAGATCGACGAAAACGATGACCTTACGGAAACTCAAATTGAGCTTTTCTAGTAGTCCGAGTACCGAAAGCTTCACTCCTGAATAATACGTCAGGTTTTATTTGAAAGTAGTCGAATCAGAAGACATTTAGTACGTGCTTTGCAAAGGCCCGAATCATCTTTCTCCGACAAGTGGTTGAGAGAACTACTTCATTTACTCCAACTTCTTGATACGCTTCGATCAGTTTCACCAAGTCTTTCCAGTTCCTGCAAAAATGCATGTTTCTCTGAAGTTCATCCAGAGTTACCTTTCTGCCTTCTTTCTCAACTTCCACGGGGTTAGGAATACTCCAAGAATCTTTTTTCCAGATCCCAAGTGTTTTCCATTCGTTCTTGACAAGATACTCGGGCTTTTCGAAGCTGAAGATCAATTCTATCGCAACCTTTCCCAATCCTGTCTTGTTAGTTTCCTTTCTGCCCTGAGCGTAGGCGGGAAGGATCACTTCTTTCAATTTCTTCGTGTCATTCCTCGGACTTAATGTGATCAAACCATCAGCATTTGCACCGGCGGCGTATGCGGCTTTCCTCCCAATAGCCGAAACATAGATGGGAATTTCTTCCCTTGGCTTGGTGTAAAGGTAGTAGAAGTCCGATCCGAAATATTTGCCGTCAAACTTGAAGGGCTGCCCGGACTCCCACATTTGTCGAATCAGGCGAATACCTTCAGTCAACCTTTCCATTCTCTCATCCCATTTTGGCCATTTATCATTCCAGAAGGGCCGCTCGTTCAAAGCCTCTCCGCTTCCGAAACCGAGCAGCAATCTACCAGGATACATATTGTCGATGGTGGCCGCCGCCTGCGCTAAAATCGCAGGATGATACCGTGCTCCAATCGGCACAGTGACCCAGGGACCCACCTTTATTCGATCAGTTTTCTCGAGAGCTACGGGCATCGTCGACCACACAAATGAGGACCGCCTCCCTGAATGATACCATGGAAAGATGTGGTCACCAAACCAGACAGTTCGGAAACCAGCCTCCTCTGCGTACACAGCGGCATCGACGAATTCTTCGGGATCGTAATCATTCTCTCCGAGATTCGCAGAGATTTCGATTTTCTTCTTCAATTAAATCACTAACTGGAGTTAGGAAATCCCAATCGTAAGGACATGATCAACCATTATTAATTCGGTTAAAACTATTTGGAGTAGATCCCCGGGCGGTATCCAATCTCATACTTGTTTCACTGCTGAATTTGGTTTTTTCGGAACTTTTGTTGTTACTCTTACTAGAAACAAGAGTGTTTATGGTACCAAGATCATGTTGAGATACTGCCTGAAGTGAAATACCAAAAAAATCAGATTTAGCTGACAGCAGGCAAGGGTTTTACTATTTTCCCTGACTCATTAATAAGATCTAGAATGTAATCTGGCGCTAGTGGCATTCTGTTCACGACCACTCCGAGGGGAGAAAGCGCATCCTCCACTGCGTTGACAACCACGGTGGTTGCCACGATCGTGGGGCCCTCCCCAATTCCCTTTACACCTAATGGATTTCGGCCTGAGGGAGTTATGGTTCTTCCGACCTCTATATGGGAAAGGGTTTCTGCCACAGGGACGAGATAGTCTGCGAGTGTGGCAGTGAGCAGCTGGCCGGAATCACTGTAGACGATCTGCTCTAATAGAGCCTGACCGATCCCCTGCATCACTCCTCCGTGGACCTGTCCTTCCACGATCAGCGGATTGATCAAAGAGCCGCAATCGTCTACCGCGAAATATTTTAGCAGCTTGACCACGCCCGTCTCGCAGTCCACCTCCACCGCTGCAACGTGAGCTCCGAAGGGATAGACGAAATCCGGTGGAGCGAACGCGGTGTACTCAAACAGAGTGGGCTCCATTCCCTTCGGAAGCT
Source organism: Nitrososphaerales archaeon (assembly GCA_030037995.1). Classification (GTDB taxonomy): domain Archaea; phylum Thermoproteota; class Nitrososphaeria; order Nitrososphaerales; family CADDZS01; genus DATLTL01. The sequence continues at coordinate 3,518 of JASHPQ010000158.1, read as the reverse complement.
TGTCCGGCCGGTATGCGGTCCTCGCAACATCAGAGAAAGAGACCCACTTTTTGGGATCCTTTTCGACGAAAATCTTACCATCCCTGAATTCGAGCTCACCCTCGTCAGCTTGGAGCATATCGGCGGCAATCTGGCTCATCTTTCTCTTTATCTTGATAGAAGACATGAAAACGGCGCTGCCCGTCCCAGACGATCCCGAACTACCTCCTGTGACGAAACCGTAGATGAGGGAGTTTGTATCCCCGTATTTCACGTCAATCACAGCTGGATCGATGCCGAGAACTTGTGCGACTATCTGAACCACCGACGTAGCGTGACCCTGGCCCTGCGGTTCTCCCCCGATTGCTACGATTGCTTGCCCGGCAGCCGTTATTGAAACCGTCGCGGTCTGAGGTGCTTGGGCACCCGTGCCAGTAATATCTACCCAGGAGGCCACGCCTATTCCAAAAAGTTTGCCCTCCTGCCGAGCCCTCCGCTGCATCATCCTGAGTTTTTCGTACTCGGATACTCGCAAGGCTTCGGTAAGATTTCTTTCGTAATCCCCACTATCGTAGGATTGGCCCGTCATCGTTCTGAAGGGAAATTTGTCCCCCCTCACGTAATTGGACGCGCGCAGGCGTACGGGATCCAGTTTGAGTCTGCGCGCGATCGTATCCATTGTCCTTTCGATCAGATAATTTGCTTCCGGCCGGCCCGCCCCTCTGTAAGAGTCCTGAGGCACCTTATTCGTGAAAACGTGAAGTACCTCAGATCGGAATGCGAGCAGATCATACTGACCGGGAGCCAGCTGCATTGTCGAGAGCGGATTCATCCAACCCGTGGACGTGTTATATGCGCCGCAATCGGACACGATTCGGATCTTCAACCCATTGACTCGTCCGTCTCTGGAGACGGCCGCTTCTATGTACTGGTTCTGCCCTCTGCCGTGGGTCATCGAAAGGAGGTTCTCGCTCCTCGTTTCAATCCACTTGACCGGCCTCCGGAGGACCATCGAGGCGGACGCGACGGCGATTTCCTCTGGATAGAGTGAAGCCTTTGCCCCAAAACCGCCACCGACGTCCGGAGCGATGACCCTGACCTTGTTTTCTGGTAGTCCGAGAGTGTCAGCAATTAAGGATCTCACGCCGTGGGGATCCTGTGTGGACAACCAGACGGTGAGAGAATTGTAGCCGACATCATAACTTGCAACGACTCCTCGGGGCTCCATTGGGAGGGGAGCGATCCTCTGGTTTGTAATCCGCAGACTGATCGTCTGGTCCGCCTGATCGAAGACCTTGTCTACCTCTCCCATTTCGTACTTCGAATGATAAGCGATATTGTCGGGGAGATAATCGTGCGTCCTGGGCGAAATTGGCTCCAGAGCCTTTTCAAAATCTTCTACCACCTCTAGCGGCTCGCAATTCACCTGCACGAGTTCAGCGGCATCCTCAGCTGCGTACTGATTTTGGGCTACGACCAGGGCGATGGCCTCGCCCAAGTAATTTGCCTCGTCAAAGGCCAAAACTGGCCTCGGGCTGTCTTTTTTTTCGCCGTCGTTGCCCGTGGTCGGCATGTTCTTAACGTTCTTCAGGTCTCTCCCTGAAAGTACAAGTGCAACGCTGTCACGCCCTAAGGCCGAGGTATCAATTCCCTTGATTTTGGTGTGCGCGTAACTGGATCTCACGAACGCTCCGTACAGCATCTCTGGAAGCTTCACGTCATCGAGGTAGTTCCCTTCACCCGTGACGAGTCTGGGATCCTCGACCCGTTTCATCGGGTACCCTAGAATATCTTTGGTCTTGGAGATAGTTTCCTGAATCGCGGCCATGAGAATCGACAATCAAGCGAGTTAGAGAATGCGATAATAAGTAAATGAGTTGTGAAAAGCAGTCTTAGCTGCTTACTGAAAACACCCGTTTCCCACGGATTCCTTGGAAGTGAATCGAGACGCGAGCCACTCACGGAATTCCTTCCAATCGTCGGGAAGTGCAAAATTTATTCTACAGTCATCTACGTAAGCAGTAGCTAGAATCGAATTTTCGTTCGTGAAAAAGGGCTGGTGCGGGAGGTGGGATTTGAACCCACGAACCCCTAAGGGACAGGAGCTCTGCCGAAGCCGGAATTCCGCATCTTTTTTGAGAACTCAGCTACTCATCCTCAGTGTCGCAGGTAAGCATTTTCGGATTTTTCAACATGCAAACCACCTGCGCCTTTGACCAGGCTGGGCGACCCCCGCGTCGGATTAACAGCGGTTTCCTCCAGTTTCTTAAGCTTTCTCGCAGGAAGAGCAAATTCAATAAGACGGGAGTTTCGCTGATTTAGCCGTGTCTACATCCAGAACAAAAGAGCTCGAGGAAGGAGAGATAGCGCCTGATTTTCATCTGAAGTCAGACGACGGAAGTTTGTACTCGTTGTCGCAGTTTAAAGGGAAGAAGGGGGTGCTGCTTTACTTTTATCCCAAGGACGATACGCCGGGGTGCACCAAAGAAGCGTGCTCCTTTCGGGATACTTTTCCACACTTTACGAAGAAAGGCGTTCAGGTCCTGGGCGTCAGTAACGACGACTTGGAGTCTCACGGCAAATTTAGGAAAAAGTACGATCTGAATTTTCCGTTGCTTTCGGACCCGGACCACAAGGTCTCTGAGGCATATGGCGTGTACAAGCTCAAGAACAATTATGGTAGGGACTATTGGGGCATTGAAAGATCTTCCTTCATTATCGACAAGGAAGGTAAAATCAAGAAGATCTTCAGGCGGGTAAAAGTGGACGGGCACACCGAAGAAATTCTTTCTAACCTCTAGGATTTTTTGGGATTCACGACTTTCAGAAACCCTTTAGACGCGATCGAAAGCCTTTCCTTCCAAATGGCCAGAAAAAAAACCGAACAAAAGCGCCTGCAAAAGGCTCACAGACGAGCTATTCACGGGGATCTCCGAAGGAAGAAAAAGAGAACCAATAGATCATAGCGCGCGGCATGTCTCTTGTGTCCTGACTCGAAGAGCAAGATGGAACCATGCTAAAGACGGTTCCTTTACGGGCGTTGAAAACGTCCCTCGGCTGGAGCTCAATGTTACTTTGACCGTCCCGCTAACTCATAACGGGACTCATTCGTGGAAATATCCGAAGCTATTAACTAGAGGGTACCATCTCAATATCCTAGGACGATCGTCGAAAAGTTGCTTCTGGGAGAAAATGAGTTGATAGTGATCACAATTAAGAAAAATTGGATAGCTTAGATTTTTCTTACTGCTATCAAAGTAGTACCACATAGTAGAAGTACCAGACCGAAACCGAAAGAAGCTAGAGATATTAGCGGTGGATAGGAAGCTAGCCCCTGTTCTCTAATTTGGGTTATAGAGTAAAAAGTGAGGCAATTACTCAATTCACCAGATATTTGGCCGAATCCGGATTGACTCAAGCCTACGATGTTGCAAGAATACGCCAGATAGAACCATCCAACTAAAGAACCCATAACGATCAGGATTCCGAAGATAGTAAGAGCGATACCCCCAGAGCTCATGAAAGTGAATGTCAGCCTG
>JASHPQ010000157.1 GCA_030037995.1 Nitrososphaerales archaeon | reverse complement strand
TTTACTAGATCAGCACCGTCCCTCACAAGTTTCCGGACTGCCCTCCTGCATTCCCAAGGGCCATCGCAGAAGTACGAGTATGCCAGCTCGCGAGCAATGTCCAGCGGGAGGTTAATCGGATCATCATCTCCTCCAGTTTGCCCTAACGACCTGGCGCACGAAAGAATCCGGGGTCCTTCCACAACGCCCTCTCTGACTGCCCGGCTCAGGTACGCTCCGCCTTTGCTTCCTAGGTCTCGTACCGTCGTAAATCCTGCCGCAAGCAGCTTTTGGAGGTGAGCCGCGCTTCGTAGGACAACGAGGGGCTCGGGGGTCGTGACCCACGTGATCAGATCGTCGATTCTGGATCCGAAGAAATGCACGTGAGCGTCCATCAAGCCGGGGAGAATGGTCTGCCCGCTACCCCCCATCACTTTCGCACTAGACGGCTGGTCCACGGAATCTTCCGGGCCCACGTCTTCTATGATCCCACTGTCTTGATCGACGACGACGATCCCATTTTCGTAGTACTCAGCACCATCGAAAATCGATCCTCTCAGGACGAGATCTGACATGGTTTTCTTCCGAATCGCAACACGATATTTACTTCAGACTTTCGGAACCGCCGGGACAAGCGTCCAGGTCTGGAGCTTTGCCTGCTCCAGAATCTTCGGCGCCTTGAAACCCTTGGGAAGGATTCTCCATTCGCAGGCTCTCTTGAAGGCGAGATCGTCCACAAATCTCTCGCTGGAGATCATCTTGGCTCGTTGCACCAGGATTGGATCGCTTACGGGTTTTCGTGAAAGGAGCATCATCGACACCCCGGCGAGAGTCGCCAGAAAGTCGCTAGGCTCCAGTTCGACCGAATTACCGACTCTAAGGCTCGAAGGCATGTAACCCCTCGCTGCAATAAATCTGGATGCTTTTTGCGACGCGAATAAGAGATCCTTCAGGGAGACTTTCGAGGACTTTACCTTTGACTTGAAGGGCGAGATTGGTCCCAAGGGTTCGCTCATGGCAGTTCTTTTTGGAACCTCCCCGGTCTTTGCATAACCCGCAACAAAGTTCACCAGAACGCAAAAAGCTTGGGCGGGAGAAATGTACTCATCTCCCAGCTTAATATACGATATTTTGCTGGACCTAGAGAGTCCGCTCGCGATTTTCCTTACTTCACTTGCGCCCAGCACCATATCCAGCTGGCGCTGGTAGATTCTGTGCGCGTCTGTGGCGGAAATGAACTGCACATCGCTGAAGGAGGATCCGAACCTCACCAGATTCTCAAAGTCTTGGAGAGCGCGCTCCTTGATCTCCAAGGAATACTGCTCCGGCAGTACGTACTTTCCCTTTGGGGTGTTCTTACCATTTGCAAAATTCAACGTGTCCCAGTATACCTTGTTTATGCCAGTGTGGGGATGCCACAGGATGCTGATGGCTCCTCCTCCCTTTTTCTCCAATCTGTCGTGGATGCTCTCGAATTTTTTCCTTAGCTTCCCGTTTCCGTCCGGAGTCTCAAAAGTACGATCGAAACGAATCAGATTTTTAGTTTGGTTGTTGAGGCTCAGCATGCCGCAGTACCAGTAAGGGCTGTCATTAATGTTCACGATGTCGGTCGCGTCCAGATAGACACGGATCCCTGCCTTCTTCAGAAATGGGTAGTAGTGCGGGGCCCACTGCGTGCCCGCGTGCCCGAAGCAGACGGGCGTGACTCCAAAGGTGTTCCTCAGCTCCTGAAGACCGCGTCGCTCTCTCTTGTTTATCTCCTTGGATCCTTTCAGGACATCCATGTTGGCAATGTACTGATAGATGAGAGGATGCTGGCTGTGCGCGTCGGTGTGGTATCCGATGTCGCAGTAATCCTTGATTGCGGCTATGACGTCCTGCCGCTTTTGCTCCTTCATGAACCGAACCTTCTCGGCCACCAATTTGATGGTGACCGGAACGTTGTATTTTTTGAGAATCCTGATTGCTTGAAGCGGAGGATCGTTGGATTCAGGAGTCACGTAGTCTTCCACATCAAACCAGACATAGGCAAAGATTTTGTTTCTGGCAGCTATGCGCGACGTACCTTCTTGCACTTTTTGAAAGCAGAGTGAAACTCTCGCTACTTTTAAGGAAAGCTTTTCTGGATCGAGTTATCGATTGCGTGGGCAACAACGATTTGCTATTTTTCCCAAATGAAGTAACTTTATGATCTAAGCAAAATCATTCCGCACTTGAAATAGCTCATGCACAGATTGATCAGTCATTTCGACAGAAAAAAGTGAGTGAAAGATTTTCGAGGATAGAAAGAGTAAGGCGATCGGAGTGCTACGGGATTGAAACAGACCAGGGTCAAGATCGGCATTCTGGGACTGGGAAGCGTGGGGAGAAATGTTGTGCAGAATCTGCGCGCTCGTCCACAAGAGCTACTAGACCTGCGTTGGGTTGCTAACAGCAAGTTTCTTTGGAGACGCAAGGACGGAGGCGAACTCGACAGAAAGGACCTTCGTACGATTCTCACCCTGAAAAAATCAACTTCTAAACCAGAAGATGGTGGTAGCGACCATGGAAAGATAGATTCTGCATTGGAGCTCATCAGACTTGGCAGCCTTGCTGATGAAGTTGGCACTCTGAAAGATGAAATTAGGCGGAAGCGCAATGAATGGATTATTATCGACACTACATTCATGTCGGCAGAGAATGCTTACAAGCTAGCGTCGAGCTTGCTCGGCTCTCTCGATTTTGTCACTGCGAACAAGACGGCCTGGGCAGACCGCGGCATGTGCCAAAAACTCTACTCGACCGCTTCGCAAACCAGGACACTACTCGGTCTAAATTGCACGGTGGGTGTTTGGGCCGACCAGATGGAGTACGTTCCGCTTTTCCTCAAGATACTTCGCCGAAGAGAAGGACAGATCGCGAAAAGAGACAATTCCAGTCTGAATCTTTTCCTTGCGAAGGTCGGAGAAGGATTTTCCCCAAAGAAAGCGCTCGCTGCTGTGGTCGCGGGTGGATACCTGGAACCCGGTGCAGTCGACCTAGCGCCGGAGGTGAAAGACCAGATCATAAAGCTCAAAGTCGCTTCAAATGTATGCGCCGCCATAACAGGCTTCTCCATAGCGAAGAGTTCCGAGAAAACTCTCCAAAAGTTGGAACCAAGTCTCATGCGAAGAGCCACAACCGAGGACCTTGCAAAGTGGCACCTTTCGGGAAGGCAGCACGGTCTGTATCCGGCCTTGCTCTCGAGGATAACTCTGAAAGGCTCTTCCGAGGCAATAGAAATGGGCGCTCGTTTTACCGAGCTCGACGGAAAGAATCCACTCGCCAAGGATTTCAGGGGCAAAAACGCCATATCCCTAAGTTTCGTGGGAAAAGGCCCCGAGTTTGTGCACGCCGGTTACGGAGGAGCTCCACGTACAGCGAAGAAGCTCCTGTGGGAAGCTGAACGGATCGCCAAGCTCTCTAAAGCATCTCCAAGTCGCAATTTCGATCCCTTGCCCGTTGTTGTGGCTGTCAGATCGAAAGATCCTGACGCGCTATGGAAACAATCTTCGCTCCTTTCAAAAATTGATTGAGACATCTGAATGTGTAGTAGCCGAAAAATTCCCACTCGGGGGTTGCGAACCCGCAGATGAAAATTCAAAAATGATTTCCAGGCAGCTCTTTGCAAGTAGAGAAAAAAGGCATGGAAAATCCACGAAGGCCGAGAGCTAGAGAAATCGGATTGGTTCCGGGGACGCTGCCACCCGGGCTACTCAATTCGATCACGGATGTCAGGGGTGTTAAAGTCGGTCATGATACCCTGATTCTTGGAACCGATATCAGAACCGGCGTGACCGCCATCTTGCCGCACGAAGAAAATGTTTACCAAGAAAAAGTTCCGGGAGCTGTTTTTGTCGGCAACGGCTTTGGAAAGCTCGCTGGCTCCACTCAAGTGAACGAGCTCGGCGAGATCGAGACTCCGATCTTGCTAACAAATACTCTGTGTGTTCCACGCGTCGCCGACGCACTCCTTGACTATATGATGTCTCTGCCCGAGAATCAGGAGATCACGTCGATCAATCCCGTAGTCGCAGAGACCAACGATGGTTACCTGAACGACATTCGAGACAGACGCGTTGGAAAGGACGAGGTTCTCCGGGCGTTGCGCAGTGCAGGAGGAGGACCTATCGAAGAGGGATGCGTGGGAGCCGGAACCGGCACTCGAGCTCTCGGATTCAAAGGCGGAATCGGTACGTCTTCGAGGAAAATAACTTTGAACAATCAAATTGCGTACACGGTGGGCGTTCTCGTCCAGACGAATTACGGTGGCCTCTTGACGATCAATGGAGCTCCGGTGGGAAAAGAACTCCAAAATTATTCAGGTAGCGAGAAAAAGACGGTCAGCGAAGATCCTCACAACAGCCGGGGAGCTGGCTCGGTCATTGTCGTCGTAGCGACCGACGCTCCTGTTGGATTTCGGAACCTGCACCGACTGGCCTTTCGTGCCTCGATCGGCCTGACGAGGACTGGCTTTATCTCCCAAAATCACAGTGGTGACTATTTCATCGCATTCAGTGCCGCCGAAGAATTGCGAATCGAAGAATCCAGAAAGAAAGAGCCCCGCAAAATAGAGGAGCTGCGAAACGATGAAATGGATCCATTTTTTCTAGGCACCATCGAAGCTACCGAGGAAGCGGTCTACAATTCGCTGTTT
>JASHPQ010000156.1 GCA_030037995.1 Nitrososphaerales archaeon | reverse complement strand
CAGCCTCTGCTGGATTCCACCGACCCGTCCCTTGTTCTAGGCTTGCTGGCGACCTACGACGTGAGTTACATCTTCGTTGACCAGACCGATTGGCAATATCCTCTCGGATCGCCATTATGGAACAACTTTTTGATGGACGACCTGTTGCCGATGCTGCCGGTTGCATTCAATGATTCTAACAATGTGGTTTTCCGCGTCCCACCTATTTATCCGCCCACGAGTGAGGATCCTGGGAACGTCGATCTCGTTTCCCCGATGAGCATGACGAAGGACTACGGCGTAGAGTCTGCACTCTCCAGTCTTTCAACCCCGTACTCCACTTTGCCTTACGGTGAGACTCCCAAAGAATCATCCCTTGTCATCTTTCCCTACGATCCCCAGCCAAGTATGGATCTCAACGATTCCAAGTTATTTAGCATCGATCCGCAAACAGGAGATCGGCTTTTCAACTCTTCCCAGTTTATTGACTGGTCACTCAATCTGCTAGATCGTGGTACGCACAACTTGTCGATCAGCGTGAGCTCGTATCAAGCAGTCGAGGATATCCGAAGCGTGTCGATCACAATGGGTAGCAGTGATGCAAACCTTTCCTGTCGGATTGCCGCCTCGACTAAGAATAAGAACACTTTCCTCGACAAGAGTTTTCCGGTCAAAAATAACACCGTCTCAGCGAGCATGCCGCCCGTTGCTGCGAGGTCGCTCTTGGCGATTCTCCTCGAATGTAAGAGCACCGGGGCCTCCGTGAGAAACGCGTCGATCGTGCTCGAAGCGATCCATCTCGGGCTCTCTCAAGATGCAGCGGAGCAATCGATTTCCCAGCTGTATCCGCAAATGGGGAATCTCTCGAATTACGTCCGGTGGGTAAGCGACGGAGGGAGCCTACTTGTTTTGGATCCCGGGCTGCCTTTGGGTTTCTTTGGGAACTACCTTCGGCTGGGGGAGGGATCGGCTGTGAATTTGTCAGCGGTGAATGGCGGCAGCCTGCGGGGGACTTCCATTAATTCCACCGTAGGCGAAACAATCACCTCTCCGAGTTCCGCAACCATCCTCTACTCCTATGAATCTTCTGGAGGAGTGTCCGAGGCACCCCTTTTGGTCGAAGAGCAGGTGGGTAGCGGCAGGATCTATTGGGCCCAAGTTGGTCCCCTTGAATCTCTGATTGACAATCATCGGATCTCGCTCTCTGAAGTTGCTTCCATTTTCCAACTACTTTTAGACGCTGCCCTACCACAAAGCTCGCGCACTGCCGATGACGTCCAGCAGCAGCAACCACAGTTCGATGCGATTTTGCAGGGGAACGTCAACCTTTTCGGGCAAGGTGTCCTTTCCGGCGCCCAACTCCTTCCCCTTTTCAATAACCACACCAAATTCAAGATTGTCAGCCCAACTGTTGGAAAACTAGCTAACTATACCATTTACCGCATCGAAGAAAACGGTACTCAGATGAATTGGAGCGCCTCTTCCAACTATACCGAAATTAGACCGAGTCCATCCTCCGGTGAGTTGGAAGTAATGTATCCAACAGGCGCGACTCTTGTTCTGAGTGCGACGGCTAACAGCCCAGTTGTCATGAGTGTCTCTTCGAGTGGGCCGGGAAAGCAGAGTAAGAGCATCTTCATTGACTCTCGGGTTTCTCTTACCACGGACTCCAAAATCAGCCTTCTAGCAGCTTCTCCCACGATCACCCTCAACGGCGAACTAAGCAACCCAAGTGTCACCGTTTCCCAGAATTTCTATCAGGAATACGATAGTCCACCTTTTGGGTCTTGCTTTGAGTACCCTGGCTGTCCATTTCTAGTGGAGGGCAACATGACGATAAGCGAAACCAGTTTTTCCGACGCGGTGATGGTCAATAGTTTGAACGGGAGTTGGCATTTGGTTTCGCCGTATCCCGTCACCAGTTGGCAGGTCACCGGGAGCGAGTGGCGAAGTATAATTGTCTCACCATTGAACGCTGCTCTAATTTTGGTGGTAGTTTCGATCGCGCTGATCGATCTTTTTCTCGAAAGAAAAAGCAAGCGCAATCAACCGCCGGGTTCAAGTAACGGCGGGACGGAGGAGAGCACCGGGCTTCCTCAATCGCAGAATACTTCTAAATCATGTGTGTGGGGTCAGATGAATAAAGATCGAAATGAGGTTGATTTTTCTCCTCATGGGGCGAAAAAATATGCTAGTGGTTAATTATCCGAGACTTGGAGGGATTCCTGTTTGAAAGGCCTGCTGCTGGCCGGAGGGCATGGGACTAGGCTCAGACCCCTGACGTACACGGGGAATAAGCACATGTTACCTATAGCAAATAAGCCCATGCTACTTTACGGTCTGGAACACTTGAAGAACGCCGGTATTGAGGAAGTCGGTGTTATTCTCGGTCCCATAAAGGAAGGAGTAACCGAGATGCTCGGCGACGGTGGTTCTTTTGGCGTTCGCATCACCTACCTCGACCAACCGGAACCAAAGGGACTCGCCCACGCCGCTCTCGTTGCCGAAGAGTACATGAAGGGTGAGCCGTTCGTGATGTATCTCGGCGACAACCTGCTCAGGGAGGGGGTCGGAAACTTTGTCAGGACCTTCCAAGCAAAGGACCTTGATTGTTTGGTGGGAGTGTGCCCGGTCAAAGATCCGACGAGATTCGGAATTGCCGAAATGAATGGGGAGAAGCTTGTCAGGCTTGTCGAAAAGCCCGAGCACCCGGAAAGCAACCTAGCCCTCATTGGTGTATACTTATTCGATGAGACTATTTTCGATGCGGCGAAAAGCATCAAACCCAGCGGGAGAAATGAGCTGGAGATCACCGACGCAATTCAGCACCTCCTTTCGTCCGGGAAGAAGGTAGAGGCGCTAAGAGTGACGAGCTGGTGGAAGGATACTGGTCGGCCTGAGGATCTGCTGGAGGCAAATCAGTTGGTACTCGCTGACATGGAGGAGAGTATTGAAGGATATATTTCAGAACGAACTCAGCTCACGGGGTGTCTCAAACTTGGGAGTGGTTCAAAGACGATAGGGGAGGTTACCATTCGCGGACCAGTCGTCATTGGACGTAACTGTTCTGTGGGCCCGAATGTCTACCTGGGACCCTACACTTCGATCGGCGACGATTGCACCCTCAAAGATGTGGAGGTTGAAAATACGATTGTGATGGGTCGATCGAGGATCGAGAGCCGCAAGAGGATCGTCGATAGCCTGATTGGTTCTAACAGTACGATTTTGGATGCCTCAGATCACCTTCCAAAGGGTTACAAGTTAATTATTGGCGAAAGATCGTTTGCCCAAATCTAATCACCAGACATCTAAAGGTGACCTAATATCTTTCAGCTTCTTCTTCATTTCTTCTTCCTTCGGACATAGCCTTTTCCCGGTTCTCCGATCGTTTCCTCTCCGATAGCCTGTTGAATCCGAGAGACATTGACCCATTCCAAGATACTTGGAATGAGGGTGTAGAGATCTCCAAAAAAACTGTGCCGTGCTATTCGATTTCTTACGGAACGAGGATTTCTTTCATGATCTTTCCGTCAAGGTTTTGAGGTGGACTCAATCCCAAGAGATAGAGTACCGTCGGAGCGACGTCGAGCAAGCTAAGATCCAGCTGCGATTTAACACCGCGTCTGATCTTCTTGCCTTGCGCGATTAGGATCCCGGACGGCTCATGAATGCCCTGCTCTGTATTGTAGAAAAGATCTCTTGTGTTGAAAATTTTCTCTGAAGCTACATAGTTCTCTCGCAACTGAAGGACGAGGTCCGGTGCATCTATGGAGTACACTCCACTGTAAAGGTCGCGCTTTCTCATAACTCGGATGATTGGGTAGAGACCGGTCTCTTTGTCTTGAAACTCTCGGGCATTCCGATCCACGAGGGCCAAAAGCGTATCATACCGCATTCCTTGCAGTTCACTGTTCATGTACAGTGGAACGTAGGAATGCACTGCTGGAGCAATGCAACAAAGGCCGGCGGGAAATTTGCCACCTGCCATCGGGGAGCTATAAGCCTGTCGCAGGACTCGCTTCGGCAAAAATTTTTCGAGTTTTCTCGCAATACGAGCCAAGCTCCGTCTTCGCAGCATGAAATTGGCGACGTCCCCGGTAACACCCTTCCCGGAAGCCAGGCTCAAATCGGGTTTCATGGCCCCTTGCGCCACGAGCCAGTCGTTGACCCGAAAACCTCGCTTGGCGACGTTAAAGCCGTGATCGGAAACTACGAGGAGTGAGGTTGTATCCGGATCCAGCTTCTCGGTTAGATGATCCAGAGCTAAATCCGCTTCTTGATAGAGACTAGCTATCTTTTCCAGATCGGCTGGAAAAAGATGTTGCGCAAAGTCTATTTCGTTTATGACGACCATGGCAAAGTCCCAACCAAAGTTATCCAGCATCCACCTAAAGGTCTGCATTCTTTGGCGCAAGTTGGAGATCAGTTCGCTCGCCCTTGCTCTCTTCGGAATTCCCTCAGCTGCTACCGATATGCCAATTTTGTATCCGCGTTTTTTTAGCACCTTAGAGAGGTAATCCGGATAAGCGATGTCGGTTGCGTTTTCGGGAGTTAACATGTCTGAAATCATTATCCCATTAACCGGGGTCGGAGGGTAGCTTACAGGAACATTCATTACGATAACCCTCTTTCCGCTTAGCGATAGAAAATCCCAAAGAGAAGGACTCATTCGATCTTTCGAGCTAATAATTCTAGTT
>JASHPQ010000155.1 GCA_030037995.1 Nitrososphaerales archaeon | reverse complement strand
CGAACCCACAGGTAACGAGGAGTGCTTTTGGCAGTCCGGAAAAATCGGTCGCATTCATCGGTGTGATATAAGGCTGCGTGTAGTCCGTCCCCTGTGGCAAAAGAGACCACAGAAACAACCAGACACCGGCAGTGTCCACATAGCCTCCTGAAATATTCTCAACCCCGGCACGAGTGAAGAAAGGCATCTCTGTCTCTGGATAGAGTGGCATTTGAAGTGCAAGTTTAGGCCCACGTGTGTCTCGCAGCTTGAGAGATATAGTGCACGTAAGGTTTCCGCCAGCAGAGTCTCCGCCCAGAGCGATACGATGAGGATCAACATTGTGTTTAGAGGCATTCTCGAATAGCCAGCGTACGACGAATTCGCCTTCGTCCATCTGCACGGGCCATTGATATTCGGGAGCTAACTTGTAGTCCACAGCATACACTTGCGCCCCGCTAACTTCAGCAAACCGGCGCATCGCGGTATCAAACTGATCGAGAGAGCCAACAATGAATCCTCCTCCGTGCATGTAAATCAGGGCACTGCCTTCGGCGATACCGGGTCTTGAAGGATGATAGACGCGAATAGGGATCGTGCCATGGGGACCGTCAAGCCCTAAACGTTCGATGCTACCTATGGGAATTTTTACTTTGTCGATAAACGCATCGTGTTCTCGCCTCTGCACAGGGATTGGCTTGTGAGATCCGAGCACCGGTCCCGTCTTTAACCACTCCTTGATTTCAGGATCCATCTGGCTTCTTTCTACTCTGTCCGGTATCTCCCTTGCCGAATACACTGTCCTCTGAGAAAACGTCTGCATTACTTATTTCTCCTCCATATGCTAATAGTTGTGCCCATTGGATTCTACCTTCCTTCATCGGGACGGCGAGCTTCCTATATATCTTTGGAGATATTGAACTAGAACATGCATCACAATGGACGAAATAACAATCACTCGATACAGGTTTGCGGATGATCTAAGGTATTCAAGCTGATAATGAGTTGGTGGAGTGGCCCCACCATTTTCGATACGCTTTTTCACGTTGAAGGTTCATACTTTTTTCTTCACCCTAATTGTTGATTTGTTCCGCGTTTGACATCCAGTTCTGCAGGAATTCGGAGAGCGTCATGTAGCCTAGGGCAGAATGGATCCTGTTTTGGTTTGTAATCCCTGAACGCATCAGCTATCGCGATCTCCGCTTCCTGGTAGTTTCTGAAATGAGTCGGAAACTGAGTCGGTCATCCACAGCTCCATAAGGAGATGAAATCAGGTCAGAGTCGAGGGAGGGCGGTACTTCATCCGGGAATATGTAGAGCTCGTGTGTCAAGGGGCAAACCGCAATGGTTGCTTTGATGTTTAGGGGTACGGCCGTGGAGGCGATAATTGCCGCAGCAGTTACTCTGCTGATCAGTAATGTTGACCTACTCGCGGGAATTCTCTTTGTTTTCGCTATTCTTGAATTCTCCTCAAGGGGAGTAAATACAGGCCTGGCGCAGATTTTGTCGTTTCGTTCCTAATCGTGCTCCTGAACCTCAACTTTTCTGGGCAATGGGAGCTCGCCTTCGTGCGGGTGATAGATGTTGGCATCGGGGGCGCCTTTGCCGTGATATCGACTTACCCTGCTCAGAACGAAATCAAATCTCAAAACGTGAGCAGGAGGTAGGCGATAAGCATGAGAGCGACCATGAAAAGGGAGGCGGTCAGCGCTAGCTCCGTTCCCTTCGTCGGTTCGTATTTGCCCGCCCTAATTCTTTGCTGGTTCGACGAAAATCTCCGGAAAGCAAGGAGGATCATGCCACCCCCGAGAATGGTAAGGATAACCCCGATGAGGCTAGACAGGTGAACCGTGGATTCGGGCAACGCCGAGATGCCTGTTAACTCCCTTATTGCAAGACCGAATTTCGCAACGACAAAGCCCAGACCTATCGTGGCTATCCCTGTGCGCAGCCAGCTCAGGTAGGTTCTTTCGTTGGCGAGGTAGTCAGCGGGGTCCGCTCTCCTCGCGGTGCCGTCGGAAGCATCAGCCAAGAGAGATCTCTATTTCGCGACAGCTTCTGCGATGGGCACAATCCCGGCAATATTCTTTACCAGATCCTCCGGAATGTGATGCCTCTCTTTCAAATAATCCACCGAATTGTACGATAGCCAAACTTTTCCCGACTTATCCTGAGCCACCAGGATCTTCAAAGGAAAATCGATGGCGACGCTCGGCGACGCGATCATAAGGGGAGTTCCGGCTTTGGGATTGCCGAAAATCACCATGCTGGTCGGATTCATCTTCAAGCCTGCCTTGTCTGCATCGTCACTGAAATGGATTCTCGCGAAAATCGTGAGTCCCTTGGATCGAACGGCGGATTCAAGCCGGGCTACAGTTTCTCCGAAGGAATGCTGACTTGAGATCTGGACTAGTCCCTCTACATTTGTGACTGACAACGTTTGATCAAAACTATCTTCTCCCGTGCTTTGTCCAGTAATTATTGCTTGCTGAGTTACGCGCGTTACCCAAGTACGTAATTTACTAGAAAATTATGCAGGTTCTTCACAAATGGAAAGATGTTAATTGGGGAGAGAGAAGATCGAAAAATTAGAGCAGTCACTTAATTCTGAGATCTTCCCTTCATGGATTCTTTTAAATTGGATAATCGAAATCACTGTCGGCGCGGATAAAGCGCAGTAGGATAGGATCTCTTGGTAACGACCGGGGACGGTTTGTCTTCCTCGGCTATTTTGTTGCCATCGGTGCTGCTCTTTTGGGAGGCTTGCTGCCGAGCGTCTCGAAACCCCTTCTTGACCTTGTCAATTCCCTCCTCTTCACTACTCTTGTGACCTTCGCCATTGTCCATCCTCTATTATCAACGCATTCTAACCGACATGGAACGTGAAGTCCATTTCTTGTTTCCCTCGTGTTATTTTTACTCCCATGTCGGCTGGGCTCTATCGCCTAATATCCATTCCT
>JASHPQ010000154.1 GCA_030037995.1 Nitrososphaerales archaeon | reverse complement strand
AGTTTCGCGACGTTCATGGAATCCAAAATGACCGACAGACTGTATCCAGATTGGAATATCTGGAGCGACTTTCTTCAGGATCAGACAAGCGGCGCGATGCTCGGCGATTCCCTGCATAGCACGCATCCAATAGACGTTGCCGTCAAAGCTCCCGAGGAAATCAACGAGATCTTTGATGAAATCAGCTACGGGAAGGGTGCCAGCATCCTCCGAATGATCGAGTCCTGGATGGGGGAGGACCGCTTCCGCAGCGGTATCCGAAAATACCTCTCGGAATTCCCCTATTCCAATGCCAAGGGTGCGGACCTCTGGAAAAACCTGGAAGAGGTTTCCGGAATGCCGGTAAGCGAAGTGATGGAAACCTGGATAGGAAAAGCCGGGTATCCCATCGTCAAAGTTTCTACGAACTATAACACACTTCTTATCACGCAGGAAAGGTTCTTCCTGAAAAAATCGAACGACGAAGCCAAAGCCCTCTGGCCGATTCCCATCGTGGCAGTCTTGAACGACAAGCATTCGAGCTTTCTCCTGAGGGAAGAATCGAGCAAGATCCCCCTAAACGGGGCATTATCCAGCATCAAAATTAATGCCGGGCAGGCCGGGTTTTACAGGGTCCTCTACGATCGAGACCTCTACTCACTGGTCGCGAAGGGATTTCCAACGCTCGGGCCCTTCGACAGGTGGGGCCTCGTCTCCGATCTTTTTGCATTCCTGATCGCCGATAAGATCGATTCACGACTTTACTTCGATTTCTTGCGGCAGGCGATGAACGACACCGATTACCTCATCGTTGACACCATTACTGGGCAGCTCCAATTCTTGCGTTCGCTCTCGCCGGAAAACGGAGCGGTGAGACAAGTGTATCTCGAATATTACAAGAAGCAGATCCAGCGCCTCGGGGTCGAACCCAAGAGCGGGGAGAAAGACAATGACAAAATCCTGCGTGGAAGGATCGCAACCGGCCTCGCACTCGAAGACGGAGGTTTCGCCGCAGAGCTGTCGTCGAGATTTCCAGAATACGACCGGGTGGTTCCCGACCTCAGAACGGCCGTGGCGGTTGCCTTTGCGCTTCGAAACGGAGAACGAAGTTTCGCCGATCTCGTTAGCGTGATGAAGAAGATGGCCAACGAAGCTGACGTAATCAAAATATTTGCGGCGCTCACCTGCTATCATGAACCCGCCCTAGTGCGAAAGGCTCTAGACTTTTGCGTTGGCGGGGAGGTGAGCAGGGCGGACTCGATCTACGCGATCATGGGTGCCGCTCAAAACCCATACGCGAGGGCAGTGACGTGGGACTGGGTCAGGGATCAACTTGAAACACTTCGAGGGCTATTCCGTGGCACGCCTACCGTTTCCTTTCTCCTCGAGACCGTGATATGCAGAACCGGCATCGGCAGAGAAAACGATGTCAAAGACTATTTCTCCAAAACAACGATAGAGGAAGCGACCAAGGGCATCACGAAGGGAATCGAGCTGCTGGAGGCCTACTCTGATCTTGCAGAAAGGCTCTCGCAAAAGGGCGCAACGACTATTTAGGGCATCTGCCTTCCGGGAAAGGGATGAGAAGAGGGCAAGTCTCTTCTACTCTCTTCGCTGATAGTTTTGCATCTGGACGGGAACTTCTGTGAGTCGTAGCGAAGCGTCCCGCCTGGAGCCCATCCTGAAGTATTGCACCTTGACGACGCTTCCCACCTCGAACTTTGAGAGAGCGAGCAGGAGGTCTTTCATTTGCTTTACTTCTGTTTCTCCAATCTGGACGATGACATCCCCCACACGGAACCCCGCTTCGAAGGACGGGCCTTCCCTTGCGACTCCGGCGACGAGTACACCGGTGTCAGCCTGCAGATTGTACCGCCTTGCAAGCTGCGGAGTGAGGCTCATTCCAGAGATCCCCAGCCACGGTCTGACGACTCTTCCCTTCTCGAATATCTGCTGTACGACCCGCTTGACCGCATTTATCGGGATTGCAAACCCGACGCCCTGCGCGAAGGGGATCATCGCGGTGTTTATCCCCACCACCTGTCCGTTAATGTCCGCGAGCGGCCCCCCAGAATTACCTGGATTGATGGCGGCGTCCGTTTGGATCAATCCCTCGAAAATGAACTCCGCCCAGGGTAGCGGCCGTCCTAGAGCTCCTATTACACCGAGAGACGCCGTTGATCCGCCGGGAAGACCCAGAGTATTTCCGATCGCAAGAGCGAACTGGCCGACCTTCAACGCGTCTGAATCTCCCAGAACTGCAGCAGGCAGCGGGGTATCATTGCGCACCCTGATGAGCGCGACGTCAGTTGCGGGATCCGATCCCACAACCTCGCCCTCGAAGCTGCGGCCGTCTCTGAGGTGAACCTGAACCCTTGAGGCCCCGTCTATGACGTGGTTGTTCGTGATTATGAAACCGTTGGAATCGATTATGACTCCCGACCCCTGTCCCTCAAGAGGGACCACTCCGTAACGGGGATTTCTCGTGAGACGCATGCTGTCGATGGCAACTACGCTCTCGTTCAGCTTCTCGATTGAGGCGACCAGCTGGTCTTGCAGCTCAAACGCGTTTACCATTTAGTTCAACCCTCCGTTTCGGATTGCTGCTGATGGTGTGAGACCCCAGCTGATCTTCCTTTCCGGAGTCACTTTCACGTAAACTCCGTTGTCGTTTTCCTCGACTTGCGCCCGGCCCCGTATCTCGATCCCTCGGGGCAGCCAGGGCCTCACGGTCACAAGGTCGTCGATGACCAGTGCTACCCTATCGTTGCCCTGAATGTTTCTAAACTTCAGGCTTCGTTGAATATTCCATCCACTAAAGTAAAAGCTCTCTCCGTCGAACTCGAAAGCTATCGGAACGACGTGCGGCTGGTTCCGCGCGGACGATGTCGCGAGTCTCGCCAGCTTGCTCTGGCCGATATACTCTGCCTCTTCGTCCGTGAAGGAAACCGCCTTCCCGCTTTTCTTAACCATGATTTTTTCCGTTTCGATCACAAACCGGTATATTGGTTAGGTCAATATTATATACTAAGTAGTCGTCACAAGGTAAGTAGGTTAACAGCACTTGAGCAAGTTGCAGGAACTTGACCAGGAAGTTATCGATGAGTGCAAGATCATACACTCACAGTGGAACGAAATCACCAAGGTCTGGACGCTACCCCTGATTCACGCTCTGGGTCTCGCTCAGCCCGCGCGGTTTAACGAACTGAAGAGGAGGATTGAAGGCATCAGCGCAACCAGCCTCTCCGAGAGGTTGTCGGAACTCGAGAAGATAGGCATCATCCAGAGGAAGGTGGTGCCGGACAGCCCTCCCAGAGTAGAGTATTCGCTTACCCCAAAGGGGGAGGATCTGCAGAACCTGCTGGAAAAGTTCGCGGACTGGGTGAGACGCTGGAATTCTAATGAGAAAAAGTACGCCAGCTAAACGGTTGCCCCGATCACCATCAATACGAGTGTAATAGCTAGCAACCCCGAAACGGCGCCGGCCGTCATCCTCATCCTTACCTGCAATCGCGGGATTTGAGCTTGCAATGAACTGTTGCTGCTCTGTTGATCATTGGCGCTCGAACTTTTGAGCGCCTTGACGAGCCGGTTGGCCGTTGGATAAGCGACTCCAATGGCCAGGATATACGCAATAAATCCCAAGGCTGCACCGGCCTCAATGAAAAGGGTGCCTAGAGAACTAGGAGCATAAGCGGTCGCGGCTCTAGTTTCGTATCCGAAGAGAAGAACCCCAGCCAAAACGGATCCGGTGGATGTGATTGCTATGAACCGAGCCAGCAAAGGCAGCGTTACGATTAAGAATTCCGATCTCGAGCTTGAAGAGAGCCTGCCGAGAGAAGGAATGATGATGCTCGATAAAAGTATCGCGGCGCCAGCCCATGTGGCGATGAAGCCGATATGAAGCGCAAGGAGTACTAGAACCACGAGTTCCCCGGGGAGCAAGGTGTGTTCAGGATGCTAATTTCAAAAGGGCACCTATTTTGTTTTACTCGGGAAGAGCGCCGCGTACATAGCTTTCGCAAAACAGTAAATGATATAAGTTGTTCTGTAATCTTACTGTAAGTGAGTTAAAATTCTCATGCCCAAGGAAGGTTTCAGCGTAATCACGATCACTCAGCAGGCTCACGATAAAGCAAAACAGAGATACAATCAGAAGGTCAAAGCTGAGAAACTGAATAAGAGTTTCTCAAAATACGTGAACGACTTGATCCTCGAAACGATCGAGGCCGACGAGAATCTTTCACTGGCCGCGCCTTACATGCAGAAAATCGGCTTGCAAGACAATTCGATCATGATCAAGGATAACAAGATCGGACGAATCGTCGAAGTCCAGGTTCACGGCAAGGATCTGATCTGTATGCTGGACGAGAAGAAGGACTGCGTGCATGTGGGTTATGCCTGCGCCATTCCTGAAGTCTACCGCTTGATATCTGAGAGACGAAAGTAAAAAACCTCTTCATATCAACACTGAAATTCTGTCCTTGTCAGTCTGACTGACAAGATGCCGACGATACTGTCTGGTGACGAGATCAGTCTCCTCGTCAAAAAAGTAGTTGCTGCGGATTCTGGCGAGCAAAAGCAGCCCGCCGGGTTTGATGTGACGGTTAGCAACATTCACTCTTTCCCCCACACTCGATTTTTCTTGGGAATGGAAAAGGGCGAGAATTCTGCTTTGAGTCAGGTCCCGGTTACTGATGGAATCTATTTCGATCTGGAACCTGGCGCGTACTTTGTCGAACTGAACGAGATAACGGCCATTCCTCCGGATGCAATTGGGATCCTGCTCCCGAGATCTACTCTTCTCAGAAACGGGCTGGACGTGAGGACGGCGCTATTCGACCCTGGGTACTCGGGACAGCCAAAGGTCATGCTCGTCTGTCACAGGCCAGCCCGGATCCAGAGATTTTCAAGGATCGGACAACTTGTAATCCTGAAATCTGACAAAGAATTTTCCGGCAAATACTCCGGACAATATCAGGGCGAACGCTCCCTGGGGCCTGCTACGTAGATCCTCCGACTGCTCTAATAGTTCTCCTCCTCGAAAGATGAAAAGGAGTCATGCTTCGAAAAGCAAAGTGGTGATCTTTTTGCGAAGGAAGTCTTCTGCTGGGGTAGTTCTCGGGAAAATTAAGAGCTTTCATCATCGATATCTTAATGAAAGTCTACTTTTTTTCATTAGCGCGAAGTACCGGCTGTCGTTTTTGCAAAGTTTAACGGGATAGGTCGACTTTGCAGATCTTTGAAAGAGCTCTCTACACCCACATCACGTTTTCGATGAAGCATTTGGCTTTTTCCAGTTTACACGGTCCAAGATCTACCCAAAGCAGAATCGCTTGTTATTGTTTTATACTCTGTTTTAATCTCGGTTGGAATCAGAGAGTCTTCTACGAATATGTTCTGTCCGAAGTGCGGAAAGCAGGTTAGCGACGATGCCACTTTTTGTCCGAATTGCAGGGCCCAGCTA
>JASHPQ010000153.1 GCA_030037995.1 Nitrososphaerales archaeon | reverse complement strand
AGAAGAGATCAAATCATCCAAACGAGCGCCATCTTTCAGTTTCTCGTATTGGAAGGTTGTCGGAGCTGTCTCGTGCATGGCTTTGACCGCCTGCGGAAAAAGCGAGGAAAAGTAGCGTAAACCAGAGAGGTGATCTGCGTGCGTGTGAGTATCGACGAGAGCAACAACTTTCAGAGAATGTGCCTTCAGGAAGGGTTCATAGCGTTCCGTGTCGATCAGCGGGTCAACGAGAATGCACTTCCCAGTATTTTCAGAACCTATTAGATAAGAGGCACATCCGGTGTGCACGCGAACGAACTGGTGAAACACTAGCTCAACATTCAATTAATTACAGTCCTGTGCTGCAAGACTGAAGAAATGTACTAATATCTTCTGCTAATCTCCCAGAGTTTCATGGATATTCATTCCATAAATCCAAGAGGCATCTATGAAGCAATAGGGTACTCTCAAGGAAGCTTTCTTGACGCACCGGCGAGGGTTATATACATACCCGGTCAGGTGTCACGGAACGATTGCACCGCTTGATAACTTTCCATGAGTTGGTATGACGATTTCAGGAGTACCACTTATGGCCGGAGTCGTTATTGTAGACTTTTTCAGTGCGATTTGACTAGACGAAGCCCTCACTCAAATGTAGAGTACTGCTACTTTTTCTTCCGCATTGCAGTACTGCTAGTACCGCTGCATTGACTGCGATCGGATTCCAGTAAGCAACTGTCCAAGAATCTTGCCGAGGACCACCACCCCACCCTTCCCCAACTGGTAAAACCTAGGGCCCCCTCGGAGGCAATGCATGCGGGGGCAAGCAATAGTAATTTGTTGGATCCAATGAAAGCTATTTGGCTATTGTTGGAGAAATATCCCCGTGATTTGTATGGTAAATTTCCCAGTGATCGCACATCGTGCAATTTTTCGTACCCAAAGCGCGTTTCAAGTTGTAGCTATAAACACTGCCAAATTTACCCCGCCGTCCGCTGTTCCCTGTCCTCTCTAAAAGAGCTTAGTATCACCAATAGTAATTTTCATTCGTCCCTTGCTCCTCTTAGCTTTCTCGATCTGTTTCTTAATTCGTGCTTGTTGAACTTTGTCTTCCAGAGCGCGAGCTCGTTCCCCCTGATGTTCTTATCCGGTGCGCTGATTCCGATAGGAGTCTCGACGGAAACGCTCCGGTTCGTGGGCTCATCGTATCCTAGTTCGGGGCGTCGGCTCCTTTCGTTACGTGTATTCCCCAGAGAAATCTTGTAGTAAAAGCTCAAGCAATGGTTATCTAGTTTGACCTTGCAAACCGCGACGCAGGCCACGAAAAATTGTCCGAGTACCGCCAAAGCGCCGACATCTGCCTCTGCCAGATCTGCAGGGACAGCAAAGCTTCCGATTGTCAGCTGGAGTATCATCACACCTGCTGCGAGAAGGAGGACTCCGTGTACCTCGCAGCGTACGAGAGCGACGAGATGCTGGATTAGTGCTTATTACGTAGACTGAAACCCGGATAGACGCAAAGGATATGGATTTTAGAGATCTCGAAACTCCCGCCCTGCTGCTCGACCTCGACTTGATGGAGCGAAACATCCAGCGGATGTCGGAGTACTTTAGCGGAAGGCAGGCAAAGTTGCGGCCTCACGTAAAAAATCACAAAACGCCGATCATCGCGCTGAAAGAAATAGCTGCCGGCGCCGTGGGAGTCGCGGTGGCCAAGCTGGAAGAGGCGGAGGTCATGGCCTGGTCCGGAGTGGACAGCATTCTGATCATGAATCAGATAGTCACGGAAGAAAAAATGGAACGCCTCCTGAGCCTCTCCAAGCACGCTGATGTCATAGTGGCGGTGGACAACCAAGACAACGTCGCGAAGCTGTCGAGCATGGCGAGCTCTCGCGGATTGTCCCTCGGCGTCGTGATCGAGGTGGATATGGGATATCATCGCGCCGGTGTAAGGCCGGGGACTGAGGCCCTCGCCTTGGCTCAAAAAGTCGTTTCCTCCAAAAATCTCAAATTCAGGGGGCTGGGTGGATATCAAGGCCACGTGAGCCTAATGATTGATCCTAAAGAGAGAAAAATCGCGGATGAGAAGGCTTGCGATCTTTTGATCTCCACCAAGGATCTGATCGAAGAGGAGGGAATAACGGTGGAGATCGTCAGCGCAGGAGGCACGGGCACTTACAATTTTACCGGGAACCATCCGGGAATTACAGAGGTGCAGGCAGGGTCGTACGTTACGATGGACGTGGGTTACCTGGACTGCGGAATTGATTTTGATTGCGCGCTGAGCATCCTGACTACCGTCAACAGCGTCCCCTCAGAAGACCGCGCAATCCTGGACGCCGGTCTCAAATCTATCACGAACAACCAGGGCCTCCCGCGAGTCAAGGGCTTGGAGGGGGTCGAGATCACAAAGCTCTCGGCCGAGCACACCCATCTGAAGCTTGCCGGTGCAAACCACACTCGGCTAAAACTCGGAGACAAGGTCGAGGTGTACCCGAGCGACACCGATACCACGATCAACCTGCACAGCCAATTTTACGGCGTGCGAAAGGGGGAGGTTGAGGTAGTGTGGCCGATCCTTGCGAGGGGAAAGTCGAGGTAGCTTCGTACTTTCTTTAGACGAAAGTTACCGTGTTGAACATGGGGGCGAGGTCCTGTCCGCTCCACACCTGATCAACGTAGAAGCTCTTGACCACGTTCTTCTGCCAGACAAGCGAGCCGTCCACGTACCACAGCCTGTTGACTCCGAGCCACGCGTATGGTGCATCATTGTAAATTTGTGCTTGGGCGGGAGTGCAAAGAGCTTGGATCTGCGTGACGTTTGAGGTGCTCGTGAAGGCGTTCACGCAGGCCTGCACCGTGGGGTTTGAGTAGATCGCGTAGTTTCCTAGAAAAGACTCGTTACTGACAAAGGAGACCCAGTAATCCGCGGGCGTAAGCGTCGCGGGGGCCCAGTCACCCGTCCCGAGCAGAGAGAGCGGGGCGATTTGATTTGCATCCTGAACTTCGCTGCCAAAGTAGCCGTAGGGCGCCTGCTGGTTACTTACTGCCGTCGCCTGGATCTCAACGTTTAACCCGATATCGGAAAGATCTCCCTGGACGATCTGTGCGATTGCGAGGCAGAAGGAGCATCCAGCGATCGTGCTGAAGACTAGCGTCCCCGGATTCGTAATGCCCGATTTGCTTAGATCCTGTTCGGCAAGGGTCAGGTTGTAGCTATATGGAGGAAGATTCCCGAGATCGTAGAACTGCTTCCAAGCTGGATACTCAGGACCCACCATCGGCGCCGCCTCACCGAAGAACACCTGCGCCGTAATGTCCGAGTAGTTTATCGCGTGCACGATCGCTTGGCGAAAGTCCGTATTGTTTGTCGGGAAGATCTGGGTATTCATAGCCACAGCCGTTATTAGCGCGGCCCAGGGTGGCAGGGTAAAGTACGAGAACTCGTTCGGATTTGCTTGAACAAGGTTCCAGTCTTCCGACTCTATGCCGGCAATCTGCGCGGCTCCGGTGGTAAGGTCAGTATACCGGACGAGATCGTCCGGCACGTTTTTCACGATGACCGTTTTCGCGTGTCCCGGATCAAACATCGGTTGCATGGCGATCTGAGCCGGGGATAGGCTATCGCCCCAGTAACTCGGATTCTGCACAAACTCGACATAGGCATCTTCAGACACCGTCGTCACCTCGTACGGCCCCGTCCCGGGGATCGGGTGCTGATTGAAGTACGAGTTGAAGGTCGTCGGGTTGCCGAACCCACCATTATCGAGGAGCCACTGAGAATCGAAGATTAATCCCTCGAAAGCCACAAGCGTTCCCGGAAAGTAGTTGAACGGGGCAATCAGCTGAAAGACGATCTGGCTTGGACTCGTAACGTAAATGGGCCACGAGCTGTTCATCATAATGCTGAGGGCCTGCTGCGACGGATGGATCAAGCCACTCTGATTGATTAGGGCGATCGTCGCCGGACC
>JASHPQ010000152.1 GCA_030037995.1 Nitrososphaerales archaeon | reverse complement strand
TGATTGACTCTATCCTTGGCTTTGATTGCGGCGCGATGTGATAAAACCAATCTCTTTCTTTTGAGAGCGCGTCCCTTCCTTGAAATCGCTGGAGCGGAGGGAAAGCGCTGTACAGCGAGAACCCCTCGCCGAAGCGGTGGAGCTTCCTGAAAGTTTCGAAATCCATCCTGCCGGTGGTTTCGTACTCCTTCATCACGACTTCTGCAATGCTTCGCCGGTCATTCTCTTGGACGCTATCGACGGCTGGAGTAAAAACGCTCTCTTTTCCGTCTACCTCCTTAACCAAGTACCAACTTCGCAGTCTAGTGACGATGTTGGATAATTCCTTGAAAGAAATTTTCTGCCGCGAAACCAAGTCAGTGAGATCCCTCCGCGATTCGAAACCGTCGATGCGGGAGAGAAGCCGCGCGTGGTGCTCCGTGATGCAGTTTAGCGACTCCTGCAGTCCCGGGCTGGAAGAAAGTTCCTCCGCGCTGAACAGTCGAAGCATTGCGATGTAGTTTGAGATGTGTTGCTTCGAGATCCCAACCTTCGCGCCGATCTGCTCGTAGGTCAGCCCGAACTCTCGGTTCATTCTCTCGAACGCCTGCGCCTTCTCGTAGTCGGACACTTCCTTCCGCTGCGAATTTTCAACGAAACACTGGAGCATCATATCAAGGTCTGACGCACTCACAACCTCCGCCCTAATCTTTTTCCAGTCAAGTTTCAAAGCGGCAAAATACCTCCGGTGGCCGCACACAATCTCAAAAAAACCCGTTCGCTGCTTTGAAGTCCGCACCCTTATCGGAACGAGAAGCCCGTTTTGACTCAGCGAATCTGAAAGGGAGGTGATGTCCGGCGAGTCGCAGCTTATCACGCGGACGTTGTACGGATTCGGGATCAGAGAGCTAACTTCGAGTTCTTCCAGCAAGGGGGTATGGAAAAAAGGGGCCTCAGTGTCGAGTTAAAAGCATTCCAATTTTTTGCCATACAAATTTAGATTTTCATACCGACTTCAAATCCGTCATCTATAGCCGATACGACCTTTCCGCCGGCGATCCGGCAGTCCCCAACCTCGTAGACTTCCTTACCAAACTTCCTTGCAAGAGCTGTAAGGGAATTGTTTTGCTTACGGCCGGTGTAGAAAACGACTTCGTCCACGACTATGCTCGTCTCCTCGCCTGTCGGAATATCGTACACGACTGCAATCTTCTCGCTGACCATGTCGATCCTCCTGAGCCAAGAATAGGTGAGCGTCCGCACATGATTTAGGCGGAGACTCCTCACGGTGTGTATCAAAGAGTTATAGTCATTCATCTCGGGGGAGATTTCCGTTTGTGGGGTCACGAACGTGATCTCTGATGCCCCGTTTCTCGCAAGCATCTGGCACGCCCCTGGTCCGTAGAGGTACGAGGTGCTATCCGCGACGAGGAATCGCTTACCAGAAATCTGGAACTGTCTCGTCATCACTTCATCTACCGTGCGGACTCCTGCCTCCTCCCAACCAGGAACTTCCTGAAAAGAGATCATCTGGATCCCGGTTCTAATCGGGCTCGAGCCGGTGGCGATGATGATCGCGTCGGGCTTTTCCTCGTCGAAGAGGAGGAACCTTAACACCTCCTCGGATTCTGGTACCTCTCTGTTGTACTCGATCCTGACCCGTAGCGACTTTAGCTGGCCCTCGAGCCACGTAATGATGGAGCTGATATCCGACCTTCCAGGTACGAGTCTACCGACGTTCACCTGTCCGCCTGCTTTCGGTTCCTTCTCATAGACGACGACTTCATGCCCCCTGAGAGCAGAGACACGCGCGGCCTCAAGACCGGCGGGGCCCGCTCCGATGACGAGTACTTTTTTCTTTCGGAGCGCACGCCCTAATTTTGTCTCGCTCCGTCCGCCTTCTCTTCCGACTGCCGCGTTCACCGAACACCTCATCGGATAATCGTGCGCCGCGGATCTCCCCCAGCAACCTTCCAGAGTCCCGATGCAGGAGCGCACGTCCTGGATCCGCCCTTCCAGTACTTTTTTCGGGAGGTACGGGTCTGCGATCAGGGCCCGCGTCATTCCCACGAAATCCGCCTGCCCCTTTTCAAGTATCATCTCCGCGATTAGGGCGTCCGTAATTCTACCCGCGAGTCCAATCTTGGTTTTCTTCATCCTTGCTTTGATCGGTTCAGACATGTACGTCCCGTATCCTGTGGATTCGTACAGCGGTTCCGTCTGGAGCGCGTTCTGATCCAGGACGTCGTAATTGTACATCGATCCGCGATCGATGTTGATGAAATCGAGACTGCCGTCGAGAGCTTCTGCGATCTTTGCCGCGTATTCTGGAGTGACCCCTCCCTCGATTCTCTCGTCAGCGCAGAGGCGCATCCCCAGAGCGAGTGAGTCGCCCAACGTGCCTCTCAAAACTTCGATCAGCTCGAAAAGAAACCTGAGGCGGTTTTCGAAACTCCCACCGTAGCGGTCCTGCCGCCGGTTCATCACGGGAGAGTAAAACTGTTCGATCATGGCGCCGTGAGATCCGTGCAGGTCCACCCCATTAAAATTCCCATCGCGCACGTAGCGCGAGGCTTGGGCGAACCCCTCCTGGATCTCGCGGATGTCGGCAAGCGCGAGCTCGTTTAAATTGACGCCCGTCTCGAAGGGCACGCTCGAGACCGGCCCGTAGAGAAACGTCCACGCAGAGACCTCCATGAAGATCTTCGACCCAAATTCGTGAACTGCGCCGGCCAATTTCTTGAGTCCGGGGACAATCTCGGGCTTGTTCACCATCGGCCAGGTCTTCTTGTTATCGTACTCCCATTCGGGATAGAATACCCCCGTGGGGGGCTTGATGTAGATCTGCGAGACTTCTAGGAGGCCCGCCCCGCCCATCGCCCTCTCCAAGTAGTAGTCGAGCAGCGTGTCAGTGGGAAGACCATTCTCAAAATAGTGGAGAGAATGTGGAGGTAGCTGGATCCTGTTCTTTACTCTCACGGGGCCGAAGTCAATCGACGAGAACAGTCTTTCGTACATCTGGATGCCCCCTCAATTCTGCTTCGCTGTTAAATAATCTGCGAACGTATGCCGTGGCATACTACTATCCCGCATCATAATGACTTTGCAAATGTTTTTTAGACCCTGTGGATTGCCGATCCGAAAGGGTGCCCGGGACGAAGTTTCAGCGCGCAGTTTCTAGATCGTTGATCATTATCGCAGTGGTTGTTATCATCATAATCCTCGCCGTGGGAGGGTATATCGCGTTAACCGTGAAAACTACTTCCGTTACCACTTCGTCCTTGAGCAGCACAAGCATGTCTTCCTCCACGACTTCTGTAACCTCGTCTCCCTCCATTACGTCGACCAGCTCCTCAACCTCATCCTCCAGCACACCTTCTACGTCGTCCAGTAGCAGCAGTGTTACCACGTCCTTCACGACATCTACTTCCGTGGCGGCCGCCCCCAAGACTTTCACATACGAAACTAGTGCCGGCGCGGAATATCTCGACCCGAGCATTGCGTACTATCAGCAGGACTTTTACTATTTGCAAAATGAATACGAGAACCTCCTGATGTACAACAAATCCTCGACGCAGGTGCTGCCGTGGCTAGCGTCAAGTTACACCGTTTCTCCGAATCTTATGTCGATCAATTTTACGCTCAGGCAGGGGATAACGTTCGACGATGGGGAACCAGTCAACTCCAGCGCGGTTTACTTTTCGCTGAATCGGCTGCTCATATTTGACGGAAGTACCCCGACAACACATGGAACCCAGGCGGCCTGGGTCCTGCAACAGCTCCTGAATACCAGCTTGAGTTCTAACCTCTGCGGCTGCAATCAGAACTACACCGAGCAGTGGGTCAACGAAGTTCTAGGGCAAAACTTTGTCCAGATTACGGGGCCGTACACTTTTACCCTCCACTTGCTTCATCCCACCAGCTCGTTTCCCCAGATGATCGAGTTCAACTGGGGCGAGATTATGGCGCCGGTGTGGGTTATGCAACATGATCTTTCTCTGTGGAACACCTCCAGTGCGGGATACAGCCTGCCGTATAATACGCTTGCCGGTAACTTATCCAACATGATCAAGGAGTACTTCTACGACGTGGCGGCAACTTGCAACGCGGGCATAACGCCCAAAGGTTGCGGCACGACCTTTCTGGATTGCGTCATTTCCTGCTCCACTCCCTCCCTTGCAGGTAGCGGGCCCTATGAAATATTCAGCACGGACTCTGCGGGCGACATTGTAATGAAATCCAATCCCAACTACTGGGGAGGGCCGTATCAGTACCTTGGAGGACAAAAGATCGTTCCGTACTTTACTACTATAAACATCAAGGTAGTTTACGATGCGACCACGAGGGAGATCGATCTCGAGAATGGGGCCAAGTCGGGAGCGGCCATGACTATCGATGAGGAACCGATCAACATGTACGATCTCGTAAACAGAAGTGCGTGGTTGAACAATAACCAGCTGGAATCCATCTATCCTGGCATCGCTGCGTACGGTCCCTATTCTCAATTCGAGGTCAACTGGCTGTCCTTCGACATGAACGTCACAAACCAGATGACCGGTAGTTACTACAAATACCAGCCGTTTGCCGACCTTCGAATGAGGGAAGCTTTCGCGGACTCGGTCAACATCAGCGAGATCAACATTGATGAGAATAATGGTCTGGGCATCGTGGCGAACAGCGTAATCCCGCCGGGACTACCCCCGAAGGGAGCTTACAATGCTTCGATGCCGGTGAACTACAGTTTCAATCTGACCGCGGCGCAAAACCTGCTCCTAGCTGCGATGGAGAACCCGATAACGCATTTTACCTTTGAAAATGGCACCGTCGCGCCAGCAGGTCTATTCAACAACACGTTTGGCTGCTCGGTTGCCGCGCTTAAGGCAAATGGTGGTACGTGCGCCAAACCGGTCCAGCAGACAATTCCCGTAGAGTTCATGTCCGGCGATGTCTTTGATGAAGCGCTCTACAACCAGATAGCAACTGCCATCAACAACATCAGTGCGACGTACAACATGGGGCTCACCGTGAGCTTGGTGCCGATCCCCAGCGCGGAGTACTTTACCCTAGCCTACACCGGCTACTTCTACTCTTACTGGGGCGGATACATCGCAGACTATCCTTGGTCCACTGACCTGCTATCGGTGTCATACGCTCCCGGTCATGCGTACCCTGCCCCGGATGGATGGAACTTTACGACCTTCGGCAACCTGTACCAGCAGGTACTTGCAGCTGACGCCACTGGAAACGTTACAGGGAACGTCGCGGTGACAAATGCGATGAACGCTTTCGCGAACCTAGAAGTGATGTATCTCTACACCGTGTACCCGGAAGCATTCGCGGTGTTCACGTCCAACGTGAAGGGAGTTTACTTTAATCCATTCCTTCTGTTCCCGTACTACTTCGCGTATCTCAGCTAACGAGTGCTAAATTTACACTTACATGGGAAAAAGAGGGAATGCCTAGCCGAGGCAGTACAGTTCCTCTTCCGGCGTAGAAAAGGGCTCGAACCCGGTATCCGTCACGAGGACTTCGCGCTCAATGTTCA
>JASHPQ010000151.1 GCA_030037995.1 Nitrososphaerales archaeon | reverse complement strand
TCCTATAACAAGAAAATAGCATTGATGTCGCTCGTTGCTTTTGCCGTTCTTTTTCTTTCTTCAATATTCGTTACGCCAGTATCCAACGCGATGACACTTTCGAATGCGATAAGTGTGACCAATTCAAACGCGGCGCATTCGTCCGCAAGAGCAGACGCTGCTGCTGCTCAGAGCTCTGCTCATCCTGGCAGCGGTATTTCTCCAACGCTGCAATCGCTTCTATCGCATTTTTCAGACACCGCGTCCCCACCCAAAGCTCCGGCTCCACCGACCCTCGGGGGGCAACCTCCGTCTCGGCCGACGAATGTTCCGACCATTAGTGGAGCTGTACCCCCACCCGCGGCGGCAAAGATAGCTAGCCCGCCATCCCCGCCCAGTGGCCAGCGGGGTACCGCATCTACCACTCCTCCTATAATGACACCCTCGGTAAATGCAAACGGTAGCATCAACGCCCGCCCGCCGATAACGCAAGACCATCAGTGGGATATCATTCAATATTCTCAAGAACAGTACGGTGCCAATGGCCAGTCAGATTACGGTGGGACCTTCGTTGCGCCCTCAAATACGATCGGGAACTGGCAGTGCAATGACGCTAGTGTGGGTTTTGACGGTAGCTGCAACGCCGTTCTGTATATCCCTCTCAACCTCGATTTCGGATCGAATCCGGGAGACCAGACCTGGTTCCAGTTTGATATTGAATTCGATCAGAACTGTGTAGATGTTATCGCAACGATCTGTTCTAACGGGGTAAACTGTTTCTGCATTTGGGAGAACACAAATCCAACCGGATCCTGCGGCGACTCGATCAGTTACTATGCTGCCGATATCCGGGACACAGCTGGATCGCAGGGGCAACCGAACGTAGTTGCCTCTTCTGGATCGACCCTTGCCTACACCGCCGGTGACTACTACGAGTGGCACTTTTATTGGAACGGAGGCAATTACTACACTTTTTACATTGAGGATGATGATACCGGGTACGCTTGGTGGGAAGAATTTTCAGTCCCCTCAACCAATTTCATCTATAACCTTGGTGGCTGCTGGTCTCCCGGTGTCGGCGTAGAGACGTACATTGATACAACCACCTCTTCTTTGACTGGTATACCTTTCTGGCAGGTCCTTGAAGCAGACGACGTGTGCGATACTATTTCCGGTCTGTGCACGAATTCCCCCATTGGTGGTTGGGTCTTCTGGGTCGGCTGCACCAATACCGGCTATTCATTCTGCGATACCTCGACCGGAACGCTCGACGGCTACTCGCTTGGCATTTACCAGAGCATCATTGAGAACGGCTATAGTGGAGAATGGTGGTGGAGCTTGTTCCAGGCCGGGGCCGAGGTTCCAGTGGTGTTTTACTTGAACCCGGATGAATACACGACGCCCCTCTGGGAGTCTTGCAGTGTATCCGCCCCGACGCAGTGCAGCAACGATTTCTTTATGGAGTACACTCAGAACGGCTGTAGTTACTGCTACGGTACGGATTATGAGAATCAATATTGGAACGTAGAATCCGACTACTCTTGTGGGTGTGTGGTGCTGGCCGTCGATCCAAGCACCGACCAGTACCTGTACGGATATACAAGTGACGATGGGGCGGGAGGATATTATTACGGTTTTGACAACATTTGGGACAACATCTACACATACTCCGACTGCTCGGGGTGCGCTGTCTACTCATGGACCTACGAATACTACGAAACTATGTACAACGACCCTTACATGAATGTCATTGACGGCGGCTCCCCCCCAAGCGCCTACTTTGCCTACACGACTGCTCCGAGTACCTATGGGAGCACAGACTCCCCCTTGGGTACGTCTATCACTCTCACGACTTCGGCTACTCCAGTATACATATCACCGGACACGGACATTTACGTGCCTTCATGCGATCCGTCCGGTTCGATCATCATAATACTTGGATCTCCGACGGCTGACGGTGGATACTGCGGAACAAACAGTGGGGCGTATCCCAGTGAAAGATGGGATACGGGAGTGTGCAACTATGTCCCTATTTTCACGTCGCCATGCGAGGATGAGATAGAAGCTACGAGCTCGTATCAATTCGGAGGGATCAACTACTGGAACCAGTATCTCGCCGACTTCTCGTACTCCATCTCCGACAGTAGTACTGGCTGGACCGCGCCCAACGCGAACGGCTACCAGTTCGGGACGGTGGAGCATATTGCTCTCACTACCAGCGTCCAGGGGATCTGGTTCGACGCGACCAATGCCTGGTCCCTCACTCCCTCCGTATTGGGTGGATCCACGGGTACCGACAGGGCGGCCTCACCTAATACCTACAGCGGCACGGTCACCGGTTCGTTCACGGTCGCAGACGAGTACTGGCACCAGTACTATGTGGCCATCTCCTACTACATCTCTGATGGATCAGCTCCCACTACCGGAGCAAAGCCTCTATTCAGTACCGACGAGTTCGGCCACATCTTCAATCGGAATCCCACCAGCACACCGACGAGCTATTGGGTGGACTCCGGAGCAGCATGGGCAGTTACCCCCACGGTACTTCAGGGCTCCACCGCCACGCACAGGGATATTTCCAGTGAAGCTGGATCCAAGGGAACCATAACAAGTGCTGCCGCAATCAATGTCGAGTACTATGACGAGTACTACATCACCTTCCTGGTTAGCCCCGCTGGAGGAGGTACGGTAGCGCCAGGAACGAGCTGGTACGTCGCAAACTCTCCGACGACGATCACCGCCACGCCAAGCTCCGGCTACACCTTCTCCAAATGGAGCGGCACGGCAGGCATCACCTTCGCCAGCAGTACCTCGAAAGCTACAAAGATGACTGTCACAGCTTCGGGAACCGTTACGGCGACTTTCACCGCCACATAGATCTCTCGACAATATACCAAACAGACTAATCCGCCCTCACTCCAGAAATCAATCCTGGAGGAGGGCTCCTCGTGATTTTTTCATTCGAGCATTATGATGATTGGAATTGACTTTTTGTTCTTGCGGTCACAAGATTAGTTGAATCACTTTGAAGTACCATTTTCCTGTCTTTTCTTCTTTGAAAGTGTGGAAACAGAAAGCACAACGGTGGAGTGACAAGACATCATTGCGAGATCGATACATTCGTTCGAAAAAATCTATTACAGTGGGCTTACGTCCGGGTCTGCTTTCCACGTTTGTAGAGAAGTGTGGAGGCGGAAATAACGATTATCCCAACAACGGTCGCAGCGACAAGAACTAATGTGTAATTTCCGTTTCCTTGAGGAACTTGGCTCATCGTTAAGCTTGTAGATGTTGATGAGCTCAAAATATTCGACGATAAGGGACTGGTCACGATAGTAGTTATCGAGCTCTGCAATGCAGTTGAGGAGCTGGATAACTTTGAGGTATGCTTCGCTGTAGACGAGCTGGTGGAAACAGAGCTAGATGTAGAGGCTGTAATTACCTTAGAGGACGATGCTAACGAAGTGAGAACGGAAAACGCCGGTTCGGGTTGGAGTGTAGTCGCATTGAACAAGCCGAAATCGTCCCATGTCAAGGCCCCGGTTCTCGTCGCGGCTGGTGACTGCCCGACCTCGTCCCACCAGAAGATTGCCCTGATATAGGAGAAACCTTCCAAGAAAGGGTACACCTGCGCGAGCCAGGTGGACTGGGTCTTGAGCGATGAGTTTTGGTACTGCCCGCTAGGGCTAGAAGCTGGGTACCCTGTTTCTGTTATCCATACGGGAGTATCACTAGTCGCGCTCCAGTAGCTATTGATCACGCCTGCAATGATCTTTCCAAGGGTTTGATTGGACGTAGGAGGATATTGATCGAGCAGATATCCCCCATGCGGATAGACATGGATAGAGGTAGCGTTGCAATACTTGCTTGCACCTAGCTCCCAAACTTGGCGAACAAAGCTGTAAGCAAGCGTTAAGTTGTATTGTCCTTTATTGTATAGACTCATCTCGCCCGGCTGGTAAGCAGGGTTTCCACCGTAACATATGATGGTGTCCGAGCTATGTCCGGTGGCATTTTTTATGATGTTAGACGCATCTGCTATCATGTTCAAGTAGTCTTGGGGCCCGTCGGCGGCACCGCCACTGAAAACGTAACCGGTACCACAGTCAGAACTATTTGCGTAACAACTTTCCCACTCACCTGTAATTTCGTCCAGGATCTCCCAGGTGTGAACGGCGGGTAACGCATTTACCGAGTTCCTCACCGCCGCATCCCAGTCCGATCGAGTGTAACCGGGGGGCAGGTAACCGCAGCAAACGTAATCGATGTTAAAGTGGGAGGAGGCATAATGGTTCAACAGATCTGTTACGTTTGTGTAAGGATAGACATCTGACGTACCCGAAATGCGAAGATAATTGAGTCCCGTGTCACTGAGAACACTAGAGGAGATGGACGTTTCGAGGGACAAGGGCTGTATTGAGCAGGTTCTGCAGGAAGAGACGAGATTGATGCCAAAGTAAAACGGATCAGATTGGCTGCTTGCCGGTCTCTGACTAGAGTTTATCACGAATGGAAGGCTAATCACGAGGAGTAATATTCCAAATCCGATTAAGGATCTCAGTCTGAATCTATTCCGCTCCACGATTTTCATTCAAGACCCATCTAAAGGTTAGTGCGGGTTTTCACGCATGGAATTATGTCGATCGGGGGGCACCCGTGCCCAAATTGAGATACCCCCTTTTGATAATTCATTTGTGAGGCGGAAAATTCCAATCAAAAGGATTGCCGACCCGTAAATCGTCCTTTTTGCCGTTAATCGTGTCGGGCAAAATTTTGCTATCATTCCACGGCCTTCTTTCTTCATCGGGCAAATTGTAATCGTATAATTTTGTGACTCCATACAAGATCACCGCCGGTTCCGAGCTAACCACCTTGTATCCATGCCAGCAAGAACCAAGTATTCTCGCTACCTGTAACCTTTCACGACCGTTGAGCACTATCTCATCTAGTTCTCCTCGAGTCGGCGAATCGCTTCGATCATCAAACGCACAGACCTTGACCGAGCCCGCAACGCAAGCAAAATAATCGTTTTGACCCTGCAGATGTCTGTGCCAAGCTCTTATCACTCCGGGATAACTAAAGGCAAGATTTAACTGAACCAAGTGGTCATCTCCCAGAAAATCTCGCCAATCGTCGCGGAATAGCTCAGAAAAAAATCCTCTTTCGTCCAAGTTCTTCTTGCAATCAGTGACCTTGACTCCAGCTATCATACAGCTCGATCTTCAATTAAGACAATTATCAATCTTGAAAAGGTTATTCCGAAGGTAGAAGCGTCTAAGCTGTTTTTCTAAGGAAAAATGTGATACCGGCTCCCATCCTTTTCATCATCCAGTCGGGGAGAGGTTTGGCAAAGGCGTAATAGAGTACCAGCATCAGGTAGTGTTCATTCGACATCCAAACGTGTGATTCTTTGTAATACCACGCCCTCTCCAAGACAATCGATTCGATCGAAAAACCACAATCTCCAAAGGACTTTACCCACTCCTTGTAGCTGGGCAATCCTTCGTGGACTCCGTGCAGTTTCTCGTGCTTCTCTCTGGGTAACCAGCGCTGGCCGATACCGGCTAGGGCGCCTCCAAAGCCTTCACCGAATCCGATGTAAATTCCATTTTTGCGCAGCACCCGATGGATCTGCCTCAGACCCGAGCGCAGGTCCAACAAGTGATGGAGGCAAGCTGACCCAAGTACGATATCAAACGACTCATCGGCATAGGGTAACTTGTCTATAGAACACGCGACATAATAGTCAGGTCCCGACCCATATGCAAAACGCATCCACTTCCCGTACCTCAAGGCGTCTTCTGCTATATCCGACGAATAGTACGTCACTTCTGGAAAGTTAGCCTTAAACGATGTACCAACAAAACCCATTCCGGACCCTATCTCTAAGACCGTTCCCTTTATTCCAAGCTTCTCCAACCTGGGAAGGATCTCAAATTCGAGCTTGTGAAACGATTCACCCTTGCGAAAGAAAAGTGCCCACGGTTTTCCTCTTATGGACTTTCCAGTCCAAAAATCATGCCACACTTCGATTTCGTGCGAGTATTCGTCTGGGACTTCAAGAGGAAGAAGATTAACTATCCCGTCTGGACTGACATTGAAATTACGCTTGCAACCAGTGCACGCCAGGTACTCCAGATTGTACTCCAAATTCGATTTGCAATCGGGACAGATTAACATGTGGGCTGGAGGTCTCAAAGAGATGCCATTACGAACTTCCTCGCTCATTTATTTTTGGAATTGCAAAGATGGGATTTTAACTTAACTTGACATCACAATAATGGATGTCAATATACTGGATTTTTCCTCATCAGATGCCAGTTCAGGGACTATCTCGGACTTGGATTACGACAACAAGTCCCCGCAACCTATCGGATATCGCTATATAGCCTAACAGAATCAAGTCGCTAAAGTTGTCCTCCGGGCTATTTACGAAAACTTGCTATCATTAGTCCGGCATTGGGCGATTCAGTCGATGAGAAACTCTCCACGGGTCTGACTCGAGTCGCGAGAATTAGATCTAGCAAAGTGACCATACTATAAGGGTATGCTGTGCTTACAATCTTCCCGAGGCGCCTTCCAAAACCATAGCCTTCAATTTTCGCGTCTTTCGCTGAAAGCGGGATCAGTCTTCTCTTAACATCGTCGCGTGAGTACCGTCTCTCCAGAAAGTTATAGGCGCGGTCAACTTCAAATATGATAAACAAACTCTGCAACAAAGTTCCCTTGAAAAGGTGAGCCCATCTCGGGATGCCAATCAGGTTCCCTTGGTTGATTGTGGTTTTTCCAGATCGAGAGCCCGGCACGGAGATGACAGCCACACCGTTTGCAGCCAATACCCGTGAAATTTCGCTGGAAGCAGCGATGTCCACGTCATCGGGAAGGTGCTCGAGTGACGAAATTGCAGTCACTGCATCGAACACGCCCTGGCGGAAGGGTAGCAACTCTGCACTTGCCCTAACAGCATTTGTGGTTCTTTTTTTGATCGACTTTGATCGTTCTAACTGCCAGAGCAGCGACTGTTTGTCAATGTCTAAAACAACAACTTCTTGACTCAAGAGAAGTGGCGTAAGTGAATGGCCAGATCCAATGTCTAGGATTTTCGTATTTGTTTTTGACCCTATCTCCGATATTACGTGAGAAAATTCGATGAATTCCGCCCGGCCCAAGCCAAACGAAAAGACACAACTCTTTAGCCCATTCGCTTTGATGTTGCACCTCAGAATCTGCCAGGAGAAAATCCTCATGCTCCGACTGACCTCAACGACAAGGATATCAACAGACTAGTTGGTGAATAAGAAAATAGATTTTTCACCTGCATTCGGGAAGTAACAGGGCTGGTTGACTCTCTCGATGGCGTCCCGTCGTTTACACTAGCCAAAGTTGTTTGCGATACCGATCTTGTTGGACTACGCAAACGTCACAGTAACCGTCCCCGAGGCGGTCACGGTCATCTTTGTGGCCTTCGAGGTACTGCTGGCGAAGGTGATGCCTGCCGTGCCGCTCCAGTTGGAGAAGGTGTAGCCAGAACTGGCCGTGGCAGAGATCGTGGTGGGACTGTTCGCGACGTACCAATTTGTTCCGGGAGCAACCGTTCCTCCACCCGCGGGGCTGACGAGGAATGTGACATAGTATTCATGGTAGAACTCTACGTTGATCGGTGACGCGCTGCTTATCGTTCCCTTGTCGGATGAAGTGCTTGAAATCCATCTCTGTGTGGATGTAGAACCCTGCAGTACAGTGGGAGTAACCGCCCAGGCAGCACCTGCATCCATCCAATAGCTCGCCGCCGTTGTTGTTGGATTTCTGTTGAAGATGTGCCCGAACTCCTCGGTGTTGAACAGCGGGAGCGCAGATGAATCCACGCTACCATCAGAGGTGGAGTAGGAGATGGCTACGTAATACTGGTGATAGTATTCATCGGCCACAGTAAATGGTCCGGAAACGGTGCCCAGGTAAGCATTAGGGGAAGCCCACCTTTGACTTGAACTCGATCCCCCCAGGACTGTTGGGGTTATGGAATAAGCCATGCCAGCGTCGAACCAGAGGGGAGAGGATAATGTACTGAGGGGGATGTGCACCACTGCTCCGAATTGGTAGCCATTTGCATCCGGTGCAGTGTATCCACTGCTTCCGTCCGAGATGGAGAAGGAAAGGGTCGCTAGATACTGGTCATAATAGTTGAATTGGATCGTTTCGGAAGAGGACACCGTGCCAGATGGAACTGATGTCTCCCATCTCTCCGTAGAACTGGAACCCGTCAGCGGATTGGTAACGCTCCACCCCGCTCCGGCGTCCAGCCAGATGGTAGTGGGAGATGTCGTCAACGTTGTCATGTAGGCTCCACCGAGTTGGATCGAGCTGAATGAGGCAGCTGTTGGACTTCCGCCATCCACTACTTGGTAGCTCACCGCGTAAGAGTACTGAAGGTAGTAGGTATAGTCCTGTGGAGAGCAAGTTCCACTCGCGCAGGTCGTAAAGGTTTCAGTCGATGACGGACCACTGAAGACATATTGGCTCCCACTCCCAGAAGTAGGTGCGGTGATCGTTAACTGACAGTTTGGTTCGGCCGTAAAGGAGTCAGCAGTTCCGTCGCCAAGTATTGTTGTAGGGGAGACACCGCATCCCGAAAGAGTAAAGGTAGCTGCCGATCCCCCGCTTCCCAGAGTGAGCGTGATCGGGAGTTGTACTGTTGAGAGGACGGTTAGGGATTCGCATGCGCTGATAGCGCCGTTGTTAGCAGGATCTCCGCTGTAAACAGCCTCCCAACCATACGAGCCGGCAGAATTGAAAGCCTGCGAATCCGAATTTGGAACGACGCCACTCGTCACTGTGACCGGTGATCCTACGTCGACAGGAGAAGAGGAGCAGTCTCCAGTTGCGAAGTACTCGTACTGTACAGTGCCACCAGCCGTCGATGTTTCACCCGAAAGTGTCGCCGAATCGTAGACCGATTGACCGAATGGGATAGAAGTGGAAGAGAGAGTTGTAGAAATGGAAGGAGTAGCTAGGGCAGGCGCTTGTTCCACTGCATCCATAATAACACCCCACGATTCAGGTATACTTAATGCCCACGCCACGTTTACACTAGATTGAGTAGATGTAACAATTCTGTAAACCGAACTAAATGCGTGTGGTCCGGTTTCTATTCCCGTATAACCAGTTGGGAGAGTGTATGTAACCGAACTATAAGACTGATTATTAGCTGAAAAACCAAATATAAGATCGTCCGCATTTGAGGTAGAAATTGTGACATTGGGAGTCGTATCCATTCTATAATCTGGCGGATTAGCACTAGCGAGACCAAAATGATTTGAAACTGGAATATCTGCATCTGGATCAAACGTTGCCGAAGTTCCAACTCCAGAAATTCCAAAAATATTAACAGCTGACGGAACAGAAGCTGAAAAAGTCAGATTAACATATTTACTACTTATTGCCGATGAGGAAAAAGCAGTCCATTCCTCCATCCTATCGCCTTCGTTGAAATCCTGAGCAATTCTTTGTGTAAAAGTGAGGCCCGTATTAGTGGTAAATCCTTTGACACTTATAGGTGGTTCTTGGATTCCATACATTGAAACAAAAACAACTATGAGATCATTGGCATTTGTGGTTGAAATTACTTGACCATTGGTAGTTCCTTTTATTGATATGTTATAAAACGACTGATCTAATGCAACTGGATCGATATCGAAACTATGAGCTTGAAGAGAATTAATCTGCCAAGTTATTGTGTTTGTTAGGGCATCAAAAGAACATGCATAAATGACACAACTGTCAGAAAAAGAAAATTGTTCTCTTCCAGCTTGAATAATACCTAGATTCGGACTGGATATGTTTTCATTACTCGTAAATTTTATTCCAAGAATTCCACTGGATGGGAAATCGCCCACAATGGAAATTGAATGTCGATAACCACTATTTGGTACAATTGTAAAATATTCCCACACAGATAGATCAGAAAACTTAGACGTAAAATGATAAGCTTCTGTTGTAGAATTGTAATAAATGGAATCGGAAATCAAGGAATAAGTTCTTCCGTTGAACTCAGCAAATAAAATTCCTCCACTAAGATAATTATTACTAGAATCTGTGAAAGACCAAACTCCGCTCGGCGCAAACTTCCATCCAACAGTTCCGATATCGATACCAAATTGTTGCGGAGCAGAATTCACTACTCTGGCGCGATACGTTTGCGACAATGAATTATCTACAAGATTCAGATGCATCT
>JASHPQ010000150.1 GCA_030037995.1 Nitrososphaerales archaeon | reverse complement strand
AGTTCGAGGCAGTAAAGGATTCAGAGCTTAATTCTTGGATGCAAAAAAACTCCTTCCGCAATGGCGATGAAAAGTGGGGTATCCTTGCGAGATCCAAAACAAAGGAAGAAGCGCAATGTTTGACAATCGCCTTCAAACGGACCCTGCGCACACGATTTAAGGTCCACTCCGGAAGGATTGAAAAGATTGAGGAAGAGGCAACGGAACCGGAGGTGTGCGAGTTTCACGTAAAGCCAAAAGAATCGGTCATTGAGCTATACTCGTTCTCCGCGAAGCAGCGGACCGGGCTTTTTACTTCCCTCGCTGAGGAATTCGGCAAAGATTCTCTGCAAGAGCTGAGCCTCACAAAAGACGCCATGCGAAGTCTCATGACGGAGGCGATCGAGGTCTCGTCCGTCTCGCTTTCGGGGCTCGGGAACCCTTTTTTCAGTGACGCAACCCTGACTGGCACCGATCCCTCGAACTCGAAGACCTACAAGGAGCTGATGCCTTCGGGCGAAATTCGATCCTTTCGGGCGAAATTTCCCAGTCGCAGCGATGAAGGTGCCTCGTCGCCGCTAACCGTCACGATTTCTTCAAAGTGCAAGATGCGATTTTTCGGCGGTCAGTCCCCGGTGTTGCAGGCAGACGTAGAGGAGTTTGGCGAAAAGATCGCCAGCATCGCCCAAGTTCGAGATCGCGGATTCGAGGCCGAGCGTCGCCTAACGACCTCAGGAAAGTCTCTTTGAGACGTAGGCGCCGTCATCCCTGTAGCCGCGATTCCGGTAGTACTCACGAGTCCCCGCAGCCGCTATTACGACAACCTTGGAGCGTGAGTACTCCCTTGAGATATGCTCCGCCTCCTCCAGTAATTTGGTCCCGAGGCCCCGATGCTGGGATTGCTTTCCGTCAAGGTAAGGATTGCCCACTGGAACCACAGGGCCGTACACATGTAGCTCTCTGACGAGCGCCGCATTTGCATTCTGGATTTCGGGCCTGAACTCCTTGCCGGAGGGAATCCTCAATCGCAGAAAACCGTGCAACACTCCCTCGTCGCTTTCATACGAGATAAAAATCTCGGTCCCGCCGGAGGCTGCATAGTCGATCCTCTTTAGCCGGACATTATCGTCGTAGCTGGCGAGGCGGTGGCCGGCCTCCCGGCAGCGGATGCAGCGGCATCTCAGGTTTCTCCTTTTCATCTCTTCGAGGACGATTTGTCTGAGGTTGCCTGCCTTTTCCCCTTGAGCTATCTCCTCTTTTGGAATCTCGCGCTGGATC
The DNA here is from genome assembly GCA_030037995.1 of Nitrososphaerales archaeon. Classification (GTDB taxonomy): domain Archaea; phylum Thermoproteota; class Nitrososphaeria; order Nitrososphaerales; family CADDZS01; genus DATLTL01. Next base: position 15,314 of record JASHPQ010000150.1, on the reverse strand, counting down.
CTCATTATCCTTACCCAGGGTGGAATTCTCGCTTTGAACTGACATAGTATATCTTTCAACTGATCCATGCCATAGGGCGTGTATAGCCCCATCTTGTACTGCTGGTAAAGCGCGGTGCCCTCGACTATGAGTGTGGGATAGATCTTCAGCATGTCGGGCCGGTATTCCTCCTCTTCAAAAAGGGAATTGAGATCCTGAAGGTCCCTCTCTGGATTCGAGGAGGGCAGCCCTGGCATCATGTGTGCTACGACTTTTAGGGCGGCATCCTTCGATACTTGAAACGAACTCACCGTATCGCGGAGGGTGTGCCCGCGATTCGTGTACTTTAGGACTAGCTCCTGAAGCGACTGGACGCCGATTTCGACGCGGGTTGTACCGTACGACAGGAGCATGTCAAGGTGCTCTTCACGGCACCAGTCGGGTTTCGTCTCGATCGTGAGCCCCACGCATCGATGATCCGACTTCTCGTTTTGCCTGATCGATTCCGGGAGAGACTCTGCAACTGAAGCATTTAGCGCATCGTAACACCCCTTTACGAAGCTCTGCTGATAGTCTCTTGGCATCGCGAGGATGGTGCCACCGAGCAGTATGAGCTCCACCTTGCTTGTGTCGTGCCCGTTTTCGGAGAGAAATCTAAGCGTGTCCCGGACCTGTGTAGAAGGATCGAAGTCCCGCACGATTCCGTAGGCTGCTGCCGGCGAATTTTTCGTGTAACTCTGCGGAGTGCCAAAGCGTACCCCTCCGGGGCAGAAAGTGCACGTTCCGTGGGGACACTCAAACGGCTTCGTGATTGCAGTGACGACCGCAATTCCCGATAGCGTCCTGATCGTCTTCCTTCGTATCAGGGGGCCGAGCCGACTTCTCGCGCTCGGACTCAAAATGGGAATAACCTCCGAGTTTTTGGGGACTAGCTCCAGCGAAAATTCCTTACAAACCTGGAGCTTGAAGCGCATCAGCTTTTTTTCATCGCTCTCATTTTCGAGGGTCTCGATGAGCAACGCGAGCTTCCTGATTGCGAGCTCGTGGCGGCGCCCATAATCGGCTTCTTGCAAACGTAAGCGTGACAAAATGGATCTGCAAGAGATATCAAGCTTATACTACCACAGAGTAAACGCTGCAATGAAAAGCTCTGTGATCTCTGCCAAGAACCTGAAGAAGGTTGCAGGTCTGGGAATCCTGATCCTTCTTGTTGCCGTACTACTTTCTTGGACGGTGCTTTCCCCGAAGACGCTTTTACCGCAGACGGAGAGCCAGATCTCCGAATCTCTGTTCCAGGTGGCGAAGACTACTCGCCTCTTCAACATCAGCGACGGCGAAGGATCGTACTCATTTCTATTCGGTTTGGACTTTAACGAGTCGGTAAGCCCAAGAACACCCACCATAGTAGAGTCCTTCTTCTCGTTAGTGGCGGAACAAAAGAGCAGCGCTTTCCTGAGGGGAGTTGCTCTGGAAATAGTTAGCTCCAGCGTTTTGATAAATGGGATTCGTGACTCTGGAATAAGCTCGATGGTGACCTCTAACGGTGCCATCGTGATCGACCGGCTTTCGGGTGTGGATATCAACGAAACGGGCGGCGATCAACAACTCTCCGCGCGCCTGATCGTATCAACGGTCGACGTAAACTACATAGGTTATTTTGGCGGAAGCGAACAAGCAGTTACTCTGAACGGAACGATTTCGATTACCTGAGAAAAATTGAGGGATGTCCTGACGCCGCTATGAACGAAAGCGAATTGAAGATTAGGAACTCTGCGAGCGTGCCCCCAGAGAAGTGTGTCTTTTGTCAGATCGTCGCTCGAAAACTTCCCGCAGCCATAGTTTGTGAGGATCAGGATTACATCGCGTTCATGGATCGAGCTCCGTTTAACGAGGGGCACACTCTGGTGTGCCCGAAAAGGCACGGGGAAACTGTCTGGGATATGACTGCGGCAGAAATAGGGGGCCTGTTTGCGCTCGCCGCCAAAATTTCAAAGGGGGTAATTAGGGCGACTGCCTCCGACGGCTTTCGTTTCGTGCAAAATAATGGAGAGGCTGCAAACCAGGCAGTGGCTCATGTGCACGTTCATATCATCCCGGTGAAGCTCGCGGAAAAGGGGCAGTGGATGGATCGAAAGAACGCGACGCCCGAGCAGCTTCAGCGCATGGCTAGCTGCATCAGGGAAGCTCTCGAACCATAGTCGTACATTCGTAGCGACGTTGTGCTTCACTCACGAATCTAGGAGACGCCATTTTCATCCGACGAGTCCCCCGTTAGCCGTAAGCACTGCTCCATTTATCAGCGAAGCATCGTCGCTGGAAAGAAAAGCTATCACCTTTGCGACCTCGCCAGGTAATCCTAATCGCCCCTGCGGAAGCATGACCTCCTTCACGAAATCCAGCATTTTTTGATCCTGGAATCTACTCAGGAGAGGCGTGTCGATGGGACCGGGAGCGATGCAGTTTATCCGTATCCCTTTCCTCGCCCAGTTTTTGGACATCGCCTTGGTTAGGGCGATGATCGCGCCCTTGGAAGCGGCATAGGCGTCGACCCCTGGTATGGGCTGCAACCCCAGGTCAGAGCTCAAATTGACGACTGACCCGGACTCTGAAGTTTTCAATAACAACGGTATGCCGTACTTGCAGACTAGAAAAGTGGACTTCACGTTTGTGTCCATAACGAGCTCGTAATCCTCCACAGAAACATCCAGTACCGTTCCCTTCATCTCGATGCCAGCAGAATTCACGATCACATCCAGGCGCGAGAAGTTTTTTTCCACTTGATCGAACAGATTTCGAACCTCCGGCGGGATTTTTAGGTCAACGCTGAAATTTGACGGTCGAGCGCCTTCTCCTGCATCGCCAGATTTTAGATAGGATTTGTCGACTCTGAGCACCGTCGCGCCCAGATCCTCAAACAATACGGATGTCGCAAGCCCGATTCCTGAAGCCGCGCCGGTTACTAGGGCGATTTTTCCCTTCAATGATTGCAAGTCTATTTTACTTCCTAGGCTTTAATGAGCGAGCATTAACACAATCCCCGGCATTGCAAATGAAAAAATAATCTACATATTCGCCACTAGCTGCAGTCCTTTGCCAATCGGACTCGTCCAAAAGAGAATTCGCCAGCAAATTCTTGATCCTACTTTTCAATTGATTTTTCTGTGAGTCTCAATCCGGTGGACTTAGCCAGACGTCTGTGCTCTTCATCGGTTACCCACGGCACCTCGAGGTATTCGAAAATCTCTTCCTCGTTCATTCCGATTCTCCTTGCTTCCTCGACCGCAACAGTGTACGCTTCAATTTCCGTAGGTCGATCCACGTAGGAAAATTTCGAGTCGAAGAGATTTTTTCCCTCGTGAAATTGTCTAACGTGGACGAGTTCGTGAATAATGTCCAGATACACCGACCATGCTTCCCCTTTGTTGATGTATTGCTGACTTGCGAAGATATGGCCGTCCTCGTCGGAAACGCCCATAAATCCCTCCTTGGGAAAGACTTCGACCAATAATCGATCTAGTTGCTCAACGACATCCTTCCCGAAAATACCTCTGACAGCCTTCAAAGCCCCGAATCCGACAAAAATCTCGCCAAAGCTATATGATCCACTAGAAACGTTCTTTTTGATTTTTATCGAAGGATCGATTTTGAAGGATTTCGGTTCTTGTTCTTTCTTTTTCATAAATTGAATTTATGAGACTAGATCCAGTTTGTCTAAAAAATAATTTGGTTTAGTTTTCAGCGCTCAATTCTGGGCAATCGTTATAACTCGATTCCACGCAGAGGATTGTTAGAAAGGATCTATTGACTAAAACAGAGCCTGGCCCGGATCTCGAGACAAGAAAAAGCGCCTTTCGGATCTCGAAGGATCCGCTTGTCGTGCTGGGTTTAGTTATTCTGGTCATTGGAATAGTTCTGACCGCCTACGGATTGATTCCCTTGCAGACGGCCAACTATCAGCAGATTGCTTCTGGTCCGGTACCTATTACAGACGCTGCGGGAAATTTCATTACGGATCCATCTGCATATTACCAGGCTCATTACAACGGAACAGGATCCCTTGACACAGTAGATTGCTCTCCCAGCGTTAACGGGTACATCTGCTATGGCTTCCAATTTATAGGAACGTCGACCACGTTCAACCAGTCAGCTCGGGAGTACGGATTCGGGTTGATGGTGGTTGGGGTGCTGGGAATTTACGGTGGAAATCGTCTCGAGCCCCTGAAACCTAGGCCGAAGCACGAGAGGCCGATCACCATCCGGATCGACGAAGACATCTGCGTTGCAAATGGCGTTTGTGTCGGCCTTGCGCCGACCGTCTTTCAGCTCAAAAAGCAAGAGACACCGTCCATCTTTGCGCCGCTCGCCTATGTGATCGACCCGTATGGCGCCGACAACGACTCGATAATTCAGGCCGCAGAGATGTGCCCTACTGGAGCGATCATCATTGAAGACGCCGAGACCGGCGAGAGAATCCATCCGCCTCTGCCGGATTACTAGCTGATATAATCCAGCCTTTTTCGTGGAGAATCCTGAGATCCTGCTTCCGAGACCTGCTCGCCGGTTAACTGCTCTATTTTTTTCAAGGTCTCCAAAGCTTCGTTCCCCTTTTCCCTTAGCTTCTTCAGATCGCTCGTGATTCCCGAAAGTCTCGATAAGGACTCCAAAACAATCTCAGAAGCCCGAGGATCGAAGGCGTAGCCCGCAGTCTCGCCCAATAATGAATATCCTTCAACTCCCTTCACTTTGGCCATCCCCAGCAACAGTCCGTTCATGCCGGTGATCGCACCCTCTCGCATCAAGATGCAACCGGCGTTTTCCAATTGTTGCACAAGCTCCCTATGTGTGCCGGTGGCGAAAACTCTTGGTTCGTTGGAGTGCGTTCCGGTAACGTACGCCCCCAGAGTCACGAGGCGACTGACCTTGAACCTCTGAAGTACGAAATCAATAAGATACTCGGTAAGAACATGCTCGGAATCCGAAGTCGAAGGCTGGGCATCGCCAGTCAGCAAGACCGCGTCGTGATTGCCCTCGGCGCTTTTCCAGGAATAGAGCTCAGTGCGCAGGAGGGTCGCTGTTCCATCCTCTTTGACCATAATTTGGGGAGGAAAGCCGTCCGAGTACACCTCCGCGAGTGGTCGCGCCGGAAGATCTGCTACCAGGTGATCGAGGGCGAACTTTCCTACGAAGCCGGAACCCGGGAGGCCGCAAACCAGCATGGGATTCTTAAGATCTGGCTTGTCTTGCTCCACCAGCTGGATCTTCAAAACCAATCAGAGGTCTCTTCAAAAATTAGAAATATGCCGGGAGAAACCGCAGTTCGGAAACGGAGGTCGCAAGCTTTCCCTCTATCGGAATCTGTGTTCCACAAAAGGTGCACTTGTTCTCATCGTCGAGGTACCAGCCAGTAATATCGAAACCGTAGCGCCTCACCACTATCCTCTTGCACCCGTGGCAGTAAGTATGCTCCAGCGGATGACCCGAGACGTTTCCGAGGTACACGTACTGCAGGCCGACTTCTTTTGCGACCTTGTGGTGCGCCTCCAGTGTCTTCGTGGGGGTAACCGGAAACTCCATCATCTTATAGTCGGGATGGAATCGGAGAAAGTGAACAGGCGTCATCGGGCCGAGGTTGTCGTACACCCACTTTGACAGTTTTCGAGCCTGATCTAAATTATCCCCCACCTCCGGGATGATCAGGTCTGTTATCTCAACGTGGATGCTCGTCTTCCTCTTGATTTCGGAGAGCGTCTCAAAAATGGGTTCAGAGCCAGGAATTCCGATGTACTTGCGCACAAAGTTTCTCTCTCCACTGCCCTTGAAATCGACCGTGATGCAGTCCAAAAACTGCTTCATCATCAACACGCTCTCCGGTGTTGCGAAACCATTCGACACGAAGACATTGAAGAGCCCCCTCCGGTGTGCAGCCAGCCCAATGTCCTTTGCATACTCTATGAAAATGGTTGGTTCGTTATAAGTATAGGCGATCCCCTGGCACTCTTGCGCCAGAGCGAGCTTTGAAACATCACCAGGCTCAATGTCCATTCCCTCGATTTTCCGTCGCTGGGAAATGTCATAATTCTGGCAGTATTTGCATAGCCATGAACATCCGCTGGTCGCGACGGAAAATATTCTGGTACCCGGCCTGTAATGAGTGACGGGCTTTTTCTCTATTGGATCAATGTGCCCCGTGAAAAGTTTCCCGTAGGAGAGAAGCTGCAGCTTTCCACCTAGATTTTGGCGTATTCCGCACAGCCCGATCTGGCCTTCGCCAAGCTGGCAATGTCTTGCGCACGCAGTACACCTTACCTTTCCGTCAGCCTGCTCTAGGTAAAGTTCAGCCTCTTTCACGGTCGAAAGTGTCGCCTTAAACTGTATTTACTGTCATTTGTCGCAAATAAGGTTTTTAGCGAAAAAAGGAGGCCCAGTATGGATCGTTTTGGCGACTGCTCAGTTTTCGATTCCGACCATGAGCGGCGAGGATGTCGTCCGAAAGTTGGATCCTCTCTATCCAAACATCAAGACACCGCTTGCGCATGGCGACGTTTTTCAGCTTCTTATCGCAACAGTTCTCTCCGCACAATCGACCGATGCCCAGATAAATCAAGTGACTCCCAAACTGTTTGCAAAGTACCCTACACCACGGACAATGGCCAGGGCTCCGGTGCGTTCGCTGGAAAAAATCGTACTGTCCACTGGATTTTACCATGTAAAGGCGCGCAGAATCAAGGAAATCTCAAAGAAACTAATAGAAAAATTCGGGGGCAGAGTTCCCGAAACCATGGAAGAGCTTTTGCAACTTCCGGGCGTCGGGAGGAAGACCGCAAATATCGTGCTCAGTGCAGGGTTTGATAAAGTGGAAGGCATCGCGGTGGATACACACGTGTTCAGGGTTTCGAGGAGGATCGGCCTTACTGCTAAGGATACTCCGGAAAAAGTGGAAGAGGATCTGATGAAGATCACTCCCAAACCTGAATGGCCCCGACTTACACTCCTTCTGATACTGCATGGGAGATCTATCTGTTTCGCTAGAAAGCCAGAGTGCGAAAAATGCGTGCTTTCCAGTGGCTGTTTATATTTTGCCACAAAATACAGCAAATAAAGGCAGTGAAGTGGCTTAGTTGCCAAAAGTTAAACTATTTTGCAAAAGGACCGACAGCTCGGGGACGTAATCCGATTTGAATCCGTCGCTGAATGAAAAGGTAAAGGCTGACCGCTCAACGACACTGGGCGCGCTAGAAGAACACTAGACCCTTCCTCACTTTATTAGTTTAGAGCCAAGTGTTCTTTTGAAAGGATACATCAAGTTTGAAATTTGGTATCGCCCTCGAAACCTTTACTCCCCCCGGAAAATCGCCATCAAAAAACTCGATTTTTCAGATGGCCAGGACGGCAGAAAAGCTGAGCTTCGACTCGCTTTGGGTATGGGATCATCTTCTCCTGGGATCGAGGAAAGTGTTTCCTGTACTCGATTCACTAACGACGCTCAGCTATCTGTCAGCAGCAACGACCAGGATTAAGCTCGGGACGAGCGTGCTGATTATGGCCCTACGGAATCCGCTGATCGTCGCAAAGGCATTAACCACTATTCAAATATTTTCAGATGGCCGTTTAGTAGTCGGAGCTGCTTCAGGTTGGTATGAACGAGAATTCCGGGCAGCCGGAGTCGACTTCAAGAAAAGGGGTCAGATTTTCGAAGAGGAATTTCAACTCGTAAGAAGGCTCTTGAACGAAGCTGATGTCAATTTCAGAGGGGAAGGTATCGAGCTAGATCACGCGACGATCTTGCCTACCAGTTCCACTAAAATTCCGATGCTTATGGGCGGCTACAGCGACCGCGTCCTGAACCGCGCCGGGCGCTTGGCCGATGGCTGGATTTCTTACTATTATACGCCTGAAGACTACGCCGATTCGTGGAGTAAAGTTAGAGCGGGAGCGTTAGAGGCAGGCAGAGACCCGAGGAGGCTCAATTCCGTCACCCTCGTGCCCCTTGCGATCGCCAATTCCTTCGAAGATGGCGACAACCTTTCGAAGGAGTTTACCAGAAATTATACGGATCTCCCGAAAAACACGCGCTGTACCCCAGAGGCCTCGATTCGTGGAACCATACCGGAGTGCATCGCGCAGATCAAAAAGTTTGAGGAAATCGGTCTTGAGGAGCTCGTGTTTATTCCGAGCAACTACGACATTGAGCAAGTCGAGAGGGCGGGAAACGAGATACTGCCAGCCTTTTCTAAATGAGCTTCTCTGCTACCGACACCAGATGAAACCATCAAAGATCTTCTTAGAAGCCGATCGAGAGATCCGTATTGTTGCCGGTCACTGTCACCGTTCCGTTTGGCACCGTAGTATAGACGTAAAACTGGATGGACTGGCTTGCATTCAAGGCGCTGGGAAGTGGAGGAATTGCCCCCACGCATAGTCCATTGGTCACGCTCACCTGCAGATTTTGCACAGTCTTATCTCCGCTGTTCGTAAGGACAATATACAACCCATATACGCTTTGGTCGCAGCTGTAATCATACTGCAAGTACTGTCGCGTAAAAGTGTACTTGATGTATGATTGGTATTCTTCGCGGTCGTATTGAAATTGCCCTAAAGCGACTATCAGCACGGCGACACATGCTAGGGCTATTACTATAACGGTCAGAACATTTCCTAACTTGATTTTTGACACTTTTTTCTTACCTACAGCGTTTAATTTCTTGAGTCTAATACCCTTAGCATCGGCTGAAAATCGGGATACCGCAACACTTGATTGATAAATTTCCCTCCAGCTCTATTTTTGAGATACTAAATTCTTAAATCTGTTTTTCCCTCTCATAGAGCTTCACGCAATCTTTTTGGTCATCCTAAATGCGGGAGAGGAAAAAATCCCAGCTTGCCGGAATTGCTGGAGCTATTGGCATCGCCATCGTAGCCTTTTTCTTGATTTTCGCGTTAAATTCTCTTGAATGGCCGATTGCTTCTTCGTTGGGAAACGCGATGGCGGTGTTCCCTTCTCCTACTAAGGTCGCTGATGGGGTCCTACTCGTGAACGTGCAATCGAATCTTACTCTGGTTCCCTCTCCTCCTGCTATCGGTGGTGCCGAAGTGGAGAGTCTACCGGGGGTTGCGGTTGCCGTGTACCAGGGCTTTGGGAGCACAGCCACCGTTCACAATATTACGGACTCCTTAGGACAAGCTCAGGAGGATCTGCCTCCGGGAACTTATACAGCGAAACTTCTTGACTGGAGGTTCGAAAATCTTTCGACAACTGTGGAGATAAGCTCCGACAAAGTCACCGATCTGAACGTGACTTTGAATGCCACTTCCTACGTTATACAATCGGCAAATATCGCAGATCCCGATTTTTCGGGCTGGGCGGTGAGCTGGGGCCAAATTTACGTGCAGCTTGATGCAAACTGGTCTGTTAGTTCGAGTGTCCCGTCGACTTATCTTGACACGCAGTATCCGGCGAATACTCCAATCAGTCGCATCGAGCAGCCCGGAGTTACTCCAATCACGATCAGCGCCTCCGGCCAAAGCAACGGATCCCGGTGGGTTCAGATCCAAGTGATTACCCCGCTGAACATAAGCAGCATAAAGTCGATGAGCATCCTTACGTTGCGTTCGGAGTTCATGGTGGGCACCAATGCCGTTCAGTGATTCGCTTTTCCTCTATCTCTTGATCGGGTCTAATGTTATAGTTTACATCATGCTCGCGATCGGGATAATCAAAGGCAGAATGGATCGCCTTCCTAAAAATCCTACAGTGGAAGACGCATTCAAGATCCTCGAGATGTCCATGGCACGATCATTTCCCGATCTACCTCCAGGATTCACTTGGAATGAAGTCATGAGCAAAGTAAAGGCGTTGAATTTGGATCTGGATTGGTATGAAATACAAAGCACTTTCAAAAAGTACGAGGATTATAGGTACGGAGGAATCAAGTACAAGAATGCCAACGTAGACGCGATCCTGCGTCTCGCCCGCGCACTACCGAGAGGGGAGAAAACTGCTAGCATCACTCAAATCAAGCGTCCTTGATGAAGTCGGCAAGGTTGTGGTGGGCCGCGAGGAGGAAACTACTCTCCTACTGACCACCTTGCTCGCCAGGGGCCACGTGCTCCTCGAGGGGGTTCCGGGGACGTCGAAGACACTTCTCGCGAAATCCTTCGCCAAGTGTCTTGGCCTGACCTTTAGGAGGGTGCAATTCACCCCGGACATGCTTCCACTGGATATTATTGGTGGCTTTATTTTCAACATGAAGACTAGGGAGTTTGAATTCAAAGAAGGGCCGGTGTTCACCAACCTGCTGCTCGCCGATGAAATAAACAGGGCAGCCCCCAAGGTTCAAAGCGCCCTCTTAGAGTCGATGCAGGAGCTCCAGGTGACCGTGGAGGGCCAGACATCCAAGCTTCCTTTCCCGTTCATGGTAATCGCGACACAAAATCCTTTGGACTTTGAGGGTGTCTATCCACTTCCCGAAAGCGAAATGGACAGGTTCATGCTGCGAGTGGAGTTCGGCTATCCCACACACGAGGTGGAGGTGCAGATCCTGAAGAGGAATCTGAGCGAGCTGGATCTTGAAGCAGTAAAGACGGTTATCGAGCCCGCGGAATTGCTAGAATATTTCAAAGCGGTTGACGCGATTAAGGTCTCCGACGAAATTCTTGAATATGTTTCAAGACTCGCCCTGGAGACGCGGGAGGACACTCGCGTGAACCTCGGGGCAAGCCCGCGGGCCATCGTGCAGCTCGTGCAGATTGCCCGAGCCAACGCTTTCCTGGAGAGCAGGACTTATGTGACCCCCGACGACATCAAGAAGCTTGCAGGTTTTGCCCTGGCTCACAGAATGCGTCTCGATCGCTCTGCTGCCCTAAAGGGCCTCGCGCAGGATACATCAACGATAATACAGCAAGTCTTGAACGAAGTGAAGCCCCCTCGGTGAAGCTCACCCCGAGGGGCCAGGATTATCTAAAGGCCGCCCTATTTGGCACTATCGTAGCGAGCTTTCTAGATGTGAGGGTGGTTCTCGCACTGTGCCTATGCTTATTCATCGCCGCGGGAATCTCCGAGGCAATCTTGGGCGCCGCTACCACGGGCGGAGTCCGAATCGATCTCGAAGACCCACACCCGACCTGTTTCAAGGAGGGTGAAGCTGTGGAAAATATCACGATCAAATCCAGAAGAAAGAGGTTCGTGAGAGTGGTCGTTTCCTCGATTAAAGGGCCAGCGGGCGTGGAAACGACCTCAAACGATTCCTCTGATTCCTTGAGCTTGAGGCTCAGACCGAAGTACGCGGGGCGATTTCAAGGACTTTCGATCCAGTTTGAATTCATTGACCCACTGGGCCTGTTCAAGAAGACGCTTGATTTGGGCAGGGATGATTTCACCATTGATTGCTACCCGTCGTCCTTGTTGAAGGACGTACGACAGACGGCTCCGCTGACACTCGCGCTCGGGGAACGGGCGGGGCGCACTCATGGCAGCGGCCAAGAGTTCTATTCTATAGACGAGTACAACAGCTCGGTGGAGCGAAAGAACATTTACTGGAAAAAGATTGCCTCCCTCTCCGACGAGCGACTTCTCGTTAAAGTCCGCGAAGCGAACATTCCGCAATCCCTCTCCATAGGGCTCGTCAAAACCGTAGACAGGGAACAAGGCGAGCTGGAATGGATGGATCTCGCCTGCGAGGGCGCGGGGATTCTAGGAACTAATGTGTTTTCATTGGGCTGCGACGTGACGCTGCTTTTCTATTCTGAAAATACCATCGCAAGGTGCGAAGCCACGGACCTTCTGGGGTTCCGGGAGTGTTTGATGAAGATGTCGCGCTCCCAGACGTCAACCACTGAAAAGGTCTCGGAGATTATTGATGAAGCTGATATTTGCATCACTGGCTTGAAGGAGCTGGAAAACGGTCCCTTGGCGATGGAAGTTGCGAGAAAAGCCGCCCTCTTAATCCAGGATAAGGATGCCTTCCCGAAAACTATGGGAAATCTATCAGTAATCTACTCGGGTAGCGAGGACGTGGCGGAGCTGGTGAACAGGGTGGTCCGCAGATGACTAGGGACGGTCTAAAGCTGCTCTCCTCGACGTCGGTGGGGCTGGGGCTGCTTGCGATCTATGTCGTGTTTCTCAACAACTTTTTCGCCGTCGCAAACCTTTCGGAATTGAGCTGGACAGAATCGGTCATTCTGTATACCCAAATTATCAGGGTGATCGTGCTCTTTTCCTTGGGGCTCAAATATCAGATACAGCCTATCGTTCCCATCATCGTTTTCTCGATCGAGGCGCTTCTGATTCCGCCGCTCCTCGTCCTGATAATCTTGACCGGCTCCACCTTCTACGCCGCTTTCATGGGAGTCATACTGACGGCCTGGTTTGGAGCTACCGCCCTAATTCTGACGCCGTACACTATTTACAGCTTCGCAAGGAGCCTGGCCCGCGACACCGTGCTCTCGGGAGCCTTGGTGATCGCCGCCTTCGAGCTCATTTCGGTGGTATTTCTTTCGAATCTGTTTTCTGGACTAACGCAACCGGTACAGGGCCTCGAAGGGCTCGGGACGCTGATCATTTCCCAGATCAGGAGCGAGGTTGGGGGCGGCGGCGTTCCCAATCCGTCTCAGGATTTTTTGTCTTCGACGGGATTGATTTTGTTTTTTGTGGGAACATTGTTTTACATGGCGGTGGGCAGTTATTCAGCCCGCCCGAAGCTGCGGTTGCCGTGGATGCTAGTCGTCTCGCTCGTTGGTACCGTCTTAGCCTTCGCCTGGATCGCGCTGGTTTCGCCGTACCAACCCGATATTTTGGTGGTGCTTTCCGCACCATGTGTTGTTCTATTCTTGATAATGAGGGTAACTGTTCATGGGAAATAGTTCGAAAGCGCTAGTACCCGTATTTCTTGCGGGGCTCCTGCTGATTACGGTATCAAGCTCACTAATGCCTCTTTCGCGAGCCCAGAGTTCCCCGGCCATCCTCCCCCGAGCTCCGCCGTTCATAGATCTTGGTGCCGGACCGAGCTCGCTAGCGCCGGCCAGACAGGGGGCCCCGATATTCACAATTAACGACAGTCTGTGGATTTACTCCACATTTGATGAGTCGATCACGGTGGCGCTGCGGAATCCAGCAAACAGTTCGATCTTGATAGTTAATCTCGCTCCATCGTCCATCATTTCCCTTTATACTTTCACGAGTTCTGATCCGCCGGGGGAGTGGACACTGGTCTTCACCCTATCGAATTCCACCGATTTCAGCATGCTCGTTTTTCTGGTGGAGGTTCCGGGAAATCAGGTGCCCGTGAGCCTCAGCGAATACTCTATACAAAACGGAGAAATAAATCTGGGGTTTTCCGTGAACTCTCCGGAATTGTATGATCTCGAGGGCTGCCTCGTATCGAATGCCTCCAACCCCGTCGACAATAACACAATTTCCTTGGACGAGCCCGCCGATGTGGGTACCGGACAGATCTCGGTTTCAATGAACTCACAAAACGATACGGCAACATTTTCTACTTCCAGAAACGTGACTACCCCCTTTTCGTTCTGGTTTGATCTTGAGTATTCGTACGGCTACTCGGCCGCCCTAACTAACGAGACTGTTTCGAGGGACGTCGTGGTTGCCAGATCCGACACGGCCCTTTTCAACAGAAGCACCTCCGAAACAGTCTCACTTCCTATCCTCGGAAATCTGAGACTCGGAAGATATGTGGTCCGTGGCTACTTCGATAGCAGCTCCGGCTTGGCGGTGGCACAGACTACAGTACTTCGCGAGGCTGGAGGCAGCTGGTTTTGGCTGTCCGCGTGCAATCCCTTTACCGTAAGCGGCACCTCTTTTTCAAAGCGAGTAAATCTGGCTGAAAATCCGAGCACTTGGCCGTCTAAGCTTTACTTCATGTATCAGTACGACGGGATCGAGGGATACTCCGTCCTGCCGCTTCAAATTAATTTAGCGAGACTGGACTTCCTCGGACAGCCAGGGAATGTTCCGCTCTCCGGGTTTACTTACTCACTCTCAAACAGCTCGGACATCGAGGCTTCAGGGGCTTATTCTGGTTCGGTCTATGTCATCGCAAAAAACTATCCGCTTTCCCTCACCGTTACGCCGATGATCGGATCCGAAGCGCTGAATTCAGTCCGAGTTAACATTACTCGGCCCTTTAGCGATTCGCAAATCTTTATTCCGATAGGAAAGCTCACGGTGGAGGTTACCAATAATTCCAAACCGGACATTGGGGCGGACGTCACAATTTCAAATTCGCAGGGTGCCAGCCTCGGCTCCAACATACCGGCTGGTGGTAACACCTCGTTTTATCTGCCCAGTGGACTTTACAACATCACCGTTTCGAAGGGTGGACTAGCCGAGGAAGGAAATGCCACGGTCGTTGACGGCAGCGACACGATCGTGACAATTACGGTGACCTCGCCGCAGTTTCCCAGATCCTATCTGGAGCTGTTGCTCGTACCGCTCGTGCTGGGACTGGCGCTCAACATTTGGGCCTGGGTAGTGAGTCCGAGAAGAACTAAAAATCTGTTGAGCCGATGATGTGTCGTCTTTCATGTCTGTGAAAGCGACAAACCCTCGGGTCCGACGTACTCCGATTCGGGGCGAAACAGTTTGTTGTCGGCAAGCTGCTCTAGGATGTGCCCGGTCCATCCGACGAGTCTGGAACAGGCAAAGGTTGGCGTGAACATGTCCACGGGAATCCCAACGGCGTTCAGCACCACAGAAGAGTAAAACTCCACGTTTGTTTCGAGGGTTCTCTCCGGATGTTTTTCGCGCAGCAGTTCTCTCGCCATGGTCTCGACATATTCGGCAAGCTCGAAGACCTCTGGTTTCGCGATCTTTCTCGCGATGTTTTTCAAGACTTTGGATCTCGGATCTTCGGTGCGATAAATCCGGTGGCCGAAACCCATGATCCTTCCGCCGGACTCGATCCTATCCGCCAGCCAGCCCTTCGCCTCCGCCTTGCCGCCGATTTCCATGAGCATTTCCCACACTTGCGAGGGCGCGCCCCCATGCAGTGGCCCCTTGAGAGTTCCGATTGCGGACGTCACTGCCGAGTAATAGTCTGTCAGAGTGGAAATCGTTACGATCGCAGAAAAAGTGGAGGAATTCAAGCCGTGGTCAGCGAGCAAGATCAGATAAGAGTTCAGCGCTTCCGCGTGTTCCTTGGAAGGAACCCTGCCCGTCAGCATGTAAAGGTACTTCTCGGAAAAAGAAAGATTTTCTGAAGGGGCAATGAATTCCAATCCTCTTCGACTGCGATCGAAGCAAGAGAGGATCGCGGGAAATTTGGAGACGAGACTGAAGGCGGACTCCATCGGCTCTTGCTCGGTTCGGCCCAGCATGCCGA
>JASHPQ010000149.1 GCA_030037995.1 Nitrososphaerales archaeon | reverse complement strand
TTGAGTCCGATGTAGATCGCAAAAACCACTGCAATGACCGTTCCAGCAATGATGCCGAAGGTATTTTCCAGTGTATTAACAGGATAGAAGCCCGCCGCCACAAGAACCAATCGCCCTAAAACATCCACCGTCAGCAACGCGATCGCAAGGTTTGCTCCCCACTTCTTCATCGGTAGAATCACCAGGCCCGCCATGCAATAAAGCACGCCGATGAAGGCAGAAGAATAAGTCGCAGCCGAGCTCTGCCCCGTCGTAATGCCATAAAAGTTGTGGGAGAAAGCCGTGGCTATCTCGGCCAGCCCGAATAATATCATTAGAACACTTACGATCACAATGCCGAGAGGTCTCTTCGCCTTGCCTGGAGGATTCGTCATGACAAATTATGGTTTGTTAAAACTCTGGAATAACCGTTGAGGCTATTATAATAGCCTTGCTGCTACATTCCTATATGCCGGACTGTCCAAGTGTCTTTCTATGCGTCGACTCGTGATCGAATCTACGATAGAGGAAGTGGGGAGGTACTTAGACGCCGAATCTGAAATTGAAAAGTTAGAGCACTTCGAGATCTTGAATCTCCTCAAAGAAGAACCCCGCGAGTGGGCAATGGTTTGCAGGGTGCAAATGAAAGATCCCAAGACGAGGTTCGAAAAAGCTCTTGGGGATGATTTCACGGAAATCCAACATCTCGAAACAGAAAAGGACGGGTCGCACATCTACTTCATAAGGCACAAGCCCAACCCGCTCGCGGCGGGCTTGTTTGCGACCGGAGGATTCCTTTCGATCCCGCTCGAAATAAGAGGAGGGCGGATACGGGCAAGTTTCCTAGGCAGCGCGTCAGACCTGAAACGGCTCCTCAAGCTCCTCGACGATGAAGGAATCCATTACAGAATCAGTAGCAACACGGATGCGAGTTTCTCGCCTGATTCTGCCATAGGATTGCTTACGGAAAAACAGCGAAAGGTCATAACCATGGCATTTTATCTGGGCTATTATAACATACCGAAGAAAGTCAACTCCAATGAGCTGGCAAAGAGGCTGCACATTCGCGAAGCCACTTTTGTTAGGCACAGGATAAAAGCTGAGAGACGATTGCTGGCCGCACTACTATCAGAAACGTAATGGGTGTTCGTCCGACAGTATATCATCAATATTCTCAGTAATGAGAACCTTCCCGGATTTAAATTGAATTGTAGGGATGAAATGGAAACCGGTCACAGAGGCCTAATCCCAATGTCATAAGAGACGGATAGGGGATAGTGAACGGAAAGAGCGGAATTCGAGCGCAACGGTCGAACCCACCACTCTAAGGTGTCACAACCAATGCTTTGCTTCAGATTTTAACCGACGATCTGAGAGATCTCTTTACCTATGCCATTTTCCACGTGAACAGTCCAAAGCATTTCGGGCACATCCACCACTAGAAATAGCCAAGTAAGCAAGATCGCCTCGGCAGCCGCGACGGCCAAGTTCTGAATCCATTTTCCTATTCCGATATGCACAGTGAAGTCATTCGGATCGCCGGTGATCATTATCGTGAAGGCCCTTTCCGCGGTTATAATGTCCCTCAAGATCCCCGCCTTTTGCGCTTGAATGACAATGCCCACGGGTGGTTTCCCGAGCTGCGTCTTGTAGCCCTCAGATTGGAGCTGTTGTACAATTTGCTGGGCGAGCTGATCTAGATCTTTATTTTTTCCCTGAAAATGCATTACCTTTTCGGCAACCATTTCGCCTTAATCACTGAAAATTTGCATCTGAACAGTGTCCCTAATACGTTTTTGTCGGCGTGCCTATCCTTTGGAAAAGGGGTACCATGCTCTCGCTGGTCCAAAGTCACCTTGACTGCCTCGCAGCTTGGATGGGATCCGTGATTCTCAAGTTCGAGAATCATAACGAGCGATAAATAGGATGGAAAAAAATCGTAGATACGAAATGACAGCCATTCTAGATGGTAAAGTTGCCGTAATTACGGGTGCCGGTTCGGGGGTCGGGAGAGCGATGGCCGAGCTATTTTCCACCAACGGATGCGAGGTTGTGGTGGTTGATGTAGTACCTGACAGAGTGGATCAGGTCGTGGAAAAGATTGGAAGCAAGAGAGCTAGCGGGATGGTGAAAGACCTTTCCAACAAGAATCAAGTCGAACAGATGGTGGACGAAACCTGTGAAGCGAAAGGCAGGATCGATATTCTTTGCAACAATGCCGGGATCATGGATGGGGTGGTCCCGGTGGCCGACGTATCCGACGAACTCTGGAGCAAGGTCATGAACATAAATCTGAACGCCCCGTTCTGGGCGAGCAGGCGTGCAATTCCGAGGATGTTAAAGAATGGCCATGGGACGATCCTGAATACCGCCTCCGTTGCATCGTTTTCCGCAGGGAAATCCGGCGTCGCGTACACGGTCTCAAAACACGGTCTCGTCGGCCTGACAAAGAGCATCGCCGTATTTTACGGCAGCAGTGGGATAAGGTGCAACGCGATGGTGCTCGGCGCCGTGAATACGGCAATTGGTTTCGGCAGCGCTACTCCGAGTCCTCAAGGGGTCGACCTGCTAATGAAAAAGACTTTTCCTGCCATTCCCAGAGTTGCCGAACCAATTGAAATCGCAAGGCTCGCGCTTTTTCTCGTCTCCGACGATGCCAGTTACGTGAATGGCTCCTGCGTCGTGATCGACGGTGGCTGGAGTGCTTTCTAAAAACTGTAAGGAGGAGTCAGGTCGTAATCTCTAAAGTATAATCCCCTGACATGTATGTGACGGAGTTGCGGATTGAACTTTGAAAGATACTGAGCTGGAGATAAGCGGAATTAAACTCCGCTATCTAGAGTGGAATCAACAATCATCCAAAAGTGTTGTCCTGGTGCACGGGCTCACGGCTAACAGTCACGAGTGGGTCAAACTTGGAGGTCGTCTTTCTCAAGAAGGATTCCATGTTGTTGCTCCTGATCTGCGTGGGAGAGGACTGAGTTCAAAACCGGCTCATGGTTACGGAATCCCGTTCCACACGGCCGATTTGCTTTCGTTATTCGATTCTCTGGGTCTTGACAAAGTATCGATCGTGGGACACTCGCTGGGCGGCGCAATCGGTCTGTACATGGCGGCCCTCTTTCCAGAAAGGGCGAGCAAATTTATTCTGGTGGATATCGGGGTCAGAATTCCGTCCGATACCCTAGCTGCGATTTCTGCATCTCTTAATCGACTGGGCCAGGTGTTCCCATCTTTAGATGCTTATCTGGAGCTATGCAGAAAGATTCCGTACTTTACTTGGAACGACTTCTGGGAAGCATACTTCCGCTACGATGCCGAGGCCCGGTCTGATGGTACTGTTATTTCTAGGGTACCAAAGTCAGCGATCCAGGAAGAGATCTCGACTAATGCAACGATCAACGCCGACTTGCTAGTGCCACTTGTTAGAGCACCCACCCTTATCGTAAGAGCTACGGAGGGAACGCTTGGCCCTGACAAGGGTCTACTTCTACCCCGAGAAGAAGCGAGCCGACTGACGGGCTTGATAAAGAACAGTCAGGTCAGGGAGATCCCAAAGACAAATCATTACACTATAGTGATTTCCGAGGATTTTGAACGGGAAGTTTCCAGTTTCCTTCAAGACTCGTGAGTTTTTCACCTTACGACGAGCACGGGACAGTGCACGCGAGAAACCAAGCTGCTCGAAACGCTCCCTAACAACATTTTCGAGAAGCCGCCCAGCCCCCGTGTTCCAGCAACTATCAGGTCGAATCCCCCTTGTTCGGCATAATCGAGAATCTGCTTGATCGCTGGACCTCCTTCATCCAAGACTTCGGCCCTTGCATCGATTCCATCGGCTTTAGCTAGACGTACTAGCTCGGTAAGCTCCTTCCGATCTTTGTCCGTTTCGTACCCTCTATTGTCGGGTTCATCCCCCGGGGGAACCTGCGGTAAGAAGTATGGCGGTGAAGCTTCCACAGCGGTCAGAACGACTAGTTCTGCGTGATACTTTTTCGCCAAGTCCTTCGCCGCAGTAAATGCTTTCATCGCATGTTGGGATCCATCGTAAGCTATCAGAATCTTCGTAATTTGGAAGACGTCAGATGATGCGTTTTCTGCATCCGAACTTGTTTTAGCTTCAGTCAATTTGGAACATTTTTCGTCAATGGCGCCCTAAAATGAAGTATAAAGCAGGGCGATGTTCAGTGCGATTATAGTTCCGGCGACGGCGCAGGCCACAATGATGAACCACCGCTGGTTGACGAAGGGGCCCATTATCTTCTTTTTGCTGGTGTAGTAAACCAATGGAACCATCGGCAGCGGAATGAACAGGCTAAGTAAAACCTGACTGTACACCAACAGCGCCAGCGGAGACAGACCCAAGAGAATAGCGATGGTTGTCGGGAAAACGTTGATCACCCGCGTTATAATCCGCCTCACGTATTTGTTCACCTTTATCCCCAACATCGAGGTCATGAGTTCCTGCCCTGCAAGAGTTCCCACGGTGGACGAAGCGATTCCAGAAGAGAGAAGCGTTACAGCGAAGATTATTGCCGCGGCCGCCCCGAACAGGGGCTTCATTATTTCGTACGCCTGTTGTATCTGTTGCACATTGGTGTACTTCGGGAAAAATGCTGCTGCTGCCATCACAAGAATCGCCACGTTAACGCAACTCGCGACTGCCAGAATGACCACGTTCTCTCGAAGGTGGAGCCTCAACAGTTTCTTCTTCGAAGCCATTTCGTCCTGCTGAACTCCCCATCTCTGCATCTTGGTTTGCGTCAGCGAAGAGTGGAGCCAGAGGACGTGGGGCATGACCGTCGCACCAACTATCCCAACGACGACTAGGACAGTGCCACCCGCCAGATCCGGCGAAAAGGAGTGAATGGCAATCTGCTGCCAATTGGGGCCTACGACAAGGAGTTCGTAGAGGAAACCCGTAGCTATTATCGAAACAAAGAGCATGAAGAAGTATTCCACTATGCGGAAGCGATTGTTCAGCAGCGCCAACAGGATTATCACGTCAGCAGCACCAAGGAATCCTGCATAGAGAAGGGGAATCCCGAAAAGGATATTCAGAGCGATGACCGTTCCCAGATACTCTGCCAAGTCTGTCGCGGCGATGGCCACTTCGGCCATCAGCCAGTATGCAATTGCTCGAGTTCTGGACTTCAGAGATACTCGTATCAGCTGCGCGAGGCTATTTCCAGTGGCGATCCCCAGTTTTCCAGACATGTACTGGAGCACCATTGCCATCAGGCCCGCCATCCAGACCGCCCACAACAGTTTGTAGTCAAATTGCGAACCTCCGGCTATGTCAGTCCCAAAGTTCCCGGGATCAATGTAAGCGAGGCTGACGATCAGTGTCGGGCCCAAGTAGGCGAAAAACTCGCGTAAGGAAATGTGAGGATTAGTCTTTTGCTCTTGGGTCACCTCTGGTTTCGAGGTCGGTTCAGCGAATCTCAGGCCTCTGCTCCAAGGGAACCTCATTGTTACAGATGGTTAGGTCACGCGATATTTAAGTTATATGAATCTAACTTTATTCAAGCCCTCTAATTATACTATATAGACTGAACTTCAGTAAGCTCGCCGTAACCTGCGACAAACTGAACTCAAAGTTGGTGCGCAAAACACATTAAACCTCTTTGCCTTCTTGTCTTTCCTTCGGAAAATCGTTTACATTCCTCTAAGATTCGAATCAAGAACGCATGGTTGGGGGAGCAGGAGATCCAAGTGGACATGGAGGCTGTAGCAGAACGCAAGAAATCTTCCGAAGCAACCGAAGATTACTTGGAATTGATAGATCTCCTGGTACTCGAAAAGGGCTTTGCATCCACTTCGGACATTGCCGAACGGATGGGCGTATCAAAGTCTTCAGTGACAGACATGGTGAAGAAGCTCCACAAGCAGGGCTACTTGGTTCACACACCGTACCGTGGAATGGCCCTCACGGATTCCGGGCGCACGCTTGCTCGAAGCATGAAAGATCGTCATGAAACGCTCCGAAGGTTTTTAGTCCTCATTGGCGTTCCGGAGAGCACGGCCACTAACGACGCGGAAAAAATCGAGCATGGACTGCATCCCGAAACGGTTCGGAAGCTGAAGAAGCTCGTGGCGTATCTCGAAGACAATAAAATCGAAATCTGAACAATAGTGCGGTCTAGCGTTCTGTCTTCAAGGCGAACAATATCAAAGACATGGATGCGGGCCGAATCGAAGTCTATAAGAAGTTCATCTAACGCGGGAAAAGCCAAGGATAAGGCGAATTCAAGTTGCCGATCCTCCAATCGATAATTTCTGGAATGAAGGGTGAAGCAAAAATCTATCTCAAGAACAGCTTCTTTGCCGCGGCTGCCGGAAACACTGGAAAGACGGAGTGCTGGATCGTCGCTGGCATGATCATCGGAGCGGCAAGGAAAATTTTGGGAAAAGAGGATGTAAACTGCTTTGAAGAAAAGTCCCTGTCGAAGGGCGACGACCAGTGTGAGTTTCACCTCAAAAGCTAACAAGCTCCATGGGATATCGTACGCAAGTTTGGAGGTTGAGCATTAAAAAATTGGAAACGGTAGCAAGATTCGAAAGAATCTGTGTCAATCCAGATTCGCTGAAATCAGGCAATTCTAGCAATTTGCTTGCATGCCTCAACACCCATGACTGGGAAGTCACGAGTTTCCAGAATTCGTCCACTCTTGGCGCGGTGATGGCCTTCAGATGCTCAAAATGTCATCTCGAGTGGTCATGTATCTTGTCCAAGCTTGGGCCGTCCTAGTACCTCGCCAACATTGCTTCGAATCCCTTCTTCGCCATCTTCCGGCTAAAACGCCGGAAGTACTTTTTCCCCGAAAAGCTTCAGCGACGGCAATTCCCTTTCGCCACTGTAGCTCGTGATGAGGTATTCGACCCCCACGCCTGAAAACTGTGCCACCTGATCACTCACCTGCTCCGGCGTGCCGTAGATCATGGCCTCCTTCAGCATTCCCGGCGGTACTGTCTTCTCCATTCTTTCAACGGTGTCCTTAATCATACCATCGTCCTCGCCGATCAGCACTCGGGTCAGTTTCGTCTTCAGGATCGAATCGTAATCTCTTCCTACCGCTCTACAGTGCTCACGCAGTATGGCCAGTTTTCTTTTCACGGTCTCCGGCGAGCCGAACAGATTGCACGCGTCTCCGTACTTTGCGACGGTTCGGAGAAGATGCTTCTCACCGGATCCTCCAATGAGGATCATCGGATATGGCTTCTGCACGGGTTTTGGATTGCAGAATGCGTTCTCGAGCTTGTAGTACTTGCCGGAAAAATTCGCCCGTTCTTCCGTCCACATTTTCTTGATCAATTGCACAGCTTCGTCGAGTCGTTCGAGCCTCTCCCTCGTAGAGGGAAATGGAGTTCCGTACGCTCGCGATTCCAGCTCGTTCCATCCAGCGCCGATCCCCAGTATCAAGCGGCCCCGGCTCAAGACATCCAGCGTCGCGGCGATTTTTGCAAGAACCGAGGGGTGTCTGTAGATGTTCCCGGTGACCAGAGTACCCAGTCTTATTTTGGAGGTTGCAGCGGCAAGAACGGAGATCGTCGTCCACCCCTCCAGCATGGGCTCCTCCTGCCTGCCCACCATCTCGATCTGATGAAAGTGATCCATCACCCAGAAGGAGTCGAAACCGAGACGCTCTCCGGTGTTGGCGAGGATCGTTAATGTATCGATCATCTTTTGCCCCTGCCCGTCGTAGCTAAAGTTGGGATGCTGGACGCCAAATTTCATTTTACATCAAGTACCTCCTTTTTCAATTCTATCTCAAGAAGACACAGTTGCGCAATAAACTAATCTGAAATCAAGTTCTCTCTTGCCGGATCGCGTCCAGTTGCTAGCATATTTGCTCTACGTATTATCAATACGCTTTTCTTAAGTACAAATTCAGATTTTCTTTCTTTCTTAGGATTTCTCAAAGAAAAAATGAGGAGTCTGCGCAGTTCAGAAGAGGAAGAACAAGAAAGAGGCATGCAAATCATGACAGCTCATCGAGCGCCGCTGAAGGAGGGAGACACGGTATACATTCTCGACAAGAAAGTGAGAGGCAGGGTTCTCGGGCGGCTGAAGTACCTCGTCTTGCTTGAAATTGAGGGTACCCACGAGAAGCTGATGGAGCACCGCGGTGATCTGAAGTTGATCCATCCGAAGATGAGCCCTGGCTAGTTTGAAGGAAGAGGAGCTCAGCTCTTCAGCGTGTTTTCTTCTCTAGCCAAAATTTCTTTCAGTTGAGCCGGGGAAATATTTGCTCCGCTCGCCACTATCGCAACCTTCTTTCCCTTCAGCTTCTCCTTCGATTTGATCAGGGCGGCCAGAGGAGCTGCGCCCGCCGCCTCCACGAGGTTGTGCGTCTTATCGAGCAAAAGCAGGATGGCTTTTCTAATTTCGTCATCCGAGACGAGAACAAAGTCGTCCAGCCGCGATTTCAGAATCTTCTGCGTAAGCTCAAATCCCACACGCGTCGCGAGACCTTCCGCAAAGGTCGCCATCTTGTCCGAGACGAGTCGCCCCTCCTTCCAAGAGAGGTAAGCTGAAGGAGCCGCCGAGGACTGGACGCCGATTACCTGTGTCTTGGGTCTTACCGCGCTCGCTACTATGCACGCTCCGGACGCCATGCTTCCGCCTCCCACCGGAAGAATGATTGCTTCGATTCCCGGCTGATCTTCAAAAATCTCCAGCGACAGCGTCGCGACGCCGGAAATCAGGTGCGGCTCATTGGCTGAGTGGACATACCGGATGTCCTGCTCCACCGCGATTTTCTCCGTAAACTCGCGAGCTTCGTCGAAATCCTTCCCGTACTGGATAATGTTCGCGCCGAGCCTCTTCGTGGCGTCCACCTTCAGTGGGTTTGCGTTCAGTGGCATCACGATTGTAGCCTTCACGCCGAATAGTCGCGAAGCAAACGCGATCGACTGGGCGTGGTTGCCGGTGGAAGCACTGATCACTCCCTTCCGCTTTTCGTCATCAGGTAGTTGAGAAATGAGGTTAATCCCGCCGCGGATCTTGAACGCATTCGTGGGCAAGTGGTTTTCATGCTTCACGAAGACTTCGGCGGAAACCATTTCGCTCAGATTATCGTACCAAATTAGCGGCGTCTTCGGGAGGTACGGCCTGATCCTATTCTTCGCGTCCAGCACTTCCGCAAGCGTTGGGACTTCCATATCACTAACCAGAACTAATTTTTTGGCTGCGAGATAACTTTCTCCGAATTGGTGTCTTAACACTTGATTTGAAAGCTAGAACAGCGGTTGCACTTTACGATCAATGGGGATTTCAATCAGTGAGGGTTTTTGGGATTGAATCGCTTCGCGTACCCCTGGGACGATCTGATCGGGATCATGGATCCGTTGAAAGCCCACGCCGTACCCCTTAGCCAGGCCTTCGAAATCGATTCCCGGAACTTCGAGGCC